>JBCDDS010000022.1:0-36289 GCA_039180185.1 Pseudomonadota bacterium | reverse complement strand
CGCTGTCTCATGGCGGCGAGGGATTGTCTACCTTGAAGCAACACCTTCGGCGGATGACCTCTCGCGATCACCGTCCGAGCAATTTCATGCCTTTTTCAATCCCGCTCAGCGTCATTGGCACCATCCGATCCTCGAAAATCTCGCGGATCATGTGGATCGATTGCGTGTAGCCCCAATGGCTTTCGCGCACCGGATTGAGCCAGAGATTATCCGGCCATTGCTGGCGGGCGCGGTCGAGCCAGACCTGCCCCGCTTCTTCGTTCCAATGTTCATTGGCGCCACCGGCAAAGGCGATCTCATAGGGTGACATTGACGCGTCGCCCACGAAAATACATTTATAATCAGATCCATAGGTGCGCAGCACTTCGTCGGTAGGTATCTTTTCGCCCCAGCGACGGCGATTGTCTCGCCAAACGCCCTCATAAAGGCAGTTGTGAAAATAAAAATACTCCAGATGCTTGAATTCTGCCCGCGCAGCAGAGAACAGCTCCTCAACCATACGAATGTAAGGGTCCATCGAGCCGCCGACATCCAGAAACAGCAAAACCTTAACGGCATTGCGTCGCTCGGGCCGAGTTTTCACATCCAGATACCCATGCTCTGCCGTGGCGCGGATCGTGCCGTCAAGATCAAGTTCATCATCAGCCCCGTCACGGGCCCATCGACGCAGACGTTTCAAAGCAACTTTGATATTGCGCGTGCCCAATTCGACCGTGTCGTCGAAATTGCGAAATTCGCGTTTGTCCCAGACCTTTACTGCACGCTGGTGGCGGCTGCTGTCTTGGCCGATGCGCACGCCTTCGGGATTATAGCCGTAAGCGCCAAAAGGAGAGGTGCCCGCCGTGCCGATCCATTTATTGCCGCCCTGATGGCGTCCCTGTTGCTCCTTCAGGCGCTCCTTGAGGGTCTCCATCAGCTTGTCAAATCCGCCCAAGGCCTCAATCTCGGCCTTCTCTTCGGCGCTGAGGTGCTTTTCGGCCATTTTTTCAAGCCATTCTCTGGGAAGGTCCATAGCTTCAAGTACTTGGTCGCTACTTATGCTCTCTAAACCTTCAAAACTCGCGGCAAAAGCGCGGTCAAACCTGTCGATAAGACGTTCGTCTTTAACCATCGCGCTGCGCGCCAGATAATAAAACCCTTCGATGTCATAGGTCACAATACCGGTGCGCATCGCCTCAAGAAAGGTCAGGTACTCCCGCAACGAAACGGGTAGGCCAGCGCTTCGCAGGTTATCAAAAAATGGGAGGAACACGCCTTAGACGCCTATGCGTTGCAAGCCGAGGTTCACGAATACCGCAAGCATGGTGAAGATCAAAAAGTAAACGAATGCATATTGCAGAACGTCGGCAAGATTTCCTTTACGCCGATAAGCGGTAAAGGCGCCCAGACTGGCGCCTAAAATAGCCCCGAAAGCTACGATCATGATCTACCCGTTTGGCTCGTTATCCCGGCTGAGCGACGAAATTTCGCTGGCTTTCGCGCGCACGGCCCAATCATCGCCGAACCCGTACCTTGCCCAGCCGACACTGTCCAGTCGTATGGTCTGAGCCTCTGAAAAGCGTCCAGACAATTCGAGCGCTTCCGCTCTCAGCAATAAAAGCGTTGCAAGAAGTGCCGCGTTTTCAAATCGCTGCGCGGTCGCTAAATGTGGTCCGAGGATGGCGAGTGCTTTTTCTCCATCTCCGGCATTGACCGCGTAAGCAGCTAATTGCGAAGCGGAATAAGCACGGTGGAGTTCCGTGCCTGGCGTTAGTCGATAAAATTTTTCCGCCAGGAGGAAATGCTTGCGCGCGATTTCTGGCTCTCCGGCTTGGGTCAAACGGCCCATAATGAAATGCGAAAACGCCCGACGGTGATCGGTCCAATTCTGAGACTTTGCAATGTTGAGCGCGGTGCTTCCGGCTTGGAGCCGTTGACGAAAGCGCGTTCCTGGACCAAGCGCGGCCTGGACGGCGTTGACCCAAGCGCGTGGGGTCTGGGTTGCTGGTCGAGAAGCAAAACGTTCTCCAGCGGGATTGAGCCGCGCCAGGATGCCAGGCAGTCGGCTCGCCACCTCTGTGCGCGTCATTCCGGCGCGAAGCTGGGGCGAATAATACGTTCGCAGGATCAGCATATCGAACCCGGTCAGGACAGTATGCACGTTGTCATCATTAAAAACACTGTCAGAAAGACGGTAGAGGTCGTTCAATGGACCCAGTGCTTGCGCAAGCTCTTCATGCAAGCAGTCGCGGACTTCTTGTGGAGAGACATCGTTTGGCACAAAGATCGCGATCTTTGCGCGCTGCTTGATTAAGCTCCAATTGGTCGCACGTGTGTTTCGCGCTTTGCGATACTCCGAGAGTTTTTCGATGTTCGGTACGACAAAACAGGCTGCTTTTGGCAGATGTCTGCGAATTTGGGCGCGACTGACCGCCTCGATCGTTATGTTCGCATCTGGTCCAGCTGCGCGGGAAATATCGATCTTTGCTTCGCGGCGTAGACGTTTAATCAGTCGATTGAGATCCTGATTCAAACTGGGTGGAGGCGTACCGGTCAGGCGAACACTGATCGGCCCCTCAAAGCGCGACAGCGTTGGCAGCTCTCTTCCAGACTCCAACTCGAATGCCAATTGCAAGAAATCTCGAGCAATGTCTCTGTTGGAGCGGGCAGGTGCGACTGGGTTTGGTGTTCCAAACGATTTGATTGGAGGCAGGTTAGGCGCGGCGTTGGTCGCTAATCGAGATGGCGTCTCCGTTGCAACCTCTGCGGAACAGGCCGCCAGCAGCAATGCAATCGGAAATAAAATACGTCTCATCGATCCCTCAAACAGCATGCGACGCCTACACCCACGAAGCCTTAGGGTTGAGGGAATCGTACAAAATGTATGTATAGGACGAACTTAGAGCTTTTTTCAACATTTGCGTCCTTGCAATCATACGCTTTACGTAGACTAGTTTCGTGCCCTGGCCAAAACGCAACAGCGTGATGACTCACCGATACGACTTACTGCCGATTCTTTGTTAAAGCGGGCTTAACCACAATCACTATTTGGGCATGTTCAGCGTTCACGTCTTGCCATAAACGCCAGGCGTTCAAAAAGATGAACATCTTGTTCATTTTTAAGCAGCGCTCCGTGCAGGCGGGGCAATGCATCTGCACCAGACCGTTTTAAGTCCTCTGTCTTCAAGTCTTCTGCAAGAATCAGTTTTAACCAATCCAGTACCTCCGACGTGGATGGCTTCTTTTTCAAGCCGGATTGCTCTCGTATTTCATAGAACTGTGTCAAAGCTTCAGTCAGCAGTTGATCTTTGATGCCTGGGTGGTGGACCTCGACAATACGCTTCATTGTATCGGGATCAGGAAAACGGATGTAATGAAAGAAACAGCGCCGAAGAAATGCATCAGGCAACTCTTTTTCATTATTGGACGTTATGATCACAACCGGACGATGCTTGGCGATCACGGTTTCGCCTGTTTCGTAAACGTGGAACTCCATTCGATCGAGTTCTTGCAAAAGGTCGTTTGGGAACTCGATATCTGCTTTGTCGATCTCATCGATCAGAAGAACGAGTTTTTCTTCGGCCTCAAACGCTTGCCAAAGCTTTCCTTTGCGAATGTAGTTTGACACGTCATGCACGCGCTCTTCGCCCAGCTGGCTATCTCTGAGGCGCGACACCGCGTCGTATTCGTATAGACCTTGCTGTGCCTTGGTGGTCGATTTGATATTCCATTCGATCAGATTCAAACCAAGTGCCGATGCCACCTGACGGGCCAGTTCGGTTTTGCCGGTGCCTGGTTCGCCTTTGACAAGCAATGGGCGTTCCAACGTGACTGCCGCGTTGACCGCGATCGTCAGATCATCTGTTGCGATATAGGCCTCTGTGCCTTCGAATTTCATTTTGTCTAGCCTTTTGAATGCTCAGTGCAGCGTCGTTAAGCAAATTCCTACTATCTTGTTTTTTTCACTGCAACGATAGGTATTTGTGTAGTGACAATCGTCATTTGAGTGTGTAAACGCACGCTCAAGATGTCGGTCTGGAGAAACGGTGATGACAGACACGGACATAATTGAGGGAGATAATATGAAAGCGGAAGTGTTTCTTGCTGAGGATTACACCCCGGCAGAAGATGAGCCATTTATGAATGAACGTCAGGTAGAGTATTTCCGACGCAAACTGCTTCACTGGAAAAGCGAACTTCTCGAAGACAGCCGGGATACGATTGAAGGCCTGCAAGACAGCACGCGTGCGATTCCTGATGTGGCGGACCGAGCCAGCGAAGAGACAGACCGTGCTCTGGAGCTGCGGACAAGAGATCGCCAACGGAAACTGGTTGCGAAAATCGACTCAGCGCTGCGTCGTATAGACGAGGGTGAGTACGGTTACTGCGAAGTGACCGGCGAGCCGATCAGCTTGAAACGCTTGGATGCCCGCCCGATTGCCACCATGAGCCTTGAGGCTCAGGAGCGTCATGAGCGGCGCGAAAAGGTGCATCGCGACGATTGATCGTCAGACACATGGCAACAGAATTAGGACGCCGGGGCTTTTGCTCCGGCGTTTTTCGTCCCAGACAGGTGTCATGGAAACAAAAAGCTTAGACGTGGCTGTTATCGGCGCGGGCATCGGCGGGCTCGCATCTGCGCTGGCGTTAGCACAGCGCGGCGCTCAGGTGACAGTTTATGAACAAGCACCTGTGATTTCCGAAGTTGGTGCAGGTATTCAAATAAGCCCGAATGGATTTGCGGTTTTGCGCGCTTTGGGGTTGGGTGATGCAGTCGAAAATGCCGCTGTTCGGGCAGATGCGGTGGTTTTGAAGAACCATCGTGAGCATACAGTGCTGCGTCTTGATCTAGCTCGATATGGGGCAGGGGCGTACCACCTCCTGCATCGCGCTGATCTCATTGCTATTCTCATTAAGGCTGCAGAAACAGCCGGTGTGACTGTGAAGACCGCAAGTAACGTCGAAATGATTTCGTTCGATGAGCCTGGCCTCCACCTCAAGGACGGAACAAAGCCGAAGGCAGATCTGATCATAGCGGCAGATGGTGTGCATTCCATCGCACGCGCGCTTTTGAACGGCGCGTCTGAACCAGAATTCAGCGGGCAGGTGGCCTGGCGCGCAGTGGTGCCCAATAAGGGCAGTGAGAACCAGATTTATCTTTATATGGGCGCGCATCGGCATTTGGTGAGCTACCCGCTGCGCGGTGGGACAGAGCGCAATATTGTCGCCGTGCAGGAGCGCACGGAATGGGCTTCTGACAGTTGGAGCCAGACAGATCGGCCGGACCGGTTAAGACAGGCATTCGCGGATTTTGGTCCAGAAGTGCGTGATCTGCTCGCGCTCGTCGAGGAGCCTAATCTGTGGGGTTTGTTTCTACACCCCGTCGCGGAACGGTGGCACAAAGGCCATGTCGCCCTGCTAGGTGATGCCGCGCATCCGATGCTTCCATTCTTGGCGCAGGGAGCGAATATGGCATTAGAAGATGCCTGGGTTCTAACCTCGTATGTTGTGGCGGAACGTGACCTTACACAAGCGCTAGCGCGATATCAGTCTGCACGAAATGCCCGTGTCGGACGGGTAGTTAATGCGGCGCGCAACAATGCTAAGAAGTACCACCTTTCCATGCCCCCCATAAGATGGGCGGCGCATAGAGCGTTACAATTAGGTGGTTTGATAGCGCCAAGTATATTCACGCGTCAGTTCGATTGGCTATATCGTCATGATGTGACGCAAATGTAGGGCGGGCGAAAACCAACCCTCTATTACAAATCAAACTCGACCCAGATCGGCACGTGGTCAGAGGGCTTCTCACGCCCGCGAATAGCTTTGTCGATACCGCATTCGGTCATCAGATCGGCCGCTTGCGGTGACAGCAGAAAGTGATCGATGCGAATTCCATCATCGCGGTTCCAGGCCCCGGCTTGATAATCCCAAAACGTATAGTGCCCGGCACCGTGAAAACGGGTGCGGAATGCATCTGTTAGTCCAAGATTTACCAACTGACGATAAGCCGCTCGGCTTTCTGGCAAGGCTAGCGCATCTGTTCTCCAGGCATCTGGTCGCGCTGCATCCTCGTCTTGCGGGATGATGTTATAGTCACCGGCCATAAAGAACGGCTCTTCCAGGCTTAGCAATTCCTCTGCACGTGCCTGCAAGCGCTCCATCCACGCTAGTTTGTAATCATATTTGGAGCCGGGCGTCGGGTTGCCATTGGGCAGGTAAAGCCCGCAAATGCGTATGGCGTCTTTGTTTCCGACGACCGTGGCCTCTATCCAACGCGCTTGTTCGTCGCTATCATCTCCTGGCAAACCGGGCTTGACATCCTCCAATGGTGATTTGGACAGCAAGGCCACACCGTTGAAGCTCTTTTGCCCATGAGTTTCGACTTGGTACCCACGTTCCTCAAATTCGTCTCTTGGAAACGCCTCATCGACCGACTTTATCTCTTGAAGGATCACGACATCAGGAGAAGTCTCATCAATCCACTCGGTCAAAGCGGGCAATCTTGCCTTAATTCCGTTGATATTGAAGCTTGCAAATTTCAAAGGGATCCTCGCTTTTGCAGTATCTATTGCGCACGGCTTCGACGGTGGCAAGCCGTGGCTTGGATCATGGTTTTTGCCGCACACTTTTAAGTTGATTCGGGAAAATAATTTACTCCTCAGCCTAAAAAGAGGGTCGAAATTTGCATGTGGATATCTTTTTTTTGATACAGTTCGTGTCTTAAAATCCGCTCAAAAAAAAAGGGCAAGATCGTTTTCCTCGTGTACGTAATTTGGGCTGTGGATAACCGAAATGTCATAAAAAAAGGATTGGCGAAACAATTTAAGCGTGTAACGATTTTAGCACATTAACCTTTCACGGGAGTCCGCTAATGTCAGCACTACGCAAGACAGAAATCACTACGAAATTCACACCTGAGAATGAGGTAAGCCTGCACGAAGGTACTGCGGTCGAGGCGTTCACTTCTTCGCTTTCTCCAACCGCGTCTGGCGATGCTTTGATGGGGGAAAGCACGGAAATGTTCACGTCCAGCCTAACCCCATCATCTGCGGCCGATACCTATGCAGGCGAAAAAGTTGAAGCATTTACCTCCAGCCTTGCACCAGCAAGGACAGGAGATGCGAACCGTGGTGACGCGGTGGAGCTTTTTACTTCCAGCTTGGGACCGATTGCCAGTTCTGACGTGACCACGGGGGAAAAGGTGGAGGCGTTCACTTCTAGCCTGACACCAACCAAGGCGGAAGTGGAAGAGGGCGACGCGGTCGGCGTGTTCACTTCTAGCCTCTGAGAAAAAGCGGCGGAACGGAAACTGAAGGACACAAATGCATGGGTTATGTCATCCCTCTCAACATTCCGTTCCGCCAACCCACGCAAACACATCGTCTGGAGGCGCTTATGCAGCGCTTTGCCTCAGAACGACGTAAACCGGATGATGTGTTTTGGTTGAAAGAAAACGCAGAGCTACTCAACATCCTTCATAGTCTTGAAAAGACAGTTGCGCCGGACACTCTGGATCCGTTGACGTCACTCTACGACGCCTTGGATACACGGCTCGGTTTTTTCCCGCAGTACTACAGGTTTTTCCTGTCGATTTGCCTTGATCTCGAAGATTTGGGCCTCGACGGCGGAAGGGCCGAACATGCGGTTGATTGGGTTATCAGTGAGGGCTTGGTTGAGGCTGAGCTTTCCGATCTGCAGCGCGCCGAGGCGCGCCGCCTTTGCCAAAGACGCGGGCGTGATCCGATTTCTGGTGATACAGGGCTTGATGACCGATTGCGCGCATTCACGGCGCGGCGTGAAACCTTTGCGCTACCAAACAAGAAAGCGGCGTATGAACTTACGCATATAGTGTTCTACTTGTCGCAATACGGGCATAAAGCACCAAGACTGCCCGAGGCCTGCATAGATAGCCTGCATTTTGCCGGCACGTTGGCTTTTCTTGAATTGAACATCGACCTTCTAGCGGAGATTTGTATTGCTTTGCGCTTCGCTGGGCACACGCCGCCTGCGATCTGGGAGGATTGGCTACACGAACAGAAATCGACGTTTCGGTTGAAACCAAATAGCCTGGCCTGGATTGGTGATGATTATCATCCTTACTTTATGGTCAACTGGTTCGCTGATTTGGCAGAGGGCGACGGCTTTAAGGAAACAATACCCGAAGGCCCGCTCTATTTCAGCGCGCCAAAAAACGAACGCGTCCCTTTGCGAGAGATTTCTGAGTGCATGTACCGTATGGACGGCGCGCGCTTGCCGAACTGGCCTGCGATGCGCCGTGTACTCGACGGTCTGCTTTCGGTCGAGGCGCGCGAAATGGTGGCTGCGGCTGAAACTGCGATAGATTTTGACGCGTTCTTTGCCGGATTTTCGCGGAGCCGACTACAAGGAGATCGTGCATGACCGCTGCATCACTCCGCAAAACGGTTTTCTTCGGCGTTGTTCTCACTGCAATCTATACGTTTTTGATTTCGGGCGCTGATGCGATCACCAAACAATTTGCCGCATCCTACGCGGCGCCACAACTTTTTGCCTTGTCTGGTCTACTTGTCGCTGGGTTTTGTCTGTTGATTCAACCTGTACACTCGCATCAATTACTCAATGTGAAAACGAAATGTCCAAGAGCTATGGCTGTTCGTACGGTTGCCACAGTCGCGGGGACGTTCGCGTTTTACTATGCATTCCGACTTTTGCCTTTTGCGGATGTTTTTATTTTCATAGCACTCATCCCCATGATGGCTGCGTTTTTGTCGGCGGTTTTTTTGAACGAGCGCGTTGGCATTCAGTCTTGTAGTGCGCTTGCGCTTGGGCTCATCGGACTGACTTGCCTGTTTCCGTCAGGAACACAAAGCATGTCTTGGGGTCATCTCATTGCTTTTGCGGCCGCCGCTCTTGGCACCATCTCTGTGGTTTCATCGAGATACATTGGGCAGCGTGATCGAAATCTTCTGATGCAAGTTTTCTACCCCTATCTTGCGCTCGGAATGGTGGCTTTGATCGCGTTGCCCTTTGTATATCAAGCTATGCCAATTACGGATGTTCTTTTGGCTGTTTGCTATGCGCTGCTTTTGTTTGTCGCACGATGGGTGTTGGCAGGCGCTTTGCGTTTGCTGCCGGCCTACGTCGTTACGCCTCTAATGAACTTGCAGTTTTTATGGATGGTCGGAATTGGCGTTTTGGTGTTTGGTGAACGTCCCGGACCAGAAGTTTATGCAGGAGCATTTCTCGTCATTCTTGCAGGTGCCTGGCTCGTTTGGGATCAGACGCAGCCGCGACGCTTGCAGCGGGCGGTGCCTGCGGAATAGTTTAATAAAGCCTTATAAGCATATATTTTTAAATCGAAAAAGAGGTTCCGCAACCGCAAGAGCTTGTTGCGTTCGGGTTCTCGATCGTAAAGCGCGCACCGATCAGTTCTTCTGTAAAGTCTATCGTTGCGCCCGCCAAAAATGGCAAAGAGATGCTGTCAACGACGACCCTTTCACCCTGTCCTTCGAGCACCAGGTCGTCGTCGGTTGGTTCATCAAGCTTGATTTCATATTGAAACCCGGAGCATCCACCACCCTCTACAGCAATACGCAGAGCCTGGCCCTGGTCGCTTGCGCCTATCTCGGACAGCCGCTCAAAAGCACGTTCTGTGACGCTCGGAGGAAGTTGCATGTCTTTGGTTCCGAAGGTTTCTTTGCCTTAGCGCTTCGAATATAGGAGACCTGGGACAGTTCGACAAGGAATTCGCGATGCATATCCCGTATGCTGCTGATCCTGCGTTAGCGGGTCCGCGTTTGGTTGAAGAGGAGGAAAGCGCTTTTCGCTCGTGCTTTCAGCGCGATCGCGATCGGATCATTCATTCCAGCGCATTTCGTCGATTGAAACACAAAACTCAGGTCTTTGTTGAACATGAAGGCGACTATTTTCGTACGCGTCTAACGCATTCCATCGAAGTAGCGCAGGTGGCGCGAACGATTGCAGGTGCGCTAGGGCTGAATATTGAGCTGACTGAGGCAGTGGCTTTGGCACATGATCTTGGGCACACACCGTTTGGACATACCGGTGAGGATGCGCTCAACGAACTGATGAAACCTTACGGAGGATTTGACCATAACGCACAGGCCATACGTATTGTGACGTCCCTGGAGAGGCATTATGCGGAGTTTGATGGGCTCAATCTGACTTGGGATACGCTTGAGGGAATCGCAAAACATAACGGCCCGGTAAAAGAGCCTCTGCCTTACGCACTTTCTGATTACAATGCTTGCCAGGATCTTGAACTACAAACCTTTGCAAGTGCCGAAGCGCAGGTGGCAGCACTTGCCGATGACATAGCCTACAACAATCATGATTTACACGACGGCCTGCGTGCAGGGCTGTTCAAAGAGGAAGACGTGGAAACGCTACCGATAATCGGACCGTGTTTCGAAGATGTGGATCGCGCCCATCCTGGGCTGGACGAGTATCGTCGACGTCATGAGGCGCTGCGCCGAGTTTTTGGGGCCATGGTCGTGGATGTCATCGAAACCTCAACTGAAGTTCTGCGTGACGCGAACCTAAAAAGCAGTGCTGATGTCCGGCATCTTGGACGACCTGTCATACGCTTTTCGCCGACGACGTGGGAAGACCTGCGCAAAATTCGCGATTTCCTTTTTGCCCGCATGTATCGTGCACCCAAAGTGGTCGAAATGCGCAAACGCGTTACCGATGTCGTAGAAGACTTATTCCCATTCTATCTGACACATCCTGAGTTCCTACCAAACCGTTGGCAGAGCGATGTTGCCAAGGCCAAGGACGAAACCACGCTTGCCCGACTTGTGTGTGACTACATCGCCGGCATGACAGACCGATTTGCTCTTCAAGCGCATGCAAGGCTCAAAGCACAGCCGCAGGGGGATTCTAAATCTGACGGAGTTTAGCATGGTTGCACGTACATCTGATTTCGGAGTTTTCTCTGTCGATGAAGACAAAGTTATCCACATTTTGCCAACTATTGTTGAACGCAAGAGATGTCAGTGCTACCTCAAACGCGGGAAGTGGTAGTTTTGGGGGTTTGAGGTGTTTGACAACAAACCTAATCGCTCAACCGTAATGGTCGTGGGCGTGGGGGATGACGTGTGCGCTGCTGCAGCTTTGTCATTTGCGAGTAAAGACTCTCGAGTAATCGTGGTAGATGTGGACGCCGACGTTACGTCGTCGCTCGCCAAACAGTTTCCCGACCACATCGAAACACTTGAAATGGATGTCTCGCGCCCGAAGCATTGTCGCCATCTGGGTAAAGTGTGGGATGCGGAGCCGCTGGATCTTTTGGTGCACGGGCAACTTTTGCGCTACAAGGATCGACCAGCTGTAGCCTTACAATCAATTGAACGATTGACCTATGCTTTGGCACCCGCCTTGAGCGAGTGCAAAGGCCAGGTCGTTTATCTGTGTGAAGATCAACCGGAACCACGAGGGATCGCGAGAAATGCCTTTCGCGCGTCTTGTGAGAGCCTCGCTGGCGCGCTGCAGCAGGAATGCGCGCAAATAAATGTTTCGGCCAATGGTCTTCGTTTACCCAAAGGTGGTGTGGACGCTGTCGGCAAGGAGCAGTTTCAGGACCTTTTAAACAATCTTTTCTTGTCCTCTTCCGCTCGGTTTGGTGGCTCTCTTCTTACGGTTCTACCCGGTTCTGATTGACGCGCGCATCCCCGGTGTTAAACCGGCGCGAAACATGTGGATGCGAAGATGAACCTCTTTACAGAGATACGGGCGCAGGTGCTTCAGGTACTGGAAGCAATGCAGTCGGAAGGCAGTTTGCCGTCTGATCTTGATTTCGCCAACGTAGCGGTAGAGCCGCCGCGAGATGCAGCACATGGCGATATGGCGACCAATGCTGCGATGGTTCTAGCCAAGCCTGCAGGGATGAAGCCACGCGATATCGCCGAGGTGCTGGCCAAGCATCTGACATCTGATCCGCGGATTGAAAGTGCCGATGTGGCCGGGCCAGGATTCCTGAACCTTCGTCTTGGCGCTGGTATCTGGCAAAGTATCGTTTCCGCAGCCCTAGATGATCCGGAAGGTTTTGGCCGTTCCGACATTGGGGCGGGGCAGAAGGTGAACGTAGAATACGTCTCTGCCAACCCAACTGGTCCTTTGCATGTGGGCCATACACGGGGCGCCGTTTTCGGTGACGCTCTAGCGAGCCTGTTGGACTACGTGGGCTATGACGTTACGCGTGAGTATTACATCAACGATGGCGGCGGACAGGTCGATACGCTCGCCCGGTCAGTCTATCTCCGCTACCTGGAGGCGCATGGTCAAAACGTGGCGTTTGAGGACGGCACTTATCCGGGTGATTATCTGGTTCCTGTTGGTCAGGCGCTGAAGGAAAAGGTGGGCGACTCTTACGTCGACCAACCGGAGGAAGTCTGGCTGTCAGAGTTGCGTGAGTTTGCCACTCACGCGATGATGGATCTGATCCGCGGCGATCTTGCCGCGCTCGGCATTAAGATGGATGTCTTTTTCTCAGAGAAATCGCTCTATGGCACAGGTCGGATCGAAGAAACTTTAGAGGCGTTGGAGAACAAGGGGCTGATCTATGAAGGCGTGCTAGAGCCACCCAAGGGCAAGACGCCGGAGGACTGGGAGCCGCGCGAGCAAACACTTTTCAGATCGACCGAGCATGGCGATGATGTTGATCGTCCAATCAAGAAATCCGACGGAAGCTGGACCTATTTCGCGCCTGATATCGCCTATCACTACGATAAGATTTCCCGGGATTTTGATGCCCTTATCGACATCTTTGGCGCAGACCACGGCGGCTATGTCAAAAGGATGAAAGCCGCTGTCAGCGCGCTTACCGATGGCAAAGTGCCGCTTGATATCAAGCTCACCCAGTTGGTGAAGCTTTTCGAGGATGGCGAACCCTTCAAGATGTCCAAGCGGGCAGGGACCTTTGTAACTCTACGCGATGTGGTTGATCAGGTTGGTGCGGACGTGACGCGATTTGTTATGCTCACCCGTAAAAACGACGCACCGCTTGATTTCGATTTCGACAAGGTGCTGGAGCAATCCAAAGAAAACCCGGTGTTCTATGTGCAATACGCTCATGCGCGCGTCTGTTCTGTGTTGCGTAAGGCTGAGGCGGCGGGCATTGCAGTGAGTGACGCCGACTTGAAATCTGCACCGCTAGAATTACTGTGCGACGAGGCGCAAATCTCTGTCGCTAAAAAGATTGCCGAATGGCCGCGTCTGGTCGAGATTGCCGGGCGCACAAATGAGCCGCACCGGGTGGCGTTTTATCTATACGATCTGGCCAGTGAACTGCACTCACTTTGGAATCGCGGCAACGAAAAGCCAGAGTTGCGTTTCCTTGACGAGGCAGATGTCGCAGGATCACAAGCAAAAATCGCCCTCGCGCGCGTCGTAAATGTTGTGATTTCGTCAGGACTTGGTATCTTGGGAGTAACTCCGGCACAAGAAATGCGCTGAATCAAACTCAGCCGAGCCGGTGAAGAGCAGCAAACCGGCGACAACGATCGCTGGAGAACAGAGGCGACGATGGCATATGGGCAGAGCGCGCAGCAAAGCGTTGCGCCGGAGCGGCAAATCTCTTTTCAATCGGTGGTGAATTGGGCGGGCGCGGCAATGTCGCTGGCCTTGATCGCAGGCATCGGGTTCTGGGGCTACAAAATCATCATACGTGATGTCAGCGGGGTTCCAGTGGTACGTGCCGCCGAAGGGCCAATGCGTGTGCAACCAGATGACCCCGGTGGTCAGCAGGCCGCGCATCAGGGACTTTCCGTCAATCATGTGGCCGCTGACGGCGCGGCAGCAGCGCCAGCTGACAGGTTGGTTTTGGCGCCGGAACCTTTAACGCTCAGCCTGGACGACACACCCCAATCCGCACCCGTGGTCGAAGAAGAAAGCGAACCGGTAGAGAAAGTGGCGCTTAACCAGAGCGTTACTGATGAAGAAACCGAGGATGCTCAGGTTCGTGCCGCGATAGAGGCTTTGGCGGAACAGTTGGCGGAAGGTGTTGAGCCGATTGAGGGCACGGTGGAGGAACTAGAGGTCGAAGAGAAACCTGAACTTGGCCTTGGAAAATCATTGAGACCTCAGACCAGACCGTCGCAGCTCTCATCTATTGAGCAGGCGGTCGTCGTATCGCTGTCAAGCCAAAGCAGCGCTGAGGTTGATGCGGACAGCATTCCGGTCGGCACCCGACTTGCCCAACTGGGAGCGTTCGAAACTCCAGAAATAGCGCGTGATGAGTGGAGCAAACTCTCCACTCGATATGAAGAATATTTAGAAGATAAACAGAGAGTGGTGCAGAAGGCGCAAAGCGGCGGTCGGACGTTTTATCGGCTACGCGCCATGGGCTTTGATGATCTTAATGATGCGCGGCGGTTTTGCTCCGCTCTGGTGGCTGAGGGTGTCGATTGCATTCCCGTGGTCACGCGGTGAGTGGTTGGGGTGCTTGTATACTTGGCCTTCACGGCCTGACGCTCAGCAAAGAAGAAGTTCAGTTTTTCCAAGACATACGCCCGTTCGGGTTCATTCTGTTTGCCCGCAACATCGACACATCCGATCAGGTTCGCGCGTTATGTGCGTCTTTAAGAGATGCCGTGGGTTACAACGCCCCAATTCTGATAGATCAAGAAGGCGGTCGCGTACAACGACTACGCGGACCTACGTGGCGAGAATGGCAGCCTCCATTTGACACAGTAAGAATGACGGGTGCGCACGCTACTGAGGCGATGTATGCGCAGTACAGGCTTATTGCGCATGAGCTCTATGACTTAGGGATAGACGCCAACTGTGCGCCGCTTCTTGATGTGGCTCGTAAAGATACGCATCCGTTTCTTCACAACCGGTGCTACTCTGAAAGCATTGATACCGTTTGCGAAATTGGACGTGCAGTTACGAATGGTCTGATGGACGGTGGCGTATTGCCCGTGGCAAAACATATCCCAGGTCACGGCCTTGCAAAGGTAGACAGTCACTTTGACCTACCTGTTGCGGAGCAAAGTCTGAACGTTTTGCGACAAACAGACTTTGTTCCTTTTAAAGATCTCAATATGCTCCCTATGGGGATGACAGCACATGTGGTTTATCCAGCGCTGGATGAATTACCAGCCACTTTGTCAGCCAAAGTTATACAGGTGATCCGGAACGAGATCGGCTTTGACGGGCTGATTATGACAGATGACATTTCTATGAAGGCGCTGCAGGGCGATCTTGGCGAGCTTGCAAAGCATTCGCTCGATGCAGGATGCGACGTTGTTTTGCATTGCAATGGAGAACTGAAAGAAGCGCAGCTGGTGGCAGAGGCGTCAGAAATCCTCTCCGAAAACGGCTTGCGTCGTGCACGCGCGGTATTGTCGGCGCGTAAATCGCCAAAGCCGGTTGACATTCCAGCCTTGGAAGCGAAGTTGGATCAATTGTTAGACGGCTGACGGTATGTCTGAAGACCAATTCGACGAATTTGAAAGGATGGATAGCGTAGCCGACCGCATCAGCGCGGAGGCATTGATCGTCGATGTGGATGGCTTTGAAGGCCCCTTAGACGTGCTTCTGACGCTCAGTCGCACGCAAAAGGTCGACTTGCGCAAAATCTCGGTTTTGGCCCTGGCGCGGCAATATCTGGCTTTCGTCGAAGAGGCGCGCGCGCTACGTATTGAACTTGCAGCGGATTACCTGGTCATGGCGGCGTGGCTCGCGTTTCTCAAATCCCGCCTGCTGCTTCCGCCCGATCCGACTGAGGAAGGTCCGACAGGTGCAGAGCTTGCCGCGCACCTGGCGTTTCAACTTGAGCGGCTGCAAGCGATGCGCGATGTGGCTGCAAAGCTTATGGCTCGTGACAGGTTGGGGCGCGATTTCTTTGCCCGTGGTATCCCCGAAGACGTCACGCGCGTGCGCCGGATCAAATACACCGCGACTTTGCTGGACTTGATGCAGGGATATGCCCGGATCCGCACCAAAGATGAGTTCCGACCCTATCACTTTGACCGTGAGGCGGTGTTCACACTGGAACAAGCTTTGGAACGCATGCGCGGCTTGATTGGTTTTGCCGGAACCTGGACCGATATTGCCAGTTATCTGCCCGACGGATTCAGCGCAGATCCGGCACGTCGTCGGTCGGCCACAGCTTCAACCTTTGCTGCCGCCTTAGAATTGGCTAAAGAGGGCAAAGTAGAGTTGCGCCAGTCAGAAACATTCGCGCCACTTGAACTTCGAAAAAGAGATTAGGTTCGTGTCGGAAGCTGCTCAGGAAAAAGAAGAAAGCCTGTTTGAAGCTCCACCCATGGCGGAGCAGGAACGCATGTGTGAGGCGATCTTATTCGCCACCGCAGAACCGATTTCGACTGCCGAGATTGAATCTCGCATGCCACATGGCTGTGATGCAGCGGAAGCGCTAACTCATTTGCGCAAGCGTTATGAGGGCCGCGGTGTGCAACTTCATAAGGTGGGTGATGGCTGGGCCATCCGCACGGCGCCTGATCTTGCGTTTCTGATGCAGAAAGAAACCGAAGAAACGCGAAAACTCAGCCGCGCGGCGATAGAGACGCTGGCCATTATTGCCTATCATCAACCAGTGACACGCGCAGAAATTGAAGAGATCAGGGGGGTGAGCGTCAGTCGCGGCACTGTGGATCAGCTCCTAGAGATGGAATGGATCCGTTTTGGACGACGTAAGATGACACCCGGAAGGCCGGTGACGTTCGTTGTCACGCAAGGCTTCCTTGATCATTTCGGCCTTGAAAGCGCGCGCGATTTACCGGGCCTAAAGGAGTTGCGTGCCGCTGGCCTTCTGGAGAACCGCCCACCTCCCACAGGTGCGCCGGTGCCGGGGGAAGGCGATGTCGACGCAGAAGAAGCCACCGCAGAAGGCCAAAGCGAGCTCTTCGAAGACTGATCCGGTGCACAAGCAGCACAAAATCACATAAGATTTTTGTGAATGGCTTGATCGCCCTGAAATCTGCACTTTTATCTGCTAACAGTGCCTCGAGGCAGACAAGGAGGGCGCAATGAACGCCAACCAGATTATCAATATGGTCGTGCGCATGGTGATGCGTCGTGCAATTCGCGGGGGTATGAATGCGGGTATCGATGCGATCGGGCGCACGATGGACAAAAGAAAAGCGGATGCAGGTGAACCTGCGCAGCCGACCAATGCCCCAAACACCGCGGAGACAACCAAGCGTGCGAAGCAAACAATGCGTATGACGCGCAAGATCGGGCGTTTCTGAGCTCAGGCTGAATCCGGGCTTTTGAAATGCTTCGAGAGCTTCAAGCCCTGTCCTTGATAATTTGATGCGATCGCCGCGCCATATAATTGCGCGGGCACTTCTGACATGCGTTCATAGACCAGCCTGCCTACGACTTGACCGTGTTCCAGGACAAAAGGTGCTTCATGGCAGCGTACTTCGAGGACGCCGCGAGATCCCGCACCACCTGCCGCGTCATAACCAAAGCCGGGATCAAAGAAGCCGGCATAATGGACGCGAAACTCTCCTACCATGGCCAGATAGGGCGCCATCTCAGCAGCATGATCGGGCGGTATGCAAATCGCCTCACGGCTGACCAGAATGTAAAACGCACCAGGATCAAGGATGATGCGGCCTTGTGTGGTGCGCACTTCCTCCCAGTACTCGGATGGATCGTAATACCCAAGTCGGGACAGATCTATGACGCCTGTATGCGGTTTCGCCCGATAGCCTACCAAGTTGCTACTTTCCGGACGCAGATCCACGGAAAACCCCAGACCGCTCGCAATCACCGGTTCGCCAGAGACTATTGGCACATTCGTATGAAGTGCGTGCAATTCTTCATCGGTTAGAAACGCCTCACCTTGTCGAAAGATGATCTGCGTGAGCATTTGTCCTGACTGCGCAACAACAGAAAAGCTGCGCGGACAAATCTCTGCGTAAAGCGGGCCTTCGTAACCTTCTGGGACGCGGTCAAATTCCGTACCGTTATCAGTGATGATGCGCGTGAGCAGGTCCAATCGCCCGATAGAGGATTTGGCACTAGCAGCAGCGGTCATGCCTGGCGGCAAAGAGAGCGCCTCCACTAGTGGCACGACGTAGACGCAACCCTTTTCCAAAACGGCTCCACCTCTGAGGTCGACTTTGTGCATCGTGAAGTCTTTCAGGCGGTCGACCACAGTGTTTTCCAGACCGGCAAGGAAGGAGGCGCGCACACGGTAAGCGGTTTGGCCCAAACGCAAATCAAGCGAGGCCGGTTGTATCTGACCATCGGACACACGAAACTCAGCTTTGATCTGGCCGGTCTCGATCATTCCTTGGATCTGCTTGTCGGACTGTACGCCGTTCTTGCTCAAAATACCCCCGGTACAAAAATGCCCGCGCAGCGCGCGGGCGTGGTCGAATGGTCGGGCTAGCAGGACTTGAACCTGCGACCTTCCGTCCCCCAGACGGACGCGCTACCAGGCTGCGCCATAGCCCGAAACCTTCGTGTTGATAGCGAATTCAGCGCTAAGAACAAGGCATAATTTGCTGTAGACGGAACCTTTGATTTACGTCCGTGTGTCGTTGCGCCCCCTCAGGCGCGCAATCAAAGGCTGTAACTGGTCAGCAACCTCGGTGGGTACAGGGCGCGGCAGTTTTCCGATCCGTCCCAACACGCCCTGAGGCGCATTTATGTCATCCGCTGGATCATCAGGTACGTCTACCTGCAAAGGTTGCCGTGCCGTTGGCGTCTCTATCTCCGCTTCGGATTTCCGTAAAGATGCACTTAGAAAACTCGGGAGTTCCGGCTCGGCAGATATTTCAGGTGCCGGGCGCTCGCGATGTGAGAAGGCCAGCGGAGTGTCTTCTATTTCTGCAGAAACAGGTTCGGGGTCTTTGATAGGTTTTTGTTTTACGGGCTGAGGTGAAATGGTTCCCTCAATGGTTTCTTCCTCACTTTCGTAGCCTAAAGGTTGTGAAAATTCAGAGACGTGCGACACACCTTCGTCCCGTAAAAGCTTTTGAACAGCTTTTATGGTCATGCCGTCTTCGTGCAAAAGTTGCTTGATGCCGCCAAGAAGCTGCATATCCGTCGGGCGATAATACCTGCGGCCACCAGCGCGTTTGACGGGTTTAACTTGTCGGAACTTGCTTTCCCAAAAACGCAAGACGTGGGCTGGGGTGTCTAACCATTCAGCCACTTCGCTGATTGTGCGAAAAGCGTCAGCCGACTTACTCATTGACAAGACTAGCGCTTGTTACCGGCCGCGACGCGATCTTTCATCAAGTGCGATGGTCGGAAGGTCAGCACACGGCGAGGATTAATCGGTACTTCTTCACCGGTTTTTGGATTGCGACCAACCCGCGCCGATTTAGAACGCACAGAGAAGGTGCCGAAGGAAGATATTTTGACTTGTTCGCCGTCAACAAGAGCATCAGACATGTGATCCAGCACGCTCTCAACCAGCTGTGCGGAGTCATTGCGCGACAGTCCAACTTCACGGAAAACCGCCTCGCTCAAGTCCATCCTGGTTAGTGTTTTATTCGACATGTCTCTTCCCTAGCTCCCTTCACATCTTTGTGTGACATTAGGGGGGAAGGAATTTGCGAGTCAATATCAGTCACTTGAGTGACGGAGTTTAAGCGGAATTTATGTGGAAAACAGGGGATTACCACCGCAAGACGACAGCACCCCAGGCCAAGCCACCGCCAATTGCTTCGGAAACCAGAAGGTCGCCGCGTTTGATTTTGCCCTCTTGGACACCCACCGACATCGCCAAGGGAATCGACGCAGCAGACGTATTTCCATGATCTTGCAGCGTTATGACAACGCGTTCCATCGGGACTTTTAGTTTCTTCGCGCAAGCCTGAATGATGCGTACATTCGCCTGATGTGGAACAACCCAGTCAATGTCATCCAAGGTAAGGCCAGCACCGTCCAATGCCACCTCAGTGGTTACAGTGAGCTTTTCAACAGCTTGGCGGAATAGGGCGTTGCCTTGCATGCGCAACTTGCCGGACGTACCCGTGCTTGACACGCCGCCATCGACGTAAAGCATCTCGCGATATTGGCCGTCTGCATTAATGTCTGTGGAGAGAATTCCGCGATCGTCTGGTGTGCCATCGCACTCTTCTGCGGCCAAGACCAATGCCGCAGCGCCGTCACCAAAGAGCACGCAGGTCGACCGATCTGTCCAGTCCATCAGTCGACTGAAGGTTTCTGCACCAATAACCAGTAGTCGCTTGGCCTGCCCAGACACCAATAGCGCGTTCGCTGTTGAAAGCGCATAAATGTATCCCGCGCACACCGCTTGCATATCGAAGGCAAAGCCGTGCTTCATGCCCAACTCGTTTTGAATCATTGTCGCGACTGAAGGGAAGGTGAGATCTGGTGTCGACGTTGCGACAACGACGCCGTCTATGTCCTCAATGCTGCAGCCGGCGTTTTCAATCGCAGCTTTGGCCGCGCGGCCGCCAAGGTCAGACGTGGTTTGATCTTCCGCCGCGAAATGGCGGCGTTCTATACCCGTACGTGCGCGTATCCACTCGTCGCTGGTATCTATGCTTTCTTCAAACTCCGCGTTGGGAACAACACGATCAGGTAGATAATGCCCAACGCCTTGTACGACGGCGCGTGTTTTCATTATGGCTCACCGCTCTCTAGGGCCTCGTTTTCGTCATCCTGTTCAAGCAGGGTCGCGGATGCAACCCGTGCGGCCAGTTTTTCTGCAAAACTGCTCTGTGCGAGCTCAAATGCAAGTTTGACTGCGGCAGAAACGCCAGTCGCATCGGCCGATCCGTGCGATTTTACCACAGTTCCGTTCAGGCCAAGGAAGACGCCACCGTTGGACCTCCGAGGATCGATTCGCTTCGACAGACGACGCAAAGATGTAAATGCCAGTAGAGAAGCAAGGCGCGACAAAGGAGTATGCATGAAGGCCGCGCGCAGTGACTCGCGGATCATCTTGGCGACGCCTTCGCCGGTTTTTAGCGCGACATTGCCGGTAAATCCGTCGGTCACGACCACGTCACAGATAGAGCCGGGAAGATCACGCCCTTCGACAAAGCCTACAAAATCGAAGTCGCCGTTACGCGCGTTATTTGAAATCAGATCGTAAGCTTCTTTTAGTTCTGCGCGCCCTTTGTGCTCTTCAGTGCCGACATTTAGCAATCCGATGCGTGGACGTTTGAGACCAAATCCGTTCCGAGCATAGGAAGCCCCCATAAGCGCGTATTGCATTAGGTCCTTGGCGTCCGCGCGGATATCTGCGCCACCATCCAGCATAATGTTAAAACCTTGTGGGTTCTGTGACGGCCACAACACCGCAATGGCTGGTCTGTAAATACCCGGTAGCTTTCGTAGGCGCATTACAGACATTAGCATAAGTGCGCCTGTATTCCCGCAAGACACACAGACAGACGCCTCTTTGTTTCTCACGGACTCCAGTGCGGACCACATGGACGTGTTTTTGCCATTCCGATACGCCTGACTGGGCTTGTCGTCCATTTTGACAACATCCCGCACGTCCCGGATTTCGCAACGACCTGCTAGGTTTTTACGTTTCGCAACGAGCCGTTCCAGCTTTTCGCGATTGCCGTGAAGAATGAAACCGATGCGCGGGTTTTTTTTCGCAGAGTAAGAAATACCGGCAACAATTGCTGCCGGTCCCAGATCTCCACCCATAGCGTCAATGGATACCAGAATTCGCTGGTCATCCGTTTTCGTTGGGTCCGCTGCCAAGCTCATTTAGCAAGCGCCTCTTACGCGCGTGTTAGGCTGCGTCGTCTTCCAGTTCCACTTCGTCCGCCATCACAACGATTTCGCGGTCTGCATAGTGACCACATGCGGCACAAACATGGTGTGGGCGCTTCAGCTCGCCACAGTTAGGGCATTCATTTGGGTTGGCGGCCACCAACGCGTCATGCGCTCGTCGATTGTTGCGGCGCGATTTAGAAACTTTGTTCTGTTGGACAGCCATGTCACAACCTCTGATTTTGCGGGGCGAACCTGCCCGGTTTTCTATGCTTCAGCGGCTCATACTGCCGGAGATGCCACGGGATCAACCCCGAAATCGGCGAGAGCGCGAAAATACAGCGAAATCAGCGACTGGCAAGCGGTTTTTTACTCCGCGTCGTCCGGTTTCAGTTTTTCACGCAGCTGTGCCAAGCCAGCAAAGGGTTTTGTGTCCTCATCGCTCAGAGGTTTGACGCCGGGTGGAGCCGCGAGTGCCTCACTAAATTCGAGGCCCGGCTTGCGAGGATAAGCGGGCAGTGCGAGCGATAGCGCTTCACTCAGAACATCGATCAGATTTATCACATTTCCCAAAACGTCAACGCTGTCGTCGTCCGGCATCGCGCTTTCTTCTCCAGCGGTATATGTTTCTTCTATACTTTCAATAAACCTTCGCGAGACGAACTCTTCCAAGCGGGTTGTTACAGGTTCAAGTGTTACGACGCAGGACTGAACCACAGTTGCGCCTAGTTTTCCCTCAAGGAGCCAATCCTTGCTCTCAACTGGGGTTATCGTTCCTTCAAATCGAAGTTTTTTGAGCCCCAATAGCCCAAGAGAATCGGCAAGCGCATGACAGTCTTCTTGTCCCAGTAAGATCAAAAAGCTGTGGTGCCGATTTCTTGACAGCGCCTCAATAGGCAAAATCGTTGCGTCATTTGGCAAATGCTTCATGGTCAGATGTCTTTATCGTTTCTTGCGCCAATCGGCTACAATGTTGTAAGCGGTCTGCGTACGAGTTTGTTCCGGGTCACGGGACGTGTTTTCGGGGGGCAGGAACGACCTATGAATTTTCGCGTTGTTGGTTTGATCATTCTAACCTGCTTTGGTTTGTCATTCGGTGCGTGTTCACCGATTGAGAAAAAACACGGGTATGTGCCGCCGGAAGAAGACCTAGCAAATCTTCAAGTCGGTGTGGATACGCGCGGTACGGTGGATGATGTTATCGGTGCACCATCGACATCAGGTGTGCTTGCCGGTGGTGATTACTATTATATCCGCTCTCGGTTCCGCACGATTGGGCCTTTAAAACCTGAAGTGGTGGAGCGAGAAGTCCTGGCGATCAGTTTTACGGAAAATGACGTTATCGCGAACATCGAACGCTTCAGCCTGGCCGATGGTAATGTTGTGCCTCTTGCGCGACGCGTGACCGATTCCTCGGTCGTCGGTAACGGTTTTCTGCGCCAAATTCTCGGCAACTTTGGCAACCTGAACTCGGAAAGCGTGTTTGGCAATTGAACGGCCAGACTGGACTTTCTTAAGAAGCGTTGCCACATGATGTCGTAGAACGTGACCAGGTGCTGGACAAAAGCATGGAACGGTTATGAGCATGCTCAACAAAGGTAGGTACAGAGCCCGGCTTGCTGACACGAAAGCCGATATCGTCGCGGCACAAAGATTGCGCGCGCTCGCTTTCCACGGAAATAGCAGTGATCTGACGCTTGATGCTGACGCTCATGATCCTGTTTGTGAGCATATTCTGGTCGAGGAGCTTTCGACCAAACGTCTTGTTTGTTGTTTTCGAATGCTTCATTTGAACGATGGGGGAGAAATTCAAAACAGCTATTCTGCGCAGTTCTACGAGTTGTCTTCGCTTGAACAGTTTGACGGGCCAATGGTCGAAATGGGACGGTTTTGCATTCATCCAGAGGTCAACGATCCAGATGTATTGCGGGTCGCTTGGGGTGCTATGACCCGCTACGTCGATGATAATGGTGTCGAGATGTTATTCGGGTGTTCCTCGTTTAAGGGTACGGATGCCGATCCTTACCTCGATGCATTTGCTATGTTGAAAGAACGTCATCTGGCGCCGCGCCGATGGTTGCCGCGGGTCAAGGCTCCTTCTGTTTTCAATTTCGCGCAACGCCTGCGTCGCCGCAAACCAGATGCAAAGGCAGCAATGCTTGGTATGCCACCATTGCTGCGGACCTATCTTCTAATGGGTGGCTGGGTTAGCGACCATGCGGTGGTGGACCCGCAAATGAATACATTGCATGTCTTCACCGGTTTGGAGGTAGGGGCGATCCCACCATCCCGCAAACGGCTTCTAAGAGCTGTGGCACGCTGACGCTTGACGGTTCTCGTTCATGGGAATAGCTCGACATCATGGCGCGTGCACCCCTTTTGCAACTCAATGACATTTCGCTGAGCTTCGGAGGAGCGCCACTTTTTGCGGACGTTTCTCTTGTAGTACAGCCCGCAGAGCGAATTGCGCTCGTCGGTCGTAATGGATCGGGTAAGTCAACTCTTATGAAGGTGATCGCAGGGCTCGTTGAGACGGACAAGGGCGATCGCGTTCTGCGTCCCGATGCACAGGTTGGGTATCTAGAACAAGATCCGAGCATGGAGAGGTTTGCCACCTTAGGCGACTTCGCAACGGCAGGGCTGCCTGTGGCAGAACATTATAGGGTCGAGCGTGCGGCAGAGGGATTGCAATTTGCCTTTGATACGGAGGTTTCAGCGGCATCTGGCGGAGAGCGACGACGTGCGGCGCTGGCGCGCATGCTTGCGGGATCACCCGACTTGATGCTTCTGGACGAGCCTACCAACCACCTCGACATCACTTCGATTGAATGGTTGGAGGGTTATCTGAAATCGACCGGTATGAGCTACGTTTTGATTAGCCACGATCGAAAATTCCTGAATGAACTTACGGATACAACACTCTGGTTAGACAGAGGAATCATTCGTCGGCAGGATAAGGGCTTTGCATCGTTTGAAGCATGGCGGGACAAGGTGTGGAGCGATGAGGACGTGGCGCGTCATAAGCTGAATCGTAAAATCGCAGCCGAGGCTCGTTGGGCGGTTGAAGGAATTTCTGCGCGCCGTACACGTAATCAGGGTCGGGTGCGAGCGCTGCAGGCGCTACGTGCCGAAAGAGCAGCGCAAATTCGCAGGCAAGGTAGCGCGGCCATGACGTTTTCGTCCAGTACGCGTTCCGGGCGCAAGGTGATTGAGGCGCAAAATGTCTCAAAGACCTTCGATGGCGTTCCAATTGTGCGTGATTTTGATTTGATCGTACAAAGGCAGGACAGGGTAGCCTTTGTCGGACCGAATGGCGTTGGTAAAACTACGCTGCTCAACCTGCTGCTCAAGACGTTGGACCCAGATAGCGGCAACGTCAAACACGGCACAAACCTCATTCCAGCCTTGTTCGACCAAACTCGTGCGCAGCTGAATCCTGATGAAACACTTTGGGAGGCGCTCACTGGTGATGAGGCGATGCGACTTTCTGGGAGATCAGATCAGGTGATGGTGCGAGGCACCGCCAGGCATGTGGTGGGCTATCTGAAGGATTTTCTGTTTGATGAACGTCAGGCACGAGCGCCGATCCATTCTCTTTCCGGCGGAGAAAAGGCGCGATTATTTTTGGCTAAACTGATGGCTAAGGAAAGTAACTTGCTTGTGCTTGATGAGCCGACCAATGATCTTGATATCGAAACACTGGATCTGCTTCAGGAATTGCTGGGCGACTATGACGGCACGGTTTTGCTCGTAAGCCATGACCGTGACTTTATCGATAGGGTAGCGACACAGACCATTGTAATGGAGGGGCAGGGGCGCACGACGATTTATGCTGGTGGCTGGGGCGATGTTACCGAAACGCACCAAGCAGAAACCAAGCAAAAATCAGCGCCCAAGTCCGCAAGCAAACCAGGTTTGAACAGCAAGGCGCAGAAAGCACCTACGAAGCTCACCTACAAGGACCAACATCGGCTTGATCAGCTGCCCGCGCAAATCGACCGGTTAAGCGCCGAGATTGTCAAATTGGAAGAATTACTTGCCGATTCCGAGCTTTATCAGCGCGATCCAGCAAAATTTGCCAAAGCTACAGAAATGCTGGCTGTTCGTCAGGGCGTTCTGTCAGAGGCTGAAGAGGAATGGCTTATCCTTGCAGAAAAAGCTGAAGGGACTGTCTAATCGCTCACGTCTATTCGTTGACCGATTTGATTTTTTCTACGCCCTCTTCTTGCTCAATCCATTGATCAAGCGTGTTGTGCAGCAGTTTCACATCCCGGGTGTCCACAGCGATCCGAAGAGACTGTAATACATTGGCCATCTCAATTTCAGAGAGATGAGTTTCCTGGGCACGAAGGATCTTCGGATGCGGCGTTGTTAGCATGTCAGAGCCGATCAATAGCTCCTCATGCAGCTTTTCACCCGGACGCAAACCGGTGACTGCAATTTCAATATCACCATTTGGGTTGCTGGCGTCTCGAACAGTCAAGCCTGAGTTTTCGATCATCTTCTTAGCGAGACTCGCGATTTTCACGGGTTCGCCCATGTCGAGCACAAAAACGTCGCCACCGCGGGCAAAAGACCCTGTAAGAAGGACAAGACTTACCGCCTCTGGAATAGTCATGAAAAAACGCGTGACGTCTTTGTGCGTTAGAGTCACCGGGCCACCACGCGCAATTTGCTCCTGAAAGAGTGGAATGACTGATCCAGACGAGCCCATGACATTGCCGAAGCGCACCATGGAAAAGCGTGTCGTCTTGGACCTCGTAGCGAGGTCTTGGATCGTCATCTCCGCCACGCGTTTGGAGGCACCCATCATGGATGTAGGACGTACTGCCTTATCGGTAGAGACTAAAATGAAGCGATCCACGCCCGCAGCCATAGCTGCATTTGCCACGTTCTTGGTGCCAAAGACGTTGTTACGGATACCCTCAAGCGCATTGGCCTCTACCATTGGTACGTGCTTATAGGCGGCGGCATGCAGCACAATTTCGATCTCGTACTTGGCGAAGGCGATCTCAACTAAAGACTTTTCGGAAACGCTGCCCAGAACCGGATGGATCGGGATGTCTAAACCAAAGCTTTGTAGCTCGCGGTGAATTTCAAAAAGCGCCCATTCACTGTGGTCAAACAGGATCAACGATTTTGGTTCGCAAAACAGAAGTTGACGACATAGCTCTGAACCAATTGAGCCACCAGCGCCAGTCACCATGATGTTGCGCCCGCGATAGGTTTCACTCACACCAGGCAGCTCTTCTTCCAAACGGTCTCGGCCAAGAAGGTCATTTATGTCAACCGGTTTGGTTTCCGACAGGTCGCTCACCCGATTTGTGACGAGATCAGCAAAAGAGGGCAGGGCGTGTACCTCACATCCAGTATCGGCGATACGTTTGGAAATCTCTCGCTGCACGGATAAACCGGCACTTGGCATCGCCAGTACAACGCGACCTACGCCGTGTCGATCAGCAAGCGCAGCAAGCTCAGATGGTGCGTGAACTTTCAGTCCGGCAATAGTCAAACCGTGCAGTCGGGGATTATCATCCAAGAAAGCCACAGGAGCGACATGATCATCAACGGTCAGGGCAGACGCCAATTGCTGTCCGGTTTGACCGGCGCCGTAGATTAAGATGGGGCGGCGGGTCGATTTGTTGCGCTGTAAAAATCGTAGAATTTGCCCCGCCGTTAACCGCGCGGAAATGGCAAGAAACAAGAAAAGTAAACCGGCAACAAGATACAGTTGAGGTTGCAGCATCGAAAATGGCGCGAACGCGGCACTAATCGCACCAACAAGGGCAATGCCAAAAGCAACGTAGCCCATGCTGAGCGCGCTTCGCATGTGAAAACTGTACGGTGAAATCTCATAAAGACCCAAGCGATGAGTCAAACCGATACCCGCAATGATCGTCAAAAGCAGACCAACAGCAAAAGCAGCAGAGTTAATGCCAGCGCTTGAACCTGAGGCTAGCAGGATTGCCGCCAGGATGTTCGAAAATGCGATGATGGTCACGTCGGCGGTTAACAGGAGCCCTCGGGCGTTCCGACGTGTCAAAGATTTCAGGGTATCATAAATCATTTTTGCCCTCATCCCAAAGGCTCAAACACCCTGCAAGGCAGGGCTTGTTTAAGCATTTTAACCAATTACGTCCACTGTCTGCACAGGCGTTAATATAATACGTCTGCTATCTCATGTAAGAATTGCTCGCGTAATCGTGCGTAATGAGCGTTCATTCACGACCCGCGTAGTGTGATCCAATCTTCAATCATCCGTGCAGCTGATGCGATTTTTATCGCATTAGGAATGAGAGACTTGAGTTTGTTTGTGTTCAAAGAGACTTCCTGGGTGGCTGTACTTGGGGCAGGTCGCCAAACAATGTCTTTTCCGGCAGCTTTCGCCAATTCCTCCATAGCGATGGGTTTTGGTGAAGCAATATTGAGTAAATCAAAAGACTTTTTTTGAGATCCTTGGGCAAGGGCGCAGGCGACGCGTAACAGATCACTGGCAGCAAGATAGCTTCGTAATGGACCCGCCCCATTTGCGAACCGATCCAGAGTCACGGGCTTGGAACTCGTCAGCGCTGGCGCAAGGCTGTCTGCACCCACGATGTTGGCGATGCGTAGGACGGTGTGTTCGCAGTTTTTACCTGCGCAAATCTCCGCAACGTGCGTTTCCATCTCCAGTTTTGCTTGACCATACGCATTGATTGGCGCAGGCGGATAATCTTCGCCCATATTTGCACCTTGTCCGTAAATCGCTGCTGAAGAGCAGTGCAGAACTCGCTTAGCGCCGATATGTTGCGCAATGTAAGTGGACAATTCGGCGAGCTTCGAATTCGCGATCAGTTCTTTTTTCGTCCCGCTGGTCACCCCCCAAAGTGCAAGAATTGCGTCTGCTCTTGGCAAAGACCCAACTCCATCGCCGATTTCCCAAGCGATGTCGAAGCCAGGTCTACTGGACTGAAAGATTATTTCTGTGCCATCGGCATCACCGCGCTTGCAGGAGGCGCGTAAGAGTCTACCAAGCCTGCCACCAGACCCGGTTACCAAAAGGCGCGTCGCGCCACTCATGCGTCTGAGGGAGCCTCGGTTTCTTCGCCCTCTTCTTCATCAGAGGTGTCTGCGATCCAGGCGACACTGACCACTTTTTCGCCATCGGCAGTGTTGAAGACCTTTACACCACCGGCACTGCGGGAGCGGAAAGAAATGCCGTCGATTGGCACGCGGATCGACTGGCCACCAGAGGTTGCCAACATGATCTGATCCTCCATCTCGACCGGAAAGGACGCCACCAGGGCGCCGGCCCGCATGGCTTTGTCCATGGCCTGCACGCCCATACCACCGCGTCCGCGCACGGGATAATCGTGGCTGGAGCTCAGCTTGCCCGCGCCTTGTTCTGTGATGGTAAGAATGAGGTTTTCGACTGCCTGCATTTCTTCAAAACGTTCTTGGCTGATATCGCCAACCACCTCGGTTTCTTCGTCCTCTGCTTCGGCATCATCGGTCAATCCCGCCGCAGCGCGCCGCATCTTGAGATACGCAGCGCGCTCTTCGGGTGTGGCTTTGAAATGGCGGATTATCGACATCGACACAACTTCGTCTTTGCCTTTGAGTTTTATGCCTCGCACGCCGGTCGAGTCCCGCCCTTTAAACACGCGCACCTCTGTTGTTGGAAAGCGGATGGCGCGGCCTGCATTGGTCACCAGCATCACATCATCATCTTCCGAACAAATGCGAACGTTCACCAACCGGGTTTTCTCATCCGGCAGCTTCATTGCGATTTTGCCGTTTGACTTAACATTTGTGAAATCGCTGAGCGCATTGCGCCGTACGTCACCAGCAGATGTGGCAAAGAAGATCTGTAGGTTGGCCCAGTCCTCTTCGGGAACGTCGACTGGCATGATCGCTGCTACACTCACCCCTTGAGGAATAGGGAGAATATTGATGATAGCCTTGCCCTTGGCCGTACGCCCACCGAGCGGCAGCCGCCAGGTTTTGAGCTTGTAGACCATACCTGCCGTAGTGAAGAACAGAAGTTGCGTATGCGTGTTGGCCACGAACAGTGTTGTGACCACGTCCTCTTCTTTGGTCTGCATGCCCGACAGACCTTTTCCACCACGTTTCTGCGCCCGGAAATCAGCCAGTGCGGTACGTTTGATATAGCCTCCTGACGTGACTGTTACGACCATGTCCTCACGTTCGATCAAGTCCTCGTCTTCGAGATCGCCAGACCACTCAACGATCTCTGTCCGGCGGGGCACAGCGAATTGCTCTTTCACCTCTCGCAGCTCATCCGAGATGATCTGCATGATCCTTTCACGACTGGCGAGAATGGAGAGGTATTCCTTGATCTTGCCCGCCAGCTCTTGCAGCTCGTCCGTGACTTCCTTCACGCCGAGTTGCGTCAGGCGTTGAAGGCGCAGCTCCAGAATGGCGCGGGCCTGCGTCTCGGACAGATTATAGGTGCCGTCCTCATTCGCGGTGTGGGTCGGATCGTCAATCAGCGCGATGTATTCCAGGATATCCTGCGCCGGCCAGCGCCGCTCCATCAGTTTCGCGCGCGCCTCGGCAGCATCCGCAGAAGCACGGATTGTGGCGACCACTTCATCAACGTTGGACACAGCGACGGCCAGACCACAGAGCACATGGCTTCTCTCACGCGCTTTTCTAAGATCAAACGCGGTGCGCCGGGCAACAACCTCTTCGCGGAAGGTGATAAAGGCCGACAAAAAGCCGTAAAGGGTGAGCTGTTCAGGACGTCCACCATTCAGTGCCAGCATGTTGCAGCCGAAAGAAGTCTGCATCGGTGTGAATCGGAAAAGCTGATTGAGAACGACCTCTGCGGTGGCGTCACGCTTGAGCTCCACAACCACACGAACGCCATGACGATCAGATTCGTCCTGAACATGGGCGATGCCCTCTATGCGTTTTTCGCGGACGGTTTCGGCTATCTTTTCGATCATCGCCGCCTTGTTCACTTGATAAGGTATCTCATCAATAACAATGGCGTAGCGATCCTTCCTGATTTCCTCGACACGAGTTTTGGAACGGATGATGACGCTGCCACGGCCCTCCAAATAAGCCTTGCGAGCGCCCGATCGACCGAGAATAATGCCGCCCGTGGGAAAATCCGGCCCTGGTACGTATTCAATGAGCTGTTCAGTGCTGAGGTCGGGGTTTTCAATCAACGCCAATGTGGCTTCTACAACCTCGCCCAGGTTATGCGGTGGGATATTTGTCGCCATGCCAACCGCAATGCCACCCGCGCCATTGACCAGCATATTTGGGAAGCGCGAGGGCAAAACAGAAGGTTCGCGATCCTTGCCGTCGTAGTTGTCTTGAAAATTGACAGTGTCTTTCTCAATATCAGCCAGCAGCGCCTGCGCCGGCTTGTCCATGCGCACCTCGGTGTAACGCATCGCTGCCGGGTTATCGCCGTCCATTGAGCCGAAGTTGCCCTGACCGTCGAGTAGCGGCAGCGACATTGAGAAATCCTGTGCCATCCGCACCAAAGCGTCATAGATCGCCCCGTCACCGTGGGGGTGATATTTACCCATGACATCACCGACGGGCCGTGCCGATTTGCGATAGGATTTGTCATGCGTATTGCCAGTTTCGTGCATCGCATAGAGGATGCGCCGGTGTACCGGTTTAAGGCCATCCCGTAGATCCGGAATTGCCCGCGAGACGATCACCGACATAGCGTAGTCTAGATAGGACGTTTTCATCTCGTCCAGTATGGATACCGTCGGCCCATCATACGGTGGCCGTTCAGGCGGTAATTCATCTTCGTTTTCAGGGGTTTCTGGCGTGTCGTTCACGTCGTTTCTCGCTCTTCGCGGCAGGTCTATATTTTGTTGTCAGAAGTATATCAGATGCAGGATATAGTACGCAACTCGGGAGATTTGCTTGCATTAGCAGCCACTGCGGATAACTGATAACATATTGTTTTCATTGCAAAGTAACTTTTTTTGTCCATCATAAATACACAGAGAAAGATCGAGCAACGGTAAGAGGTATATTATGGAGACGAGCGAAACAGAGCTAATTCTGAAAGGTTACGGGCTGACCACTGCAGAATTTTTTTACCACATGCCGGACTACAAGAACGTTCTGAACACCTTCGTGTGGCAGGAGTACGACCTTGCGCCAGACCATCGGAGACTGTTTCAATTCATTGAGTACTGGCACGATGAAATTGAAGGACAACTTCATTCGGTACGGTTTACACACAGAAAAGAAATCAGCGCTGGCGACTGGCGTCAGATATGCGGTGAATTTTATTACCACTGACCGCGCCCAGCACTGAGCGCACCTTCTTTGCAAAACTATGCGCGTTCTAAGGAATGATGCGCGTGTATTTGATGCCTTCGAGAGAAATGCCCGCAAGCAGCCCCTGTTGACCAAAGATGACCGCAACCACGTCGCTTGTAAGCGTTGTTGTGTCTGAACGCACATTCCCGCCCTGATCAGTAAAGACGTATTCAATATCCGCGCCGGCAACCCAACCAGAAGCACGCCGAAATGTGGACAAGGCATCTTGCGTCAGGAAAAACAACACATGCGCGAATTGCTGCGCGCCGATCTGAAGCCCAACACTGCCCTTTGCAGCAGAATAATAGTCAACAGTAACGTCATTGATCCTGAGAGCGCCGCGACCAAATCCACCGCCAAAAATGAACCCGCCCTCGGTGATAAGTGGCATTACAAGCTGACCGGTCGATTTGTCGGCCAATTCGCGCGTGTTTGGATAGTTGCTGTAGAGAAAATTCAAAGTCGAATCCACGCGCGCGTCGATCTTTTGCGATCCCGTACTATCGACGCCGTTGCCGCATGCAGCAACCAGTGGAGTTGAAGCCAACGCACCAAATGTGAAACTGCGCCTTGATATTTTTGTCATTGGAGTGCCTGTGTCTCGTTGTTTGATATCGGTCGTTCAACAACCGTTGAGCACATCATACTGCGTGTGCGCGACTTTGTCACCACAGATTGTTGTGCTTAAAGTTCGATATAATGCTTGTCCGGCAAGCTTTGGCCGATTCAGCCTAATGCCTCAGCCACTGCTGGTGCAAAATAGGTCAAAATACCATCGCATCCCGCGCGCTTAAACGACATCAGACTTTCAAACATGATTTTGTTCTCATCGAGCCAGCCGTGTTGAGCGGCAGCCATAAGCATCGCATATTCGCCGGACACTTGATACGCATAGGTTGGGACTCCAAAGCTATCTTTGACGCGACGACATATATCCAAATAGGGCATTCCCGGTTTGACCATCACCATGTCTGCGCCTTCAACGAGGTCGCGTTCAACGCAACGCAGTGCTTCATCCGTGTTTGCTGGATCCATCTGATACGTTTTTTTATCGCCTTTCAATGCGGCTGACGCACCTACAGCATCGCGAAATGGGCCATAAAATGCAGATGCGTATTTCGCCGCGTAGCTGAGGATCATCGTATTCTTGTGACCGTCACTCTCCAAAGCATCGCGGATGGCGCCAATGCGGCCGTCCATCATATCCGAGGGTCCAATGATATCGACGCCAGACTCTGCTTGGCTCAACGCTTGTTTTACCAATGCTTCGACTGACTCATCGTTGACAATTTCCCCATCCACAACAAAACCGTCATGCCCGCTGTCGGAGTACGGGTCGAGCGCAACGTCCGTCATAATCAGTATGTCCGGTACTGCTTCCTTTATCGCTCGAGTGGCGCGATTGGACAGGTTATCAGGATTCCATGCTTCTGAACAATCCGGCGAACGGTTCTCAGAAGAGGTGTAAGGAAACAGACAAATTGCCGGTATTCCAAGCGAACTTGCCTCACGCGCCGCTTCAACGACATTGTCCACGCTCAATCGATGCACGCCCGGCATAGAGGCGACCGGCTCGCGTATATCCTCACCATCCCTGACAAACACCGGCCAAATCAAATCTGAAGGTGAGAGCGAGTTTTCTGCGACAAGCGCACGTATTGCAGGGTTTTTTCGAACACGACGCAAACGAAGGGTTGGACTGAACGGTTTCATCGGATCTGAACTTGTGTCGCGCATAGGCCGGGTCCTTTTTAACGCATTAATTCAGTGACATGTATTTTCGCTCATCACAAGGGTGGGAATCGGCGCGGTGCGACGCTAAGAGAAGCCCTCGAACCCAAAACCACACTGGCGGAGTGCATAGTGGATCTTGTCCAGGGCATATTTGAGTTGATCGACATGCGCAGTTTCAGCAACCTTTGGTTCTGGATCATGCTTGCAATCTTATGGTCCTCGACCAGCCATTGGGTTCTTGGCGTACCCTGGGACATGGTGATCCGTGCTCGAAGGCAAGAAAACGATCAAAACCGACAGGATTTGCACGACATAGTCCGTATTAACTGTAATCGGATTCTGTTGATTGCTCAGGAAGTCGGTTCGTTGCTCGCGGGTTTTATGTTCTTTGTCCTGACGACTTTAGGCATGCTGGGGTTTTATTATGACAACGAATTCAGTCAGGCTGTTTTCCTTTTGGCGATGCCGATGTCTATGGTTGCCGGTCTATCGTTTTTGACGGCGCGCTCGATCCGCGAGAACGAGCTAATCGGTGAACGTTTGTATCGTAAGATGCACCATCACCGTATAATCACGCAGGGCATCGGTATGGTGTCGATATTTGTAACCGCCATATGGGGTATGTACCAAAATTACGCGACAGGTCCGTTGGGCGGTTAAGGGTTAACTCGGAAATGACAAACCAAACGCGCATCAAACTTGGCGGCGCGCCGGAAGGGTTTGACGCCAAGTTGGCGCTGCAAGAGATTGAGCGGGCAGGTGGCCCCGTTATCCATATAGCGCGTGACGACAAGCGTTTGGCGGCCATGGAAGCTGCATTGCGTTTTTTTGCGCCGGACATGCCGGTGCTGCGGTTTCCTGGGTGGGATTGCTTGCCCTATGATCGTGTATCGCCCAATTCTGATATCTCCGCTGCGCGCATGGCCACTCTGGCCACTTTGGTTCATGGTGCGCCGAAGTCATTTATCCTGCTGACAACGCTGAATGCGGTGACCCAAAAAGTGCCTGTTCGGGATGTTTTGCGAGAGTCTGCGTTCTCGGCGCGCGTTGATTATCAAATAGACGAAACAGCGTTGCGGTCATTTCTGGTTCGCATGGGCTTTAGCCAATCACCAACCGTGATGGAGCCTGGCGACTTTGCGGTACGCGGTGGCATCATTGATATCTACCCTCCGGGCGACACCGGCCCGGTACGACTTGATCTTTTTGGTGATGTTCTCGACGGGATACGCCGGTTTGATCCAAGTACACAGCGCACCATTGATAAGCTTGACGCCATTGAACTGGCGCCAGTGAGCGAGGTCATTCTTGATGAATCTGCGATTACACGTTTTCGACAAAACTATCGGATTGAATTTGGCGCGGCGGGGGCAAATGACCCGCTTTACGAAGCGGTAAGTGCAGGGCGCAAACAAGCCGGGATGGAGCATTGGCTGCCTCTTTTTCACGAGCGCCTCGAGACGCTATTCGACTACCTGCCGGACGCGCCCATCATACTTGACGACCAGATCGATGCCAGTCGCGCTGCTCGCTGGGACGCGGTTACAGATCAGTACGAAGCGCGTCAGCACGCGCTGAGTCAGAAAGGCCGGGATGAAACGGTCTACAAACCGCTCGCACCTGAGTTGCTATATCTTGATGAGGTGCGTTGGCAGGATGCGCTTGGATCACGTCGTCAACTTCAATTGTCACCATTGTCGCAAGCGCCGGGGCCGGGCGTGATTGATGCTGGCGGCCGCGTGGGGCGTGACTTTGCACCCGAACGTCAACAAGAGAACATTGGGCTCTTCTCGGCCTTGAAAACGCACGTTGAAGCGAAATCGGCTGAAGGTCCTGTTGTTCTTGCGGCGTATTCAGAAGGCGCGCGCGAGCGGCTTGAAGGCTTGGTTGAGGATGAGGGTTTGCTTGGTGCGGTCAATATCAAGAACGCGACTGGTCTCACCAAATCTGGCCTTCATCTGACAGTCTGGGCGCTGGAGCATGGTTTTGAAGCGCCTGGTCTGACGGTAATCGCTGAACAAGATATTCTCGGCGACCGCCTCATTCGCGCGCCAAAAAAACGCAGGCGCGCAGAGAATTTCCTGACCGAGGCGCAGTCGCTCAGCGCCGGTGATCTAGTGGTCCATGTCGACCACGGCATCGGTCGGTATCACGGGCTTGAGGTGGTGACGGCGGCAGGAGCTGCGCACGAGTGCCTGCTGCTGGAGTATGCTGAGAACGCCAAACTTTATCTGCCTGTTGAGAATATCGAACTGCTGAGTCGTTATGGCCATGAGGAAGGCCTGCTTGATCGTCTCGGCGGTGGCGCGTGGCAGGCCAAGAAGGCCAAGCTGAAGCAACGCATTCGCGATATGGCTGACAGGCTCATCCGGATCGCTGCTGAGCGCGCGCTGCGCAAGGCGCCTGTTTTTGAGCCTGAACATCACGCGTGGGAGGCGTTTTCCGCGCGCTTTCCCTATCAAGAAACCGACGATCAGCTACGCGCCATAGAGGACGTAATGGAAGACCTGCAAAGCGGCACGCCGATGGATCGATTGATCTGCGGCGATGTCGGCTTTGGCAAAACAGAGGTTGCGATGCG
>JBCDDS010000021.1:0-37163 GCA_039180185.1 Pseudomonadota bacterium | reverse complement strand
CCTGCCTGCTGGTGTTACACAAGGTACAGTCGAAGTGATCTGGAATGGTCAGGTCGTTGATACGATCACATCCAACTCCGGTACCTTCGAAAGTCACACGATTACGATAGATGGCACTGGTGGCCCCGGTCAGTTGGCGCTGCGAAACGTGCAAATCGGCGAAAACGTATCTGAAAACACAGGGCCAGAAATTAATACAGACACGCCCATATTCAGCTACTCTAAGACCGTTGATGTCGGTGGAGAAAGCGTTGACATCAATGCCTTCGCGCCAGGTCAGGCAAAGCTTTATCAGGTGATATCTGGACAGCTGAAAGTGTTCGACCCTGCGACCAGCGAATACCTAGACGCCGGTGCGCCAGCAGCGGTTAAGGTCAACGCGATTGGTTTCAACGTCCAAGATGATCTAATCTACGGGATTGCTAAATCCAACGGCGAAGACGCGCTTGGCAATCCCATCTCCACCAAGGATCTGGTCATGATGGATGCAACCGGCGAAGTATACCGTGTTGGCGAAACGCCAGTCGGTGATTTTGTCGGTGATTTTGACGACGAGGGTAATCTCTGGACATTTCAATCCAGCATAAATCGCATCACAAAGATCGATGTCGACAACCTGGATGCCAACGGCGATCCGGTTGTGGAAAATTTCTATCTGCCGAACAACTTCATGCAAGGAAACGTCTACGACATTGCCTATAATGCGGACGAGGACGCGTTCTACGCTGTTCAACCGCCCTCCAAAAACGGCGGCGACGGAACGCTTCATAAGATAGACGTGGCGAACTTTGACGGAAACGGCTCGCCTGAGATAACTTCAATTCCAATCTCAGGGACACTCTTTGACGGCGTCATGCATGACGGTATGGCCAAAGGCGCATATGGTGCGGTGTTCATGGATGGTGACGGGAACCTCTTTGCCGGGCTGAACAGAGGCGATCATGACCTTGATGGATCAACGAGCGCGAAAGGCGCAATCTATCAAATCGAATATGATTTTGAGAGTGGCCAGGCCTATGCGGAGTTTAAGTCGGAGTCACAGAACACGTCGTCTAACGATGGCGCTGTGGATCCGCGTTCCATTGATCCCTTTGCCGTAGTTGAACAGGATGCAACGGTTCAAATTCGAAACATCGAACTGGTCGCTGCCGAGGGTGGTAACGACGACCTGCGCGGTGGCGCTGGCGACGACGAGATGTATGGCAACGCTGGTGACGACAGGCTCTTCGGCGGGACCGGGGATGATACTCTGAGCGGAGATGAAGGTGCCGATAAAGTCTTCGGCGGTGAAGGGAACGACCAAATTTCAGGTGGAACCGGCAAGGACTACCTGCAAGGAGATGCAGGCAACGACCAAATCTCAGGCGGCGAGGGAGATGATTTCCTCAAGGGAGGCACCGGCGATGACACGTTAGAGGGCGACGAAGGAAACGATAACATTTATGCGGAGGTCGGCGACGACAAGGTCGATGGTGGTGAAGGCAACGACCGCATTTATGCGGGCGAAGGCAACGACGACGTCTTTGGCAACGTCGGCAATGACACAATTGATCTTGGCGTGGGTGACGACACTGGCTTTGGCGGAGCGGGCAATGACTTCATGCAAGGCAAAGACGGCAACGATGTCCTCGATGGCGGAGCAGGCGATGACAAAATCGTTGGAGGTTCCGGCAGTGACGTCATCGATGGTGGAGCAGGTAACGATAACATCTGGGGCGGGCAATGGTCGGCTGATGGCGCGTCTGATACGTTCAGCTTCTCCCATGGTGGAGGCCGTGACACGATCCACGACTTTGAGGTCGCCAAGGATCAGATCGATCTGTCAGCGTACGGGTTTAGCTATGACGATCTTCAGGATCGGATCATTGATCGCGGCTGGGCTACCGAGATCAATCTGGAGGGCATTGATAAATCGGGCGCTGGTGACAAGATCATGCTGAAATCGGTTGATCCTGACGAACTTGATGAAACCAACTTCATCCTCTGATCAGTATGAGAGCGTGACGCTTTAAGGTTCAGGATTCTATGCGCCCCTCTGAAACTCTTGGCAAGCTGCGCGGCCTCGCCGCGCCACTTGTTATGTTCAGTTTCGTGACAAACCTGTCGGTGCTGGTCTCACCGCTTTTCATGATGCATGTGCTCGACAGAGTTATTCCAAGTGGCAATACCAACACCCTCATTCTCTTGATTTTGCTTGCAGCATTGGCGCTCTGCGCCACTGCGATGGTCGAGTTTTTTCGTGATCAGGCGCTCGGCCACATGTCGACCTGGCTCGAAAAGAACCTTGCGCAAAACTTATTCCGACAAAGTGGCCAGAAAAGCTTTGCCGAGCCATTGCGCGACATTGGTAGTCTTCGAGATTTTCTATCTGGAGGAAATGCCTCGTCAGTTCTGGACATCCCCTGGATCCCACTTTTTCTGATCGCCCTATTCCTGATCCACCCCGCTTTTCTAGGGTTGGTTCTATTTGTTGTTCTCCTATTCATAGGGTTGGGATGGCTGTCGGAGTTCGCAGGCGCAAAGCCCGCAGAAGCAGAAAGCGCCACACGCAAGACTGGTATCGCCGCACTGGCAAACCTAGAAACAATCGGTCCGTCGGGTTCGTTGATGTCTGTGTCCGACAATCTGCAAAACCAGTACTTGACCTCATTGAACGCAGCGACGCCGCATGCTGAGAAAGCGCGCCAAATGCAGAATGTTTTTGGTGCGCTGAACCGGTTGGTTAGGGCGGCCATGCAAATTGGATCGCTTTCGCTTGGTGCTTATTTGGTCACGATTGGCCAATTGAGCGCAGGTGGTATGATCGGCGCCTCCATTCTGCTTGGGAAAGCTGCCGGAATCATTGAAGGCGCAATTCGCCTCGTCGAACAAAGAAAACCGCTCTTGGCGTCCTTACAAAGACTCGAAGAAGTAATCGCCGAAGAAGCTGAAGCGCGAACGGAAATTGCAGACCTGTCAGGCGCTTTACATGCGGTCGATATAACCTTTCCGCGCGGTGGCGGTCTTGCACCGCGCGTAGATAGGGTATCGTTCAAGATCAAATCCGGTGAATGCATCGCGATTATGGGTGACTCAGGTTCAGGAAAAACAACGCTGATTGAGGCTTTGTCCGGCATTAGCCCGGCACCCATCGGAAACTGTTTTCTTGACGAAACAGACATTCGAACGCTGGATAAAGAGACTCTTAGTTCGGTGATAGGCTATGTCCCTCAGTCAGGACACATCTTCCCTGGCACCATCGCACAGAATATTGCGCGGTTTTCGGAAGCCCCTGACGATGCAAAGGTTCTTGCAGCGGCGCGATTGGCTGGAATTCACGGATTAGTGTCTGCTCTGCCACAGGCCTACGAGACCGATTTGAGCAAGTTTCCCTATCTTCTTTCTGCTGGCCAAAAGCAACGTGTTGCCTTCGCGCGCGCGATCTACGCTGAACCAAAATACCTTTTTATGGATGAGCCCAACGCGCTTCTCGATCATCAAGGAGAACGCCAGATGGCCGATGCAATTTACCGCCTTAAGGCCGCGGGCACTACTATTGTGATGTCGGCGCACCGACTCGGTATCGTCAATCTGGCGGATCGGATTGTCATTATGGAAAACGGGCGTGTCGCAGATATGGGACCGCGCGCGGAAATCATGGCGCGTGTGGCGAACGGCCACCGTCGATTGAGACTCCCAGTTTCTGGCGGAGCCATTCAAGACTTAACCGACTGGGTTAACCGTCAATTCGTAAGGGACGGCGACGAAACCTTTAAACTTCAAGCCAGCACCGTCGCCACGGAGCTTTACCAGTTCGCGAAAGACAACGGGCCTCAAACCCAAGATCGCATTTTGTCTTTTGAGTTTAAGTTCATCGACGACGTGACATGCGCCATTACATTGTCGGAACCTCGGGAAAGCCCAGTCGAGGCAAAAATTCACAAGGTCAAAGAAGTGGTGGAAATGCCAGCACCCGATCTTGGAAAACTCAAGAATGACGAGCAGTCTCTGGCGACGGTGATGCGTCTAGCCGAACTTTTCGAGCACCGTTGTGAAGAAGACTATTCCGCATTTCATGCGCGCATCACACATGCTGCGCCGCAAGATGCGAGGGTGAGTTAATGGAACGAGACATAGACAAAATGCCTGTCGAGGCAGTGAAAAGCATATGGCGAGCTGGCGTCACAGTTGCAGTCTTTGTGTTAAGTGTCTTTATTTGGTCGTCTCTGGCACCGATTGCTTCAACCATCAGAGTGAGTGGAGAGATAAGCTCTGCCGAGCCAAGCCACGATATCCAACACTCCAGGGGTGGTCGACTGAAGAATGTACACATTCAGCTTTATGACCGTGTCGAAGTTGGCGATGTGATCTTTTCATTCGATCAAACCGAACAACTCTTGACCAGAGATGCGCTTAGACAAAGAGCGGAACTGATCCGTTCCGAACTCGTGGAGATCAAAAGTAGGCTCGCTAGTGCGTCACCTCCAAAACGTAATGCGAAGCATAGCAATGCACTTGTGACAAGGCACTTTCAAGAGCAAGATCTCGTCTACAAAACCCGCATAGAAGCAGGTGAAAAACAAGTCGAAGCAAGCCGCATGCAACGTCGGTTCCTTCAAGACGAGCTTGTGGCGAACGAGGAACTTCGCGAGCAAGTTGCTCTGCGTCTAAGAAAATCGGCATTGCTTGTTCAACGCGGATTCCTGCCAGAGACAGAAGAAGAGCGCGTAAGGGAAACCTTGCTACAACTTGATGTCGAAATTGCGGAGCAAGTTAGTGAAATGGAGGCGCTGCGTTCGGAAATTGTAAGCACAAAAATTCAAAATGACCTGATAGCAGCGGAGCACTTTCAATCCTTGGCACAGATGCAAATTGACAACGAGCGGGAACTTATAGGCATTGAGGCGGAACTTGCTCGCATCGAGCACGAAATTGAAGCCTCTCAGGTTGTCTCAACAACGGCTGGCATGATCACGAGCCTGGACTTTGACACACCTAATATGGTTGCACCTCCTGGCGCAACGCTGGCCGTGATTTCACAGCCCTTGGCCGAACCCAAATTGGAGTTGAGAGTGCCCGCGGTTCACATTGACCAAGTTGCGCCCGGTCAGCAAGGAATGTTGACGATCACCAGTTTGCCGGCTCGAAACGCTCCTGAATTGAAGATTCTCGTACATTCTGTTTCCGAGGAACCGGTAAAAGATCAAGAAGGTAATGCACTTCACTACTTGGCTAAAGCAACAATCTCGGCCGATGATCTGTCCAAGGCAAAGGGCATGCTAGACGATCGGTTTCAACTATTTTTGGGTATGCCCGTATCCGTCGCACTGGCAGGCGATAGTGTGACGCTATGGGAATTTCTCACAGAGCCATTGGTCGGTATTTGGCAGGGAGCGTTTGAGGAATAACGCGGCTCGTGAAAGGCGCGCCTCTTGCACAGAGAGCACAACTTGAGTTTTTCGTTTCTGGCGCTCCGCAGTAAACCTATGATCGCACGCCAGAAACTGTTTTTCAGTTGTTTTGATTGGGTGTGTCAGCCGTAAACTGACTCTTTGCCAAAGTGCTTTGTCAGCATGTAGTAAACCACCGCACGATACTTGTTGCGTTCCGAACGCCCGTAAGTATCAATGACTTGATTGATTGCATCCATTAGCTGCGGACCATCTGACAAACCTAGTTTTTTGACCAAAAAATTGTTTTTTACTGTTTCCAGTTCGCCGTCTTGTCCCGCTGCAACTGTCGATGCGTCCGCGTCGTAAATTGATGGCCCACAGCCTATTGTAACCTTGGTGAGCAAATCCATATCCGGCTGCATGCCACATTTGCTTTTCAAATCATCTGCATATTTCGCGATCAATTCGTCACGGCGTCCCATTGTCTTCTCCACCTGTAGAGGCCCATAAAAGGCCTATTTCTTTAAAAACTTACCCAATTTCAGGGCTGCGCAAACGATAGCCGCAATGTCGATCTGGACAAAGGGAAATTGTTAACGCTTTCTCCCCCATGGCATGGCTTTGCGCACAATTCATCGAATCAAGGACGGTTACCGGCATAAAGAAACACTCAATTTATCTACTTTTCGTCAAATTGTCTCCATTCGGCTTGGTTAGTTTAACGCGTCATTTTTAGTGAGACACGTTATGAGCAACAAAGTATTTGAAGAGCGGCTTGCGCGTATTGCAGCCTTGCACAGTACGACCGAAGAGATCGATAGCCAATCTCTAGCGAGCACGCGATGCGCGGAAGGCCCATCATGGCCATTTGCACCAGTAATCTTTCTTTTTCTTGCACTTTTCACAGGCGCATCAATGCTATTGATCGCTAACTCGGGCCAGGGTTTTTCAACTGGGATACACAACGCTACCCATATTTCCACCGGATTTTTCTCAAATGAGAAAGGCGTTGAACTCAAAAGATCCGTTGGTTCAAAGTGGTCAAAGGTAAGTGAGCTTGGATCTGGCGGTCTGTTCGGCACCGGCACACAAAGGTTCAAAACGGGCGGCGGGAACGGCAAGAAAAAATTCGTGGATCTTATGCAGCTCGAGATGGAGCGAAAAGCACTTTCAGATCAAGTCAAGCAAGGCAATTTTGGCTTTGAGGGCACGCGCCAAGCAACGCGCAAAAAAGACAAAGACTTCTGGAACAGCTTTTGAATCAAAAGAGCGCCATGAACGGCGCTCCCTTACGATACTCAAAAATCAGTAGCGGTAATGCTCTGACTTGAACGGGCCTTCGGGCTTAACGCCGATGTAGTCAGCCTGATCGCTGCTAAGTTCCGTCAACTTCACACCGATGCGATCAAGATGAAGCCTTGCCACCTTTTCATCGAGGTGTTTGGGAAGAATATAGACCTCATTTTTGTACTGATCACCGCGCTGCCAAAGTTCTATCTGTGCCAAAACCTGGTTGGTAAAGCTGGCTGACATCACGAAAGAAGGGTGGCCCGTAGCGTTACCCAGATTCAACAAGCGGCCTTCGGAAAGTAGGATGATACGATTGCCAGATGGCATTTCGATCATATCGACTTGCTCTTTGATGTTAGTCCATTTGTGGTTCTTGAGATGCGCTACCTGGATTTCGTTATCAAAGTGACCAATGTTACCGACAATAGCCATGTCCTTCATCTCGCGCATGTGCTCGATGCGAATAACGTCCTTGTTGCCAGTTGTCGTGATGAACACGTCAGCTGTAGCCGCCTCATCTTCAAGGGTGGTAACCTCAAAGCCATCCATTGCGGCCTGTAGCGCACAAATAGGATCGACCTCGGTCACTTTCACACGTGCACCTGCACCACGCAGCGAAGCTGCTGAACCTTTGCCAACATCACCGTAGCCCATGACGACCGCAACTTTGCCAGCCATCATCGTATCGGTCGCACGGCGGATACCGTCGACGAGCGACTCTTTACAACCGTATTTGTTGTCGAATTTCGACTTGGTCACACTGTCGTTCACGTTGATCGCCGGAAATGGCAGTTGGCCCTTCTTGTGAAGATCATAAAGGCGATGCACACCGGTTGTGGTTTCTTCGGAAACACCTTTGATCGCATCACGTGTTTTGGTGAACCAGCCGGGGCTTTCGGCCATGCGTTTTTTGATTTGTGCCTTGATTACTTCCTCTTCTTCCGATGTCGGCACAGGAATGATGTCTTCACCCGCTTCTGCACGCGCGCCCAACAACACGTAAAGCGTGGCATCGCCGCCATCATCAAGGATCAGGTTGGCGCCTTCTGGAAACATGAAAGACCGGTCTAGATAGTCCCAATGCTCTTCCAAAGTCTGGCCTTTGACCGCGAAAACAGGTGTGCCGCCTTCTGCTATGGCGGCTGCTGCATGATCCTGTGTTGAAAAAATGTTGCACGAAGCCCAGCGCACATCTGCACCCAAAGCGACAAGTGTTTCAATAAGCACAGCAGTTTGGATTGTCATGTGGAGGCTGCCGACGATCCGGGCGCCCTTCAAAGGTTGGGCGCTTCCGTACTCCTCGCGAAGGGCCATCAACCCCGGCATCTCTGTTTCAGCGATATCGAGCTCTTTGCGACCAAACGAGGCAAGTTCGATATCTTTGACTACGTAGTCCTTCGCCATTTCTCTGCTCCTTGCAAATCGGCTTTGCAGGGCAGATAGCACCGCCTAAGCGGATCGGCAATGCGACACTTACCCTGCGACACCCTCAGGGATTTTAAAGGTCGCTGTGTTCCAATTTTTACCGGTTGCAACGACACAACTCATGCCGTTGGCTTGGGTAATAATAACTGTGAAGCTGCCGGTTGTTTTCGACGACCAAACTTCTATCAAACGGTTTGGCGATTGCAGACCGCCGCCGGTTAAAGCTTCGCCATAGGTTCCTTGCAGTTTCTCAACAAGCGCAGCACGTGGGTAGCACTGCTGTGATTGATCCTGAGCGGCCGCAGGTGGAGCAATTGAGGCTGCGCCAAAGACGAGCGCAGCAGAGATAAGACGTTTGAACATGGGGCTCTCCATTTGCTTGTAGCGTTATGACGCTTGGCCATTAACGCGACTTCCTACAATGGAGATGGGTCGCCAGTATCACGCGCACAATTAAACTTCGCGCACTTCATCGTGTCTTTTACTACAGTCTGCGCTGTAGGATATTAGCTTGGCGAACCCGTAGGTGGTTGATCTGAGATCGTCTTCAGAGGCACCTGGTGCCAGTCTGTTCCCGTCGCCATAACGCAGCTAAGCCCGTTTGGACTCGTCAGCATTACAGTGAAAGTTCCAGTTTCTGCAGATGCCCAAACCTCAACGACGTGTTCTGTGTCGCTGAACTTCTGCAGGCCTCCTGCGGCCAGGCTTTCACTGTATTTCGACTGCAGGCGCTCGATCACCAAGTCTCGATTTGCACATTTCGCTGCCCAAGCGGATGTACTCGTAACCAGAACCGCGATCGCTGCCCCTGCTGCTACAAGATGCTTGTCCATAGCAAGCTCCTTTCACAGAGTTAATGAGGGCACCGTGGCCTTGATCATCGGAACCCTCCGATTGATCGCCATATCGTCGATGAAGGTCCTTATTTACTTACTTTGTTAGACCTAAACCGCCAGCAGCGGATAAGCGATTGGAAAAGCGTGCGAGTGAATTGTGGCAAAATTGTGGCAGCACAAAGTCATTATAAAAAGTGCTTCCCTTTCGTGTCTAATTCGCCTCTTTTTTATCGAAAAAGCAGAAGAAACAACAAATGGCAAAGAAACACATCACGTTTACAAATGGTGCGGCAAGACGGCAGTACATCATACTGATGATGTTGTTTCGATTGGCTTTCAACAGATACCTCTACGGTATTTTCACCCGAAGCCTAGCTCGGTTTTTTTCTTCCGATAATGCAGCCTTTTTGAAACTCCCAAGCGGTGAAAACTTTAAAGTTTATCTGAACGACGGCTATTGGACCCGGTTTTTGCTGTTTGGCGGCTCCTATGAACCTGAGATTGCAGATGTTATTCAAGCTGCAGCCGGCAAAACAAATGTTTTCTGCGACCTTGGTGCCAATACGGGATTTTGGACGGTTTATGCAGCAAACCTCTTCGACAAGATCACAGCGATTGAAGCTTCATCGGACACATACCAAAAGTTGACTGAGAACACGCGAAATCTGCGAAACGTGAGCCGTCGTTGGGCCGCCGTCTATAGCGAAAGCAACAAAGAACTGCAGTTCATAAATACGCTTAACAGCCACGCCTCTTCGCGGCTTGGGAATAAGCCGAACAAGACAGACAGCGTCGAAACAGTTGAAACCGTGGCCATCGACGACGTTCTCAAGCCTGGAGAAACTGCGCTTATAAAATTGGATGTCGAGGGCGCCGAAGTTGATGCAATAGATGGTGCCAAGCGCGCGCTCTCAGAGGGCTCTGTCATCATATACGAAGATCATGGCTCTGATCAAAGCTGCAAGCCAAGTGCCCACTTGTTGTCTATGTCAAATATTAGTCTCTATTCCTGCGAAAACCCCCCTCAAAAACTAGAAAACATCGATGATGTCGTTGCTTTGAAGCAAGATCGTTACAGGGGATATAATTTCCTCGCAGCGCATGAAAACTCGCCGTTGCTAACGTCTATTCTGCAAGGTTTTGCAATTCACTGATCAGCGCTGTAACACGATGGCAGTTCAACTTCGATCCGGAGGATTTGTGCCCAAACCGCGCGCATGGCAAAAGATGCTTTCAGGGCGCAGGCTCGATCTCTTGGATCCGACGCCCTTTGACATTGAAATAGAAGACGTTGCTCACGGTCTCAGCTTCGTCGCCCGTTGGAATGGTCAAACCATAGGCGATTTCGCATATTCTGTCGCTGAGCATTCGCTTCTCGTGGAGCGTCTATTTTCGCGCCTCTACCCCCGCGCAGAACCAAAGTGGCAGCTCGCCGCCCTTATACACGACGCACCTGAATATGTGATTGGCGACATGATTTCCCCGGTAAAGTCAGCAGTCGGGCCCGGATATGACGAGTTGGATAAACGCCTTGCAGCAGCGATTCATATTCGCTTCGGCTTGCCCGCCAGCATTCCAGTCAAGGTAAAGAGGCAAATCAAGCGCGCTGACAGGATCAGCGCCTGGATGGAAGCAACCCAAATCGCCGGTTTTACCAAATCTGAGGCAGATCGGTTTTTCGGTGCTCCTGATCCCGAAGTCATAACAGGAATGGATATCCTTCTGCGACCGCCCAAGGAAGTACGCGCCAACTTCACTGCGCGCTACAAGGAACTCTTACGTCAATGCGCGTAATTCATATTCGACGTGCTGGATCAATGGACACAAGACAAATGGCAGAGCTGTTGAACACAATTATCGAGAAAGGCGGTACGACAGCGAAGACTGAAAAGGTTTCGTTAACAGATCTAGAGCGATATATTAGACACTATTCCGGCCGAAATGCTTGGTTTTTGGCCGAGGACGACGTAGGAAGCGTGCTGGGATTTCAGTATATCGAACCGAACGAATCCCTGCCTTCTGACGCGGCTGACATCGCAACCTTTGTAAAAATCGGAGAGACGGGGCACGGCATTGGATCGAAACTCTTCGAGAGAACCAAATTGGCGGCGCATGACCTCGGGTATGCTTGGATTAACGCGACAATTCGTGCGGATAACACCGGTGGTCTAGCCTATTACCAAAGCCGAGGATTCGAAGACTACGCGACCCAAGAAAACGTAAAGCTTAAAGATGGCTCATGCGTGTCCAAGATCAAAAAGCGTTTCAATCTTCGTTGAGCTAGCGAGGCGAACGTTTTGCCAGAATGCGCTGAAGTGTTCTTCGATGCATATTCAATCGTCGCGCTGTCTCCGAAACGTTGCGATCGCAAAGCTCATAGACACGCTGAATGTGCTCCCAGCGCACGCGGTCTGCGCTCATTGGATTTTCTGGTGGAGGCGGAAGCTCATCACCATCGGTTAGAAGAGCGTTCACAATGTCATTGGCGTCCGCAGGTTTCGAGAGATAATCCGTGGCTCCGATTTTCACCGCCGCAACCGCCGTTGCAATCGCTCCGTACCCTGTTAGCACCACGACGCGCGCCTCTGGTCGTTTCTCGCGGATCGCTTCGACCACATCCAGGCCGTTTCCGTCCTCTAAACGTAAGTCACAGACTGCATAGGCGGGCGGCCTCGCGCTGGCGATAGCTTTACCAGCGGCAACAGTCTCAGCTGTTTCCACTTCAAATCCGCGCTTTTCCATCGCTTTCGCAAGACGACGCAAAAACGGTTCGTCATCGTCCAAGATGAGTAACGATCGGTCTTCACCCAAGCTGCGAAGATCTTCAGTCATACAATTTTCCCCGACTTTCGTGGCTATGTAGCGCCACGCCCACCGAGCGTCAAACGAGACTGTTTGGCTAGGCCGCTTCTGCGAAGCACGCTATGCGATCGGCCATTGCCTCCGGTGTGGCATCACGCCGGAAGAATTCGACAAACCCGTGTTCAGGCAGAGTTAGGTAGCTGAAGGTGGAGTGATCCATAAGGTAGAATTCATCATCGCCTGTATCGCGCCTTTGATAAAAGGTACGATAGGCCTGACTTGCTGCTTTAACCTGTTCCAGACTGCCCGTTAGGCCAAGCATGTCAGGATGCAATATCTCTGTATAATCTGCCATAACCTCAGGTGTGTCCCTCTCAGGATCGATGCTAATGAAGATCGGTTTCACGGCGACACCCTGCTCTGTCAAAATGTCGACGGCAACAGCATTGCGGGCCGCGTCAATTGAGCACACATCCGGGCAGAACGTGTAACCAAAGTAAATCAATGTTGGGCGGTCAATCACCTGTTCATCCGTAACGGTTTCCCCGGTTTCGCTGACCAAAGTGAATGGTCCGCCAATCTGCGCTGCGCCGCCAGCAACCTGGCTCGCGCGACACTCGGCGAATTGGTCACCATCCTTATCTGCGATCGTCAAAAAATACGTTGCGCCGACAAGTAAAGCTGCCGCCACCAGTGCCATGATCGCAAAAATACGTGTCATGCAAATGCCCTTCTTTTTGGGGTGCGATACGAATATTAAGGGAAAGCTAGAGGCGTTACCAATCAATGAAAAGTGAAACTTTGACTCAATGACTGACGCGCAGACCAATCAGTACAGTATCTCCAACAGCCGCGGTTGGATCAGGTTGCGCACACTTGTTATCCTGCGTTGGTGGGCCATACCAGGTCAGCTTACTGCGCTCATTGTAGCGCAGCAGGTTTTGCAGATTTCCCTGGCAGCAGCGTTCTGTTACTTCATTGTCGGCTTGTCTGTTATCAGTAATATTGTTTCGACATTCGTTTTTCCTGAAAATCGACGGCTGTCTGATCGGGAAACGTTTTCGATTGTGCTCTTTGATATGGTGCAACTGAGCATACTTTTGTACCTAACCGGCGGTCTCAATAATCCGTTCTCGATTTTGATAGTAGGTCCGGTAACGGTCTCTGCATCCGCGCTCAGCACGCGGTCGACAGTCACGCTTGGCATTCTTGCAATCGTTGTCACATCGCTTCTGACGCAGTTTTTTGAACCCTTGCGAACAGTTGATGGGAGGCTTTTGGAAGTACCGGGTATGCTGCTCATCGGCAACTGGGTCGCAATCATCATAGCCGTCTGTTTCCTTGGCGCATATTCTCGTTGGGTCGTGTCAGAGGTCGCTTCGATGTCGCAAGCTTTGCAGGCGACCCAAATGGCGCTCGCGCGTGAGCAAAAGCTTACGGATCTGGGTGGCGTCGTCGCAGCCGCAGCGCACGAGCTCGGTACCCCTTTGGCGACGATAAAACTTGCAAGTTCAGAGCTCGCGTCCGAACTGGCGGATGATCCAGACCTCCACGATGACGCGGTGCTCATTGCAGAACAGGCCGACCGATGTCGCGACATTCTTCGTTCAATGGGCAGAGCAGGCAAGGACGACCTTCACATGCGGCACGTGCCGCTTTCTGCTGTTTTGGAAGAGGCTGCGGATCCGCATCGCGATCGCGGGAAGGAACTATTGTTCGAAATTGGCTCTCGAAACACAATTGATGACCCTCAGCCAACAATTGAGCGCAAACCTGAGGTGGTTCATGGTTTGAGAAATCTCATCCAAAACGCGGTCGATTTTTCGCGCTCTTACGTCTGGATCGAAAGCGTATGGGATGAGGCCTCGATTTCGGTACGCATTATGGACGACGGAAAGGGTTATCCAATGCAGCTGTTCGGGCGTATTGGAGATCCGTTCATGCGTCGTCGCGTTGCGGGTGAGGACCAACAACGCCCGGAGTACGAAGGCATGGGGCTCGGCCTGTTCATTGCCAAGACTCTGCTAGAAAGAACTGGGGCCGAACTTAGCTTCGCTAACGGTTCAGACGCTACACCGAACCAGAACGAGCGAGTAGGAGCGATAGTCGAAGTGAAATGGCCCCGCGAGAAAATTGAGCTCGCTAAACGTTCAGACAGACGTTCGCTGGGACCGAATGAGCCGATAACGAGTTAATGCCACGCTGCAAGCCAACTCTGTTAACGTGTCGTTAACTGAAATTTCGCATCTTTTTGGCATCTGTCTGGGCCGAAGAGATGCCAAATGACAATATCAACACTCTTTGTCGCCGTTGCGCTGGCTGGATTGGTCGCGTTAGCACTGCTTTGGTTGACGTCGGTTTTGTTGAACTGCTTTCCTAATGGAGCAGCCGATACGACGAAACCTTCGGTCAGCTTTCTATTTCACGATGATATTCTCACCGATCTGGATCAAAAAATCACCATATTGCCTGGCAACAAAAATCAAGAGATTAGAACATGGGCTGATCTTAGCGCTTGGTTGGGCGTTCGTTTCGGCCCTCTTCCAGAAAGTCTAAGCGAAGTAGAGAACGGCGAAACGCGTACTCTGCCTGCTGTCAACAAAACCGATAAAGCGATGCTGACCCTTTATTCGCTTCGTGGCGCGGAACGCGTGAGTTTACACGACCCCGAAAGGTCGGACCCAATTGTTCAACATCGACTGCGTCATCTTGACGGTTCCTTGGCTCAATTTATTTCGGTGCTCGAAAAGGCGCCCTGCGCGGTTCATATGTATGACCCTTCCGGAGAAACAGTTTGGCAGAATGAAGAGTTTGCGCGGTTTACGGACGGGGAGAAAAGTATGGTATTGGCGGCCACAAAAGCTCTGCCAGAAAACACGCGCGTTTGCTTACCGGGCGATCGCAACGGTCAGGATCGCTACTTTGAAATTAAACAATCACAGCGTGGCGAGACCACAGTTTTATACCTAACAGATGTCACGCAGATTGCGCAGGCGGAGACTGTGCGGAGAGACTTCATTCAGACACTGACCAAGACATTTGCCAATCTGACCACCGGTCTTGCGGTGTTCGATCGTCACAGGCAGTTGGCACTTTTCAATCCCGCCCTTCTAAACCTCACGCACCTGCCAGCTCCATTCCTATCGAGCCAGCCGCCTCTGGCACAGTTCTTTGATAAGCTGCGTGACAACAAAGTTCTGCCAGAGCCGAAAAACTACGGCACATGGCGGAGTCAGGTCGACGGCATGATAAGTACCGCTTGTGATGGCCTTTACCTTGAAGACTGGTCGTTGCCGAATGGGATGACATACCGCGTCACCGGACGACCACATCCAAACGGTGCCGTTGCATTTCTTTTTGAGGATATTTCCGACGAGGTTACTCTGACCCGCAGATTCAGAAGCCAGATCGATCTGCGCCAGGCCGCATTGGACAAATGCAGTCAAGCGATTGCAATCATTGGGCCAAACGACGTTGTTCTTTTATGCAATAAGCCCTGCTCGAAGCTTCTGGATATCGACCCTGACGCAAGCTTCGCTGAAATGTCAGCTTCAGACTTGTTGACAATTTGTAATGAGAAACTGCCTAACAAAATATTCTGGGAAAGAGCCGGGAAAGCGATGACCCAGCGCAAGTCTATTCAAGCGGTTGTTGATGGTGCCAATGGAAGGCAGCACCGGTGTTCAATCTCGTTACTTCCCGGCAATTCATCCATGGTATCGATCATTGATATTGGTCAAGTTCAGAAAACAGACAATACGAGACTCCGCATGTTCTCTTAGGCTGGAAATGACTTGAGTATTGCAGAGCGGCGCGCGCCGTGTAGTGTCAGCGTATGTGTCGTGAGCATGCCGAATTCGTATCAAATTCTCCCGATGAAACAACAAAGCTTGCCAAGCGCACAGCGCGCGTTTTGAGCATAGGAGATGTGCTGTTATTGAGCGGTCCGGTTGGTGCTGGAAAAACGCATTTTGCGCGCGCTGTCATTCAAGAGATGCTTGAGAAATCAGAGGATGTTCCCTCTCCCACATACACGTTGGTTCAGACGTACGCTACCCAGAAGTGTGAGATCTGGCATGCAGACCTTTATCGGATCAGTGACACAGGTGAAATCATAGAGCTGGGTCTCACGGACGCTTTTTCAAACGCAATATGTCTGGTCGAGTGGCCGGAAGTCCTTGGTGACTACGCGCCAGAAAACGCGCTGACTCTGGCCATTGAGCCCTTAACGAGTGAGAATGAACGTCACTTTAGTTTGAGCTGGATCGAACCGGGGTGGACCAATCGGGTGTCAAAGATTTTGCATGAGTAACAGGGAAAAGGACATTCTAGAGTTTCTGGCGCTTGCTGGATGGGACGACGGTCTTTGTTCTCTGCTCGCCGGCGACGCTTCAAACCGTCGGTACTTTCGCGTTATCCGACCAAGCAACGCCGAACGCGTCGTGCTAATGGATGCACCCCCGGAGAAAGGCGAGGATGTTCGACCATTTGTTGTAATTGCAGAGTATCTGTCCTCGTTGGGTCTCAGTTCCCCGCGAATCTACGCAGAAGACGAAAAAAATGGTTTCCTGCTTCTAGAGGATCTTGGCGACGAGCTATTTGCGCGCGTTATACCAAGGCATCCGGAGATGGAGCCATTACTGTATGAGACGGCTACGGACCTGTTGGTTGATATGCACACACACGTCGCGCCAAGCGACCTGGGTACATATGATAATGCGCTGGCAGCAGAGCTTTCTGCATTGGCGTTTGACTGGTACATCAGCAACCTATCCGACCGGGACGTGAGCGACGGGAGAAAGGCTTTCTGCAGTCTTTTGCAAAGCATGCTTGTCGATGTAGGCATGCCCTGTGATGTCATGATCCAGCGGGATTATCACGCTGAGAACCTGCTTTGGCTTGCCCCACGAAAGGGTCTTGCGCGTGTTGGTCTTTTGGACTTTCAGGATGCTATGTTGGGTCACCGTGCGTATGATCTTGTTTCTCTGCTACAGGATGCACGCCGTGACGTTCCGCCTGAAATTGAAGCGCGCATGATCGCGCGCTACGTGGAAAAATCTGACCTTGATCCTGTAGCCTTTACAGCGGCTTATAGCTGTTGGGGCGCACAGCGAAACCTGCGCATCATAGGAGTTTTTGCACGGCTTTGTGTGCGGGACTCAAAGCCAAGCTATATCGATCTCATTCCACGAGTTTGGGCGTTGCTTCAGCGTGACCTAACACATCCAATTTTGAAGCCTTTGCGCGATCTAATTACAGAGTTCCTACCGCAACCAGACGAAGAAATCCTCATCTCATTGAAAGCCAAATGTCGAGAAAACCAGACGCCGTGATGTTGTTTGCTGCGGGCTTTGGCACGCGGATGGGCGAATTGACAAAGAACCGCCCAAAGCCCCTCATTGAAGTTGCCGGTAAGGCACTGATTGATCATGCGCTTGACCAAGTTGAGAGCTTCAGAGACTGCAAGATCGTTGCCAATACACACTATATGGCAAATCAAATTGAGGCGCATCTGCAGGATCGCAGCATCCTAATATCCCGCGAGTGTCCTGATATTCTCGACACAGGTGGTGGTTTACGAAACGCGCTTCCACTCTTAGGCGACGAGCCTGTTTTTACGATGAATACGGACTCCATCTGGTCTGGGCCGAACCCGTTGTGCGTCCTGGCAAATGCCTGGAACGAAGATGAGATGGACGCGTTGCTTCTCTGCATTCCGCGCAACAACGCGTTTGGGCATAAGGGAAGGGGAGATTTTCTGATTGACGCTCATGGCCGCGCGGCACGTGGTCCCGGCGCGATCTACTCTGGACTACAGATTCTCAAGACGAATGGTCTATCAAAGGTGCCGCAGAGAGTCTTTTCGCTGAACCTGCTTTGGGATCAAATGTTGGCGCGGAACGCTGTCCACGCAATTGAGTATCCCGGCCGCTGGTGTGACGTCGGCTCGCCCGAAGGCGTTGATCAAGCTAAGGCCATGTTGGCAGACGGCGATGTTTGAGCCAAGCGATCAGCCGCGACTCTTCGGTATGCCGCTTGGCGTCGATTTTCCAAAAGCTTTGGTTGAAGGACTGCGTCAAAGCCATAAGGACAAGCCGCCCGATGCGTTGGCAAAAGTACAACTCATCGTCAACACGCGCCGCATGGCGAGACGTATTCGAGATCTTTTTGATAGTGGGCCTGCTTGTCTTCTGCCGCGCATCAATCTGATAACTGACTTCGGTGAGGCGATGGGGTTGGCGCAGATACCCGAAGCTGTACCGTCACTTCGCAGACGTCTGGAACTGATGCAACTTGTCGGCGCGTTGTTGGATGCGTCCCCAGATATCGCACCTAGGTCGGCGATCCACGAGTTATCAGACAGTCTCGCCAAATTGATGGACGAGATGCAGGGAGAGGCCGTTGATCCGGATGTAATTTCGAATCTCGACATCACAGATCAATCCGGCCATTGGGAGCGCATCAAGGCCTTTTTGCGCATAATTAGACCCTACTTCGATACCAGTTCTAACGATCTTGACGTCGAAACGCGTCAACGTCGCGTGATTGAATACTTTGTTCGTCTTTGGCGCCAAGCACCACCCGATCATCCGATCATCTTGGCTGGATCAACGGGGTCGCGCGGCGCGACCCAGCTTCTGATGCAGGCAGTTGCGGCGCTGCCTCAAGGTGCCGTCGTATTACCCGGATTTGACTTCGATCAAAACGAAGAGGTCTGGCAAATCCTGATGAGAAATGAGGGCGCGGAAGATCATCCGCAGCAACGGTTCGCCGCCTTTCTCAGAAATCTCGATCTAAATCCGTCCGCAGTCAAACCCTGGCCATGGTCCACGCCAAAAAATCCGGCTCGCAACAGACTTCTTTCACTCGCACTGCGTCCAGCGCCAGTAACGGATCAATGGCTCATCGAAGGGCCCAAATTGGAACATGAAACCTCGGATGCCACACGAGACATTACGCTTTTGGAAGCGCCTTCAACTCGGATTGAAGCCGTCTGCATAGCGATGCGCCTAAGAGCGGCCGCGGAAAGCAGCGAAATTGCGGCCCTCATCACGCCCGACAGGGTCCTAACACGTCAAGTCAGTTCTGTTCTCGATCAATGGGGCGTCATCCCTGATGATAGTGCCGGCCTGCCACTTCATCATTCTGCGCCCGGGCGCTTTCTGCGCCATGTTGCTGAGCTTTTCTCAGGTCCAACTGACACGGCTTTATTGCTCACCGTTCTAAAACATCCTTTGACACATCGCGGAAGTGATCGCGGGCCGCATCTACGTCTGACAAGAGAATTGGAGCTTTACTTGCGTCGTTCGGGCCCACCTCACCCAAGTACATCTGACGTCCAAAGCTGGGCAAAGGGGGAGAGTGACCCGTATGCAGCGCAATGGTCAGATTGGATTTGTCAGTCGTTCTTGGAGAATGCACGGCCTGAAACACTTAGACTGTCGGAAAGAGTCAAACAGCATCTGGAGATTGCGGAAGCCATAAATCGAGGTCCGAACGATGCTAGCAAGTGCTCGCTTTGGGACGGTGAAGCTGGGCGAGAAGCCTTAAAATCAGTCTCTAGTATTGCCGAAAATGCAAATTTTTGCGGACCGCTGAACGCGCCTGAATATATAAGCCTCTTCTATTCCGTCCTCTCACAAGAAACCGTCCGACAAAGCATCGAACCCCATCCCAACATTCTTATCTGGGGAACTTTGGAGGCGCGAGTTCAGGGCGCAGACTTGCTTATTCTGGCGGGATTGAACGAAGGCGTTTGGCCAGAGCAGCCTGCGCAGGACCCTTGGCTCAACCGAGCCATGCGCAAACAGGCAGGTTTGCTTTTGCCAGAACGGCGAATAGGCCTTTCTGCTCACGACTTTCAACAAGCTGCTGCGGCCAAGAACGTTTGGATGACCCGGTCTGTTAGGTCCGACGAGGCACAAACCGTTCCCTCTCGGTGGCTAAACAGGCTTTCCAACCTTCTGACCGGCATGCACCAAAATGGCGGACAGGATTCACTGGGTGCTATGCGTCAACGGGGCGAGGACTGGCTTAAGAAGGCGCGCGCGCTTGAGGTTTTTCGGCCGATTAAGCCCGAGGCGCGTCCCTCTCCAAGGCCCCCACTCGCGTCTCGGCCAAGACAACTTTCCGTCACGGATATCGGTCGGTTGATCCGCGATCCATATGCCGTCTACGCGAGACACGTGTTGCATTTGCGGCCTCTCAATCCATTGATGAAGGCCCCAGACGCCCTGTTTCGCGGAACTGTACTCCACCAAGTTCTGGAGGCTTTCATCAAAGCCACGGAGAAAGACGCCTCATTGGTAAGCGAGACCCTTTTGCAAGAAATATCAGAGACTGTTCTTGCTCAAAACGTGCCTTGGGGAGAAGCGCGCGCAATGTGGCTTGCCCGCATAGGAAGAATAACAAGGCGGTTCGTCGAAAGTGAGTTTGATCGGCGCAGCTATTCAATTCCAGTAGCCATGGAAGTCGCAGGTTGGGCAGACATTGATGCGCTGGGTTTCACGCTAACGGCAAAAGCAGATCGGATAGATCAGGACCAAGCGGGCAACTTTTTCATCTATGATTACAAGACGGGCACTCCACCAACGGTGCCTCAGCAGAAGTTGTTCGATAAACAACTTCTTTTGGAGGCCGCGATTGCGGAAGTTGCTGGGTTTGGAGATCTTGCTGCAGGTCCTGTCTCACGCGCGACCTATATCGGACTTGGCAGCGCTTCGAAGGAGGTACTCGCACCACTTGACGAGATTTCGACAGAACAGGTTTGGACTGAGCTCACCAAACTCATCATGTCGTATCAGTCTCTGGATCAAGGATACACCTCGCGCCGGTATGTTGAGCGCACAGATTTTGGTGGCGACTATGATCATCTGGCCCGTTTCGGCGAGTGGAGCGACGCGGATGACCCTGATGCAGGGCCAGTACGGTGAAGCGCAATTTCGCCTCTCAGCGTCAAGTAACCGCTTCAAATCCAGACGTATCAACGTGGCTTTCCGCGAACGCCGGATCCGGCAAGACTGCGGTTTTAACGGACCGCGTAGCAAGGCTACTTTTGGCCGGAACAGACCCACAAAACATCCTGTGTCTCACCTTCACAAAAGCTGCGGCAACCGAGATGCAAAACCGACTTTTCCGACGATTGGGCGCATGGGCCATGATGCCCGGAGAGGACCTGCGCAAAGCTCTTTTTGCATTGGGCCTGGACGAGTTGATCAGCACCGACAAACTTACCGAAGCTCGACGATTGTTCGCTATGGCGATCGAAACTCCAGGCGGGCTCAAGATCCAAACCATTCACTCGTTTTGTTCCTCGCTCCTACGCCGCTTTCCGCTGGAGGCAAGAATCACGCCGCAGTTTCAGGAAATGGAAGAGCGAGCTGCCGCCCTTTTGAGAGAGGATATTGTTGAACAGATCGCAAATAGCGATCAGGCGCCGCATCTTTATGCTGTCGCCGAGGAATTTGCGGGCGAGACGCTTGATCAACTCACAGCGGAAATCGTCAACCAGCGTGGCGTATTCAAGCATGAAGGAAATGCGTCAGAAATCGCCGACGCCATCGGATTGCCAGATGGTCTCAACGACCAATCGATGTTAGCCCAGCTCTTTCTTGGCGACGAAGACGAGCTCTTAAGTTCGCTGGTCGTCGCCATGGAAACCAGCGACAAATCTACCGATATCAAGAACGCCGAGAAATTGCGTAGGGCGGTACCTGTTGGCCTCGAAAAGTTGCCGCTTCTAGAGCAGGTTTTCCTGAACGGTATCGGTTCAAAATTACCTTTTTCAGCAAAGTTAGACTCGATTCCCACCAAGGACATAAGAGAAGAAAATCCCGATCTTGTTCCAGCGCTCAATGCATTTATGAAGCGCATTGAAGAGACACGAGAGTTACGCCTGTGCCTCGAAGCCAAACGAAAAACGCGCATTTTACATGACTTCGCTGCTGTATTCCTACCGGCCTATGAAAAAGCAAAGGCCATGCGCGGCCTGCTGGATTTCGACGATTTAATCTTGCGCGCGCGCGATCTTCTGACCGATCCAAAAGTGGCCGACTGGGTTTTGTTTAAACTTGATGGAGGTATCGATCACATCCTTGTTGATGAGGCGCAGGACACCAGCCCGGCACAATGGCAACTCATCGAACGGTTGGCACAAGAAATCACAAGCGGCGAGGGTATTCGTCCGGACGATCCGCGTACGGTTTTCGTAGTGGGGGACAAGAAGCAATCGATTTACTCATTTCAGGGCGCCGATCCTGACGGCTTTGATCGAATGAAAAGTGAATTTGCTCAACAGCTTTCTGTCGCGCAACGACCGCTTCAGGATTTGGAAATGGAATATTCCTTCAGGTCCTCAAAGGCGATCCTGTCGCTCGTGGACAAGGTTTTCTCCGGCCGCGAAAGAAGCGGATTCGATCAGCGTGAGCCACATAAAGCATTTCATGAAAATATGCCCGGGCGAGTTGATCTTTGGCCGGTTGTTGAACCTCCAGAAAAGCCGGTGCCGCCACCTTGGTATGTGCCGGTGGACATAAAAAGCGCCGAAGACCCTGTAACCGTTCTGGCGGCGCAGGTTGCCGATAGCATAAAGGCTATTATTGGAACGCCGCTTCCGGGGAAAGGCGATGAACTACCTCGCTTGATTTCAGCAGGCGATATTCTGATCTTAGTGCAAAGACGGTCCCCTATTTTTCATGAGATCATTCGTGCATGTAAAGCAGCTGGTCTTCCTGTGGCTGGCGCCGACCGGCTGCGTGTGGGCGCAGAACTCGCCGTCAAAGATATCGCCGCGCTGCTCTCGTTTCTTGCAACACCAGAGGATGATCTCTCGTTGGCCGTTGCTTTGCGCTCACCATTGTTTGGATGGAGTGAGCAGGATTTATTCGATGTCGCGCACGCGAGAGAGAGCAGGTATCTCTGGGCAGAGCTGCGCAAAAGGGCCGTCGATTTCCCTCAGACCATGAAAGTCCTGCGCGATCTGCGTGACGCAGCTGATTACCTGAGGCCCTACGACATGATCCAGCGTATTCTGATACGTCATGATGGGCGGCGCAGACTGCTCTCGCGCTTGGGGCCAGAGGCGGAAGATGGAATCGATGCGCTCCTGTCTCAAGCGATGGCGTACGAGCGAAACGCCGTTGATAGCCTGACAGGATTTCTAGTTTGGATGGAAACTGATGATCTTGAAATTAAGCGCCAGATGGATGAGGCGGGCGATCAGATCAGAGTGATGACGATTCACGGTGCCAAAGGGCTGGAATCGCCAATTGTGATCCTTCCCGATTGCGGCAAGCGGATTAGTCGAAACACCGCGCAGCTGACGACAAAAAACGATGTCGCGCTTTGGCGTATGAAAAAGGACGAGGCGCCGTCCGCGCTACGTGATCTTGATGCCGCGAAAAGCGCAGCGGACAAGGCTGAACGCGACCGTCTACTTTATGTAGCTATGACCCGAGCAGAGCATTGGCTCATCGCCGCGGCGGCGGGCGATACTGAAAAGGATGGATCTGATTGGTACGGCAGGTTGAGTGCAGGTATAGAGCAATCTGGCGCGGGCGCCTTTCAATTTGCAGGCGGTGAAGGGCTTCGCTTACAAACCGGCGATTGGAATTTATCAGGTTTCACAGACCAAAAATCATCAACGTCAAAAGCTGTAGAGCTTGAAAGCTTCTTTTCTCTTCCAGCGCCAGAACCGAAGCCAAGGTGCAAGATCATCTCACCCTCTGAATTGCCGGGCGCAAAAGCACTCCCCGGCGAAGAGGGGCTGGACGAAGATGCCGCAAAACGACGAGGCCGGCAGATCCACAAACTGCTTGAGTTTCTTCCTCAAGTCACACCCACACTTTGGGAGGAGACTGCCGCTGACTTACTTTCAATTGGGCCAGACGCTGCCGCAGGAGAGGAGCTTCGGTTGCTTATAGCGGAAGTCGAAAAGGTTCTGACGAAAAGCTCGTTGGCACCGATTTTCGCCAAGGACGCATTAGCGGAAGTGCCAATTTCTGCAAATCTGGACATCAACTCGAATACATGCATTCACGGCGTTATCGATAGGCTTGTTGTGCGATCCGATCATGTTCTTGCCGTTGACTTTAAGACCAACGCCGTCGTTCCGGGAACGCTGAAAGAGTGTCCCGGAGCACTGATCAGGCAGATGGGAGCGTACTCTCATGCCTTGACGCAAATCTACCCGGACCGCGAAATTCAAACCGCTCTCTTGTGGACAAGAAACGCAAATCTAATGCGCCTGCCTCAAGATATCGTCATAGCCGCCTTGCAAAACACGCCAATGTCTTGACGCCTCTTCACCGGGTTCATAGGTTCACCCGCAAACCTGCTATTGAGGAGAAGCAAAATGAGCACAGTCGCTGTCACCGACGACACTTTTGACGCCGAGGTAAAGAACTCTGACATCCCGGTTGTCGTGGATTTCTGGGCAGAGTGGTGTGGCCCCTGCAAACAAATCGGCCCCGCGCTCGAAGAGCTTTCCTCTGAAATGGACGGCAAAGTGAAGATCGTCAAAGTTAACGTAGATGAGAACCCAAACTCTCCGACGCAGATGGGTGTTCGTGGCATCCCAGCTCTCTTCATTTTCAAAGACGGTGAAGTTATCTCAAACCGCGCTGGCGCTGCGCCAAAAGCAGCCCTGCAAAGCTGGATTGAAGAGTCGATCTGATCGCATCAACCAATTTGATCAAGGCCGCCTCAGGGCGGCCTTTTGTTTTGCAGCACTTGCTTTGCTACGAGCGCACCGGCATAAAAATGGTAAGAAACGGAGGGTATATGAGCAAAGATTTTCCAGCCTGGCATGGCACAACCATTATTGGCGTCAAAAAGGGCGGCGAGGTGGTGATTGCAGGCGATGGTCAGGTCAGTCTCGGCCAAACCGTCATCAAGGGCACAGCACGAAAAGTGCGACGGCTGTCTCCAGGCGGCTATGATGTTGTCGCGGGCTTTGCCGGATCAACCGCAGATGCCTTCACTTTGTTGGAGCGGCTTGAGAGCAAACTTGAGGCAACGCCTGGTCAGCTGCAACGAGCCAGCGTCGAGCTCGCCAAAGATTGGCGCACTGACAAATACCTGCAGAAACTAGAAGCGATGCTAATCGTATCAGATGGGGCGGAGCTTTACGTCATTACCGGCGCCGGTGACGTGCTTGAGCCGGAGCATGATGTTACAGCCATCGGGTCGGGCGGTAACTATGCGCTCGCCGCGGCGCGCGGCATGATGGAAAGCAAAAAATCTGCAGAAAAGATCGCGCGCGATGCTATGTCAATTGCCGCCGATATTTGCGTCTATACCAACGGAAATCTGACGGTTGAGACAATCTCAAAGAAATAGGGCCGGCGATATCGCCAACCCCGGTTATTTCTGATCAGTTCAGTTTCGCGACGCCAAGCGGCACGTTGAACTTCTCACACCAGATCCAAACCTCATTGTATTTACTGGTGTCGATGCCAGCGGGAACGGCATAGCTCTGTTTGCCAGAATTGCTTTGCAGCAGACCAAGGATGGTGTCTTTGTCATAGCCATCGTTACCCAGCGCGACCTTCGGATCGGGCGCGCCATCAAACGTGAAGTCATCGAGAAGAATGACTTCAGCCTTGCCACCCTGAACAACAACTTCCGCACGACCAGTTGTCACATGGTTACTTTTGCCTTCGAACTCACCAATACGGCCATGGCCGCCGGCAAATGTGGGAAACGCCGACACAGCGACAGTCGTCGCGATAGTCGACTTCAAAAATACTCTACGATTTTGCATGAGTTTCCTCCGGAATTAACTGGCGATAGTTAACAAGCGCCTCTGACTCATTCTTCTCTGATCACAAGCGATTCAAGTAGCGTGAATTTGCGTCAACGCTTGCCTTTTGTGGTTCGGTGCTTAGGTTGCGCGTCAATTGGAATACCGGCGCGAGACAGGAGCACTCATGACCGACCTTACACCACGGGAAATCGTGTCTGAACTGGATCGTTTCATCATTGGGCAAAAAGATGCCAAGCGGGCGACGGCCGTGGCCTTGCGAAACAGATGGCGGCGCAAGCAGCTACCCGATGATCTCCGGGAAGAAGTCTACCCGAAAAATATTCTAATGATCGGCCCAACGGGGGTTGGTAAAACAGAAATCTCTCGTCGTCTGGCCAAGCTTGCTCGTGCGCCTTTTATCAAGGTAGAAGCGACAAAGTTTACCGAAGTTGGTTACGTGGGTCGTGATGTAGAGCAGATTGTTCGCGATCTTGTTGATGGCGCTATTGCTCAAACGCGAGATTACATGCGCGAGGACGTCAAAGCACGCGCGCACAAACAGGCCGAGGAACGGGTGATCAGCGCAATAGCCGGAGAAGATGCACGCGAAAATACCCGCGAGATGTTCCGCAAGAAACTCAAAGACGGAGAGCTTGACGACACTGTCATCGAGCTTGAGGTCGCAGATAATTCCAACCCTCTCGGCATGATGGACATTCCAGGCCAGCCGGGCAGTCAGATGGGCATGATGAACCTCGGCGATATTTTCGGCAAAGCGCTCGGCGGACGCACCACAAAGCGCAAGATGACTGTGGCTGAAAGCTACGAAGTACTGATCGGCGAAGAGGCAGACAAGCTTCTCGATGATGAAACCGTCAATCGCACCGCTCTCGATGCCGTTGAGCAGAATGGTATCGTGTTTCTGGATGAGATCGACAAGCTCTGTGCTCGGCAAGAGGCGCGCGGCGGCGATGTGTCCCGTGAAGGGGTACAGCGTGACTTGCTGCCGCTAATTGAAGGTACAACCGTTTCGACAAAATACGGCTCGGTGAAAACAGACCATATCCTCTTCATTGCATCAGGCGCATTCCACATTGCCAAACCGTCTGAACTTCTGCCCGAGCTACAGGGGCGCTTGCCGATCCGGGTGGAATTGCGTGCGCTCACCGAAGAGGACTTCGTGCGTATTCTGACCGAGACTGACAATGCGCTCACTCTTCAATACACCGCGCTCATGGGCACAGAAGAGGTAACTGTAAGTTTCACCGAAGACGGCATCGCCGCCCTTGCCCGCATCGCGGCTGAGGTAAACCAATCTGTTGAAAACATCGGCGCACGCAGGCTCTACACCGTAATGGAGCGCGTCTTCGAAGAACTCAGCTTCACAGCACCTGATCGATCTGGCGACGAGGTCACGGTTGATGCGAAATTTGTCGAGGACAATCTTGGTGAGCTGGCAAAATCGGCTGATCTATCGCGGTACGTACTTTGACAGTTTGATGCCGGTTTAGAGAAATACTTTTGCAAACTGCCTCGTAACGCGAGAGACAGAGCGTATGTCGACGCTGAGCTTCATCCGCAACAATGCCAAATGGCTCACCGTCGGTGTTCTTCTGACCTTTCTGAGCAGCTTTGGGCAGACGTTCTTCATCTCGCTTTTCGCCGGACATATCCAGGACGCTTTTGATCTGTCGCACGGGGCATGGGGGGGGATCTATACGGTAGGGACAGGCGCATCGGCAGTCGTGATGATCTGGGCAGGTGGTCTCTGCGATGTCTTCAAGGCGCGCACGCTTGCGCCCATCATGCTGATTTCACTCGCGGTTGCCTGCATTTTCATGGCTGTCAATCCAGTCTGGTGGGGTCTTTTCGCGGTGATCTTTCTGCTGCGGTTTTCCGGACAGGGCATGCTGAGCCACATCGCCATGGTCGCTATGTCACGCTGGTTTACCGCCAACCGTGGCAAGGCCATTTCTATCGCCACGCTTGGATTTGGGTTTGGCGAGGCGGTTTTGCCAATCACGTTCGTGGCGCTGATGATTTTCATCGACTGGCGGCTTCTTTGGGTCGCGGGCGCGGTCGTTCTTGTCCTTGGAATTCCTTTGCTGATGACGCTCCTCAAGGAAGAACGCACACCACAATCCATCGCGCAGGAAAGCCAGGCCGTTGGAATGAACGAACGACACTGGACCAGAAATCAGGCTGTGTCGCACTGGCTTTTTTGGTTCATGGTGCCCGGATTGCTTGGTCCATCGGCATTTCAAACCGCATTCTTTTTCCACCAGGTCCATTATGCGGATATCAAGCAGACTGCTCATGTAGAATTGGTGGCGATGTATCCGATTTACACGCTGGTTGCGATTTTTGCGATGGTCATCTCTGGTTGGGGATTGGATCGGTACGGGACCGCAAGACTCATGCCATATTCCCAAATTCCGATGGTGTTAGCGTTCCTTGTTTTCGCCTATGCCGGATCGAACTGGGCGCTTTTGCTTGGTCTTATCTTTCTTGGTCTCAATGCTGGTTTCAACGTGACATTACCAACAGCGTTCTGGTCGGAGTTTTACGGCACCGGAAATCTTGGATCGATCAAAGCACTTGGCACATCGGTTATGGTTCTCGGCTCTGCCATCGGCCCTGGGCTTACAGGTCTTGGTATTGATTTAGGTCTCGGTCTTGAGGCGCAATACATCCTGATCGCAGGATTTTTCGTCTTGGCGAGCCTTCTAATGTTTATGGGCGTTGCCCGCGCGCGACCAATGCTACCGATTGCGGCGTAGATAAACGTAATAAGCTCCACCGCCGCCGTGACGACCATGCGCTTGTGTGACTTGCAATACATATTGCGCCAGCGGTTGTGATGAAAGCCATTGCGGTACCGCGTGGCGCAAAACACCTTGACGGACTGGGATTGGGCCGCCCTCATCGCGGTCTTTTCCCTTCCCGGTAATAACCAGGACAAGGCGTTTGCCGCTGGCATGTGAACTCATGATGAATCCATTCAATGTCGGCTGCGCGCGCGCAAGTGTCATTCCGTGCAAATCCATGCGCGCTTCGGGTTCAAGTTTTCCGCGTTTCAGTTGACCATGCTTTTTGCGGTCCATGTTGAGCGGGGCATTGGACAGTTTATCCGGGGCAAACGCCACCTTACTTTTCGATCCGGGCTGTGCGCTCAAATTCTGACCAATCTCAAACTTTTTGAAATGAGCTGGTGTCTGTTCCTGCGTAGGCTTCGGCGAAACCAATTGTTGTGCATCTGGTTTTTTCCGCGGCGCAAGGCGGCGCGTTGTTCCCGCCACTCTTTGCCAAAGCTCAAGCTCATCGGGCGTCACTTTGCGACGGCTCACGTTTAGGGCTCCGTCGCCATGGCATAGGCCCGTTGGATTGGCATCAGCACAAACATCCGCCCAGGATCTTTCAGCTTCCCTGCAAGCCGTCCCGCTTGATCACCAGTTCCGATAAAAATATCTGCGCGCTGCGCACCCTTTATGGCCGAGCCTGTATCCTGCGCGACCATAAGTCGGCGCACTGGTTCTGCGCCCTCTTTTTCGATCCAAACCGGTGCGCCCAAAGGTACAAACGCTGGGTCAGCAGCAATTGTCCGACCCGCTGTAACCGGGCGGTTCATGGCACCAAGCGGTCCAAGCTCTGCCGGAACGCGATCTACACGGCGGAAAAACACATAGGACGGATTATGCCACAACAGAGACTGGCCCGCCGCTGGATTATTACGAACCCAATTTTTGATAACCTGCGCGGACACCTGATGCGCTTGGAATACGCCGCGCCGCACAAGCTCCTTCCCAATGGATCGGTATTCATGTCCGTTCTTTCCTGCGTACCCAACGCGGATCAGATCACCATTTGGCAACCTGATGCGCCCAGACCCTTGTATCTGCATGAAGAAAAGTTCAACTGGATCATCAACCCACGCTATTTCAAGTCCCCGGCCCTGCATGATGGTTCCCGTTTCGATCTGTTGACGCGTATACCAAGTACCAGCGCCGCGAGACTCCGGTGGCTGACCATAAACAGGATATCTATATCGGGTGCTGCGGGTCCTTGAACCACGCAGCTCCGGTTCAAAATACCCGGTAAACAGGGCATCCTTCCCATCCTCGATCAGAATGGGTCGAAAAAAGAGCTCGAAGAATGTCTTTGCGTCGGGTTTTTGCTGTGCCAGCGCGCAAAGAGAGGCCCAATCGGATTCATCCAAATCGGGGCAGGTTACAAGAAAGGTCTCTAGTGCGTTTTCATGGTCATCGTTCTGCCAGCCTTCAAGCTGCTTGAAATCGATTACCGTGTGCCGAGTGACTATCTCTTCTGGCACCGCAAATTCAGGCCAAACACATAGGAGTGATAAAACCGCGTATAGTCTCGCGATCATCCGCCCGTAGCAACCAGCCGCCAGTTCGGATCGTCTGAACTCATAATTCGCTCAAAGGTCCAGGTGTCTTTCTGACGTTTTGATTTGCCCGGTTCGCCTTCGACGATCTCGCCATTACTGTCGCGCACTACAGAAATGAGCTCACCAACAAATGACATTGTGATTTCAGCGCTGCCGCTGTCTTCGTCAAATTTTGCGTCTGTCAATGTGGTTTCGCGCACGCCCACAAACTCCGCATCAATGTGCAGACCTTGTTCTTGACGCGCATCAACGCCCTGCGAGAAAGCCTCGAATACGTCCTCAGACAAAAATGGAGTGATTTCGTCGAGCTGACCTTTTTCAAACGACATCAGGATCCACTCGTAGGCCTGCTTTGCTCCTTGAAGGAACTCGCCCACTGAAAAAGACGGATCGACCCGTTTCATTTCCGCCAAGGCCTCTGCAGAAGCAGACTTTTCGTCGACGTGATCTGTGATGTCGTGATCCTGACCACCCTCAATCACTTCGAAGTCATGACGACGAGGCAAGCTCGCTTGTGATTGACCTTGCTGAGGAGGTGCTTCGAAACCGTCACGAGTACCTAGCACGCTTTTCAAGCGCAGAATAAGAAACACTGCGATGCCAGCAAGCACCAGCAACTGAAGAAGCGGCGAGTTCATTGTTCCCTCTCGAGCTCACAATCATGGAAACCGTGTCGTACCGTCCTTATGTAGGGTGTAGATCGGGGCGAGTCCACCTTATGAGCCCGATATTCTTAGGGATTAACCATATGTGGCTGTTCATAGCTTTTCTCGCAGTTCCATTGATTGAAATCGCGCTTTTTATTCAGGTTGGCGGTCTCATCGGGCTTTGGCCGACACTTGCGATCGTCGTTTTGACTGCAATCGCAGGCACATGGCTGGTTAGAACTCAAGGTTTGATGGCGATCGACCAGTTGCGTAACTCTTTCTCAAAACTCGACGATCCAAGCGAACCGTTAGCTCACGGCGCAATGATCCTCGTGGCTGGCGCATTACTGCTTACGCCAGGTTTTTTTACAGACGCTGTTGGGTTTTCTCTTTTGATGCCGCCGATTCGTAGGTCTGTTTTCGCCCACCTTAAAAAACGCGTAAAGGTTCAAACGTTTGAAATGGGTGAGCCTGGCGGTCCCGCGCATCGCAGGCCACCTTCAGAGGATATCGTTGAGGGCGATTATCATGAGATAAAACCGCCCAAGAATCCCACCCATGGAAGTTCGGGTTGGACAAAGCATTGAGGCTCTGATCCCATCCTGTTAAGCCTTCGCAAAAATGTATTCCGCTGGGAGAGAAAACATGGCCGAGAACGAAAACGGTGCGGCAAAACCAGAATCAGAAGCACAACCGACTGCTCCTAAGATGAACGTGTTGACGCAATACATCCGCGACTTGTCATTCGAAAACGTCTTGGCTCAGCGCGGCACGGGTGGTGAGGTCTCTCCTGACGTTAAAGTGTCCGTGAACCTTGATGGTAAGAAGCGGTCGGCGGATCATCAGTATGAGGTGATGACAAAGTTGACTGTTACGTCAACCAACAAGGGTAGTGACGAAAACTTATTTCTGCTGGAGTTAGAATATGTCGGCGTTTTCCACATCGAGAACGTGCCAGATGAGCAGCTTCATCCTTTTCTTCTCATAGAATGTCCACGGATGATATTCCCGTACATTCGGCGCATCGTCGGCGACGTTACAAGAGACGGTGGCTTCCCACCGTTGAACTTAGAGACAATTGATTTCGTTCAACTCTACAGAAACGAAATGGTGCGTCGCCAGGCGGAGGTGTCAAAACAGGAGAAGTCAGCCGATGCATAGGCTACCTTCTCCAAATCGCAGTTTCCCCTAGTTTATCAATAAAGGCCGTATGCGCTGCGCGCTCTTGATCTGTCAGCCTCGAGGCTAGTGGATGCGGTCGGGGTTCCGGTTTCCAGTTCGTGCTGGAACTGTTTGTGGCACCTTCCAACGAATCTGAATTCGAGAGTGCAAAGTCTGGTTGCCGACCGCCGATAAGTTCGAGATATACCTCGGCCAAAATCTCTGAATCGAGCAATGCGCCGTGCAAAGTGCGATGCGCATTATCAATTCCAAATCGTCGACACAATGCATCCAACGACGCAGGCGAACCAGGGAACTTCTTCCTCGCGATTTGTAAAGTATCAACTGCCTGATCAAACGGTATCTGTGGCGACTTAATCCAACGAAGCTCTGCATTGATGAACTTCATGTCGAATGATGCATTATGAATCACCAATTTTGCATCCCCGACAAACTCTAGAAACGCATCAGCGATCGCAGAAAAGATAGGCTTGTCAGCTAAAAATTCGTCGCCCAGACCATGCACCTCGAACGCTTCAGTGGGCATGGATCTTTCTGGGTTAATGTACTGATGATAGGTGCGCCCTGTGGGCACGTGATTATATAACTCCACACCACCGATTTCGACGATACGATCACCCTGTTCCGGATCAAGACCTGTTGTCTCGGTATCAAGTACGATTTCGCGCATTCGCAATTTTGCTCTTTATGTCATCGACAACAGCTTGAACCTGTGCCCTCGCGCTTTCAAGCGAAACGGTTTCGATAAAGTAGTCTGCCCGCGCTCTTTTTTCTGCGTCGGGCATCTGCTTTGCTCGGATTGCCTCAAACTCGGCCTCTGTCATCGTACCGCGTGCCAATACGCGTTCCTTTTGGATATCCGGCGAAGCCGTGACGCAGACAACGGCATCCATGGATGCCTCTGCTCCTACTTCGAAGAGAAGTGGGATATCTAAGACTGTGATGTCCGAACTGGAGGCTTGCAGAAAACTGGCACGGTCTTCGGCCACCAAGGGGTGTATGATCGTTTCTATTTTTTTTAGTTTTTCTGGGTCTCTTTGAATGATCGATTTCAAAGCGTCTCGCGACACTGCGCCGTCTACTATCGCGTCTGGAAAAGCCTTCTTCATTGCAGCAACGGCCTTTCCACCCTCTGCATACAAACGATGTACCGCGGCATCTGCATCCCAAATCGCGCATCCTGCGTCGGAAAACATCGCCGCTGTTGTCGACTTTCCCATGCCGATTGAACCTGTAAGCCCCAGCTTAAATGTCATCGAAGAGCAGCCGCTCGAGTTGCTGTATCGACCTGTGGGCGAACGCCAAACCACCTTTCAAATGCCGGCACAGCTTGGTGCAGAAGCATACCAAGGCCATCTACCGTCTTGCAGCCAGCTTCTTCTGCTTCCTGCAAAAGTCGCGTCTTTAAAGGTGCATAAACCAGGTCATTAACGACTGTCGTTTTTCGCAAACCATCCAAGGGAACGCGAAGCGGCGGTTGACCAATCATGCCAAGCGACGTGGTGTTAACCATAAGGTTTGCATCATCCAACATATTCCCCGCTTTTACCCAATCAATCACAGTCACCCGTTTTCCAAAATCATCTCGTAGCGAGTCAGCGCGCACGCGTGTTCGGTTTGAGATCATAACCTCGGGTACGCCTGCCTCTAAGAGTGCAGCCACAACTGCGCGTGCTGCACCGCCTGCGCCAAAAATCGCCGCTGGTCCCGCGCTTGGGTCCCATTGCGGAGCGTTTTGGCGGATGTTTTGAATGAAACCAACGCCGTCCGTGTTATCAGCATGGATTTTTCCGTCTCGACGAAAGATTAACGTATTGGAAGCGCCAATCAGCGCTGCTCGATCTGTCACCAGATCTGCGATTTCCAAAACACGTTCTTTGTGGGGAATCGTAACGTTAACCCCTACAAAACCGATCTTGGGAAGAGTGCGAATAATTGTCTCAAGATCGTCAGTGTGTACGTCAATTGGGATGTAATGGCCTTGAATGCCCAACGTCTTCAACCAATGCATATGAATCTGTGGAGACTTCGAATGCGCAATGGGAGAACCAATCACACCGGCAAGCGGAATCTTCTTGTCGCTCATGTCTGTAACTCCCCGCGTTCAATCAGATAACCTAGCAATTCAAGCAATGGCAATCCGAGAATGGTGAAGTAGTCACCCTTAACGCATTCAAATAATCGCGCGCCCTCTTCTTCTAGTTTGTATGCACCAACACTGTGTCTGATGCTTTGCCAGTTTCGTGCTACATAACTGGAAATGTAGGCATCCGATAAAGTGCGCATTTTAAGTCTTGCGGAACCAACATGATGCCAAAGAGTTCTGTTGTTTTGGCAAACGATAACCGCGGAAAGAAGTTCATGACTTTTGCCGCTCATCGTACTTAAATGCTCTGCAGCGTTTTGTTGGTCAGACGGTTTCGAAAAGATTTTACCATCAAAACTCAAAATTTGATCACATCCAATGACCAACGCACCAGTGTTTTTCTGACTTTGTAAAAGCGCTTTCTTTTTTGCCAGCGCAATAGCTATTTCTGAATGAGATTTTGCCGCCTTTAGCAGTTCTTCAATAATACTTGATTCATCAATATCACTCGGCAAAACAGTCAGGTGTAAGCCTGCGTTCTCAAGTAATTTTCGACGAGTTTCAGAACCTGAGGCAAGAATAATTGAATTTTGCATGGGGAAAACTCAATGGAAAACACGAGCTGATGTCGAGAGTAAAATCAGAAGATTTAGAGGAATGGTCTCAAATCCAGAAGTTTCTCTTGCAATCAAGAAACTTCACCACTTTTCTCCGCCGTGGAGAAGAAAAACCGAAAGCAGATCATAACTTGCTTAAATCTTCTCCTTTTAGCATTTTCATCCCCGGTTCGCCGGGCAAAATTTTTAAGTTAAGTCTTTGTTGTTGAATATTTTAATTGATTCCCTTTCTAGGCATATGATGATTGCTAACATATCTATCCACATGATTATTTTGCAGTGATAGCTATGTGAATAACCTCGTAATCCACAGCTTTTTTGTTCCCTACAAAACCAACATCCTTTCTTCTTTCTTTTTTATTTTAATGTGGTCTGACGCCCGATAGGCTTTTCTAAACGTTGACACATAGGAACCATGATCATAAATACCGCGATCAGGGACCCGTCCGGGTAAACCCGTTTTCCAAACGTAAAGTAATGAACGAAACAGATAATCGTTGTTTCGAGAGGAATATAAATGCCCGAAGATCGTCTAAACCTCTCTGATCTGAAATCTCAATCCGCCAAAGTGCTTCTCTCAATGGCGGAAGAGCTTGAGATTGAAAACGCATCCACAATGCGAAAAGGCGAGATGATGTTCCAAATTCTGCGCGAACGGGCAGATGAAGGATGGCTGGTCTCCGGTGATGGTGTTTTGGAAGTGTTGCAGGATGGATTTGGTTTTTTGCGTTCCTCTGAGGCAAATTACCTGCCAGGACCTGATGACATTTATGTTTCGCCGGAAACCATAAGGAAATATTCCTTGCGCACAGGCGATACCATCGAGGGCGAGATCAAGGCTCCGGAAGAGAATGAACGCTATTTCGTATTAACTTCCGTTACACAAATTAACTTTGAAGATCCCGAGCGCGCCAAGCACAAGATCGCCTTTGACAACCTCACGCCGCTCTATCCCGATGAACGTTTGCAGATGGAGATTGATGATCCGACTATCAAGGATCGATCCGCCCGCGTTATCGATCTCGTTGCCCCAATTGGTAAAGGACAGAGGTCGCTAATCGTGGCGCCTCCAAGAACTGGTAAAACAGTCATCCTTCAAAACATAGCAACGAGTATCGAGCGTAATCATCCAGAGTGTTACCTGATCGTCCTTCTGATTGATGAGCGGCCGGAAGAGGTGACGGATATGCAGCGGTCCGTCAAAGGGGAAGTAATCAGCTCGACCTTTGATGAACCGGCCTCTCGCCACGTTGCTGTGGCGGAAATGGTTATCGAAAAAGCGAAGCGTTTGGTCGAGCATAAACGAGATGTTGTTATTCTTCTCGATTCAATCACAAGACTTGGTAGAGCTTATAACACAGTGGTCCCTTCCTCGGGCAAGGTTTTGACCGGTGGTGTTGACGCCAACGCCCTTCAACGACCGAAACGTTTCTTTGGTGCGGCGCGCAACATTGAAGAGGGCGGATCACTGACAATTGTCTCTACAGCTCTGATCGAAACAGGTAGTCGCATGGACGAAGTGATCTTTGAGGAATTCAAGGGTACGGGTAACTCCGAAGTTGTTCTTGATCGTAAGATTGCGGACAAACGCGTTTTCCCTGCGATTGATATTCTCAAGTCCGGCACTCGGAAGGAAGATCTTCTTATCGATAAGATCGACTTGCAGAAAACCTATGTTCTGCGTCGTATCCTGAATCCCATGGGGACAACGGATGCGATTGAATTCCTACTGTCTAAGTTGAAACAAACAAAGACAAACTCGGAATTCTTCGACTCTATGAACACCTAGATCACTCGTCCTGGGAGAATGCTCCATGGACACAATTTTTGCGCTCTCGACGGCTCAAGGAAAGGCCGGCGTCGCGGTTATCCGAATATCAGGTGATCGGTCTCTAGATGCGTTAGAACGATTGTCTGGCCATGTCCCAAGCTTTAGGAATGCAACTCTGCAAGAGCTGCACGATGAGCAAGGCGATCGGATCGATGAAGCTCTGGTTTTGACCTTTGAAGCAGGCAAGAGCTTTACCGGTGAATCTATCGTGGAGCTGCAATGTCATGGTAGCGTGGCTGTTGTGGCAAAGCTTCTTGAAGTTCTGAGCGCCATGGATGGTTTGCGGCTGGCTGATCCAGGAGAATTCACCAGACGTGCACTCGAAAACTCAAATCTGGACTTGGCGCAAGTTGAAGGCCTTTCGGATCTTATAGAAGCAGAAACAGAGGCACAGAGAGCGCAGGCCAATCGTATTTTTAGTGGCGAGCTAGGGCAAAAGGCCCAACACTGGCGAGAGCGCCTGATTAGAGCCGCGGCACTTCTTGAGGCCACTATCGATTTTGCGGATGAGGACGTTCCAGAAGATGTCGCGCCAGAAGTGCTGTCACTAATAGAGAATGTTAAATCAGAGCTCGGTAAAGAGATAGCGGGTGCTTCTGCGGCAGAACGAATACGCAGCGGGTTCGAAGTGGCAATAATTGGCGCGCCGAATGTCGGAAAGTCTACTCTTATCAATAAGTTAGCTAGAAGAGAGGCCGCAATCACCTCACAGTATGCTGGCACAACGCGGGACATCATTGAAGTGCGTATGGACCTTGCCGGGCTACCGGTCACAGTTCTCGATACTGCAGGCCTCAGAGATACTGATGATCCGGTTGAGGCAATCGGAATTGATCGCGCAACGGAGCGAGCAAAACAAGCAGACCTAAGAGTGGCTTTATGCCTTCCAGAGGAAAAACCGCCGCTGACCTTGAATGAGGATG
>JBCDDS010000020.1:0-38654 GCA_039180185.1 Pseudomonadota bacterium | reverse complement strand
TGGCGACTTCGATGACCAACGCATAGCATCTTGCCAATGAAACGCCGCGCGAGGGTCTTGTATGTTAAAACGTGCGCAATCGAGCGCCGCATTGTCGGCCTCGATAAGATGAACCGCTTCCACAGCATCATTTTCGAGAGCACGATGCGCAAGATAACCCCAGCCAGCACCGAGATCGGCAACAACACCACCGAGCCTTCCTGGAAGAATATCGCCCAGCAGTTTTGATGCAGGATCTACACCATCGGCGGAAAAAACACCTGGTGTAGTTAAGAACTCATTTTGGTTCTGCGAGGGTTTATCGTTGGTCCAATCACCAAAAGAAAACGGTGGATGCAGAACAAAAAGCTTACCATGCGCTTTTGAGTAAACCGCATCGATCTGCGCTCTCGTCTTGCATGCTTTGAGAACCGCCTCTACGCCATCGGTTTTGGCACCATCAACAAGCACTGGTCCGTCGGTGACGGAGCATGCTTGAGCGATCAAGCCGTAAGACAAGCTCTTCGAACGGGGTAGACACACCAAAGCAGCACCGTAACGGTCTTTTGGATGTTCAAGACAAGTCCACGATGCGCGTTCAAAATGCGAGAAGTCGGGGAATATCCGCGTGATTAGATCACTTTGGGCTTTTGGCAGCTCGAGCAAGGACATGTCGCGTCTTGGTGCAAAGACCGCGACTCGTTCTGTCTTGGAAATTGATGGAAAACCGTCATCGGAAGCCAAAGCCAGACGTGCATCAATGCCAGACACAGCCGCTGTTGCTACTCTTTTTCCATCGTACATTGCAGAGGATGCTGGTGACGACGAGCAAAATCCATGACTTGCGCCACTTTGGTTTCTGCAATTTCATGACTAAAGACGCCGACCACGGCTACGCCTTTTTTATGAACGGTGAGCATGATCTCAAACGCCTGACTATGTGTCATACCGAAGAACCGTTCGAGCACAGAAACGACGAATTCCATCGGCGTATAATCATCGTTTAACAACAGAACTTTATAGAGCGGTGGACGCTTCGTTTTGGGCTTTGTTTCGACGACGACAGATGTGTCTCCATCTTCGCCATCGTCGCCCTGCGCTGTTATTTGATGCGTCTGAATCATCAATCTCTAAACTGAATAATCACGTAAAGCTGAGTCAGCTATATAACGTGTCAAAGGTTGCTGAAAAGGGCCGCTTGTCATCTGCGGCCATCCGATACACGAAATTAGCACTGAATCCGATCCGTTGCCATGCAACGCTAGTTACAAATCTGTAATTTTTCAGTTAACTTGTCGCTGCTCGAGCCAAAGTAAGCACAAAGCGTTGCTAATCAAGCAAAGCAACAGCGTGGACTGCACCGCTTCCCTGCTGGCCCTGAATTAGCACGACAACAGGTTCGTCACCTGTCGCAGATGTGTCGAGTAGCAACGGTTCGCTGCCTTCCCAAACAGTCAAAACGTTTATCTCTGTTACCACGTTAGCATAACTGAGCGTGCGGCCGGCATTTTCGCCGCGTTTGATATCAACCGTGCTTGCCGGTCTGTACCTCAACAATTGCACGATCAAAGGATTCGTTGAATTGTTCGTGCGCTCCGCTTGAATGGATACCATGTCACCGTCTCGTTTTGCATCAAGCGATACCGAAGGCGGAATCGCACGATGATGGTTGATCACATCAACTACGTCGCGAGGTCGATTCCCGATCACATGATCCTGACCATGGATCACCATCTGGGGCGTGTAGATCATGCGACTGCCTGCGGCGCGCGCGTAACTTCTCTGCCGCTTGGTATGTTCTGGGTTGGCGAAGCTATCTTTCCAGCCGATGTAATCCCAATAATCAACGTGCATTGCCAGAGCTACGACGCCATCTTGTTCTGCAAGGTCATGCAGTAACGCGTCAGCAGAAGGGCATGAGGAACATCCTTGAGATGTATAAAGTTCGATCACCACAGGGTTATCATCTGCCTGAGCGAAACTGGTGATCAACATACACCCAGCAATCCAAGACAAAAGTCTTTGCATCTACACTCTCCAAAAGTCAAATTTGTCCCTGTGACCCGGTATCTATTGAATAATGTAAAAGATTCCCAATCAAGGTTTCGAGAGAGCGACGTGAATTTTGTAATATTTGCAACGTTGTGTACGGAAGCATGCAAAATGCTTGCATTCAAACTCATTCGAGCCCAAGTCCAATCTCAGCAGCTCAGACACTCCTGCCAAACTATTGGAAAGGATATCCAAAATGCCAATCACAGTCGGAAACGATACAACAGGATGTCGCCAAATTCTCACGGTTGGTGACCAAAAGACTTCCTACTATTCCATCAAAAAAGCCGAGAAAGCAGGACTTGGTGATTTTTCCAGGGTTCCGGCGGCATTACGGGTTGTCCTAGAAAATATGCTTCGGTTTGAGGACGGAAAAACCGTTTCCGTCGACGACATAAAGGCTTTTTCCAAATGGGTAGAACAGGGTGGGAAGAACCCACGTGAGATCGCCTACAGACCAGCTCGCGTACTAATGCAAGACTTTACCGGAGTACCGGCCGTTGTCGATTTGGCGGCTATGCGCGACGGCATTAAGGCGCTTGGCGGCGATCCTCAGAAGATCAATCCACTGAACCCAGTAGATCTGGTGATCGACCATTCCGTGATGATTGACCATTTCGGTAATCCACGTGCATTCCAGCTCAACGTCGACCGCGAGTATGAGCGCAACATGGAGCGTTATCAGTTCCTGAAATGGGGTCAGGGCGCCTTCAACAACTTCCGCGTGGTACCTCCAGGTACGGGAATTTGCCATCAGGTGAACCTTGAGTATCTCGCTCAAACAGTTTGGACGGATACAGACCAGCACGGCGAAACGGTCGCCTATCCTGACACGCTTGTTGGCACCGATAGCCACACAACCATGGTCAATGGGGCTGCTGTACTCGGTTGGGGCGTTGGTGGGATAGAAGCCGAGGCTGCGATGCTTGGCCAACCGATTTCGATGCTGATCCCTGAGGTTGTGGGCTTTGAGCTCACCGGGCGGATGGTCGAAGGCACGACGGGCACTGACCTTGTGTTGAAGGTCGTGGAAATGCTGCGCGAACGCGGCGTTGTAGGCAAGTTTGTCGAATTCTATGGTGCAGGCCTTGATAGCCTTCCACTCGCCGACCGTGCCACTATAGCCAACATGGCGCCGGAGTATGGCGCGACCTGCGGCTTTTTCCCAATCGACGGCGAAACCCTGCGCTACCTCAGGCAGACGGGCCGAGAGGAAGACAGGATTGCGCTTGTTGAGGCCTATGCCAAGGAAAACGGATTCTGGCGGACGAAGGATTATGCACCGGTTTACACAGACACCCTGCATCTCGATATGGGCACCATCGTACCCGCCATCTCAGGTCCTAAACGCCCGCAGGATTATGTCGCACTCACCGAAGCCAAGTCTGCGTTCCAACGTGAAATGGAAGAGACATTTAAGCGCCCGATGGACAAGGAAGTGCCTGTTGCGGGCGAAGACTATACACTGAGTTCCGGCGATGTAGTGATTGCCTCGATTACATCCTGTACCAACACATCTAATCCCTACGTTATGATCGGTGCGGGTCTTGTGGCTCGCAAAGCCAATGAACTGGGGCTTACCCGCAAGCCTTGGGTCAAAACTTCCCTCGCTCCAGGTTCTCAGGTTGTCTCCGCCTATCTTGAAGCGGCGGAGCTGCAGGATGATCTCGACGCGGTTGGCTTTAACCTCGTGGGATATGGCTGCACCACTTGCATCGGCAACTCCGGCCCAATCCAAAAAGAGCTTTCAGAGGCGATTGCAGAAGGTGATCTGGTGGCAACTTCCGTGCTTTCCGGCAACCGCAACTTCGAGGGTCGGATAAGCCCGGACGTCCGTGCGAACTATCTGGCATCACCTCCGTTGGTGGTCGCTTATGCGCTTGCAGGAACAATGGACATCGATCTGACAAAGGATCCGATCACCCAGACACCAGACGGGAAGGACGTTTATCTCAAGGACATCTGGCCGAGCCAGCAGGAGATCGCAGAACTTGTCGAGAAAACCGTAACGCGAGAGGCCTTTCAAACTAAGTACGCTGATGTTTTTAAAGGTGATGAGATGTGGCGCTCGGTCGAGACTACCGCAGCAGAGACCTATGACTGGCCGCCCACATCAACCTATGTGCAGAACCCTCCTTACTTTCAAGGTATGGGGCACGAGCCAGGCACAATCAGCAACATTGAGAACGCACGCATACTGGCCGTGCTTGGCGATATGATCACCACGGACCACATCTCACCAGCTGGCTCTTTCAAGGAAACAACCCCCGCCGGACGCTACCTCACGGAACGACAAGTACCGGTACGCGAGTTCAACTCCTACGGCTCCCGGCGCGGCAATCATGAGATCATGATGCGAGGCACCTTCGCCAATATCCGGATCAAGAATGAGATGCTGGACGGTGTTGAGGGCGGCTATACGCTTGGTCCAGACGGTGACCAAACCTCGATTTTTGAGGCCTCTATGGAATGGCAGGATCGCGGTGTGCCTTTAGTCATCTTCGGTGGCGAACAATATGGTGCAGGGTCATCTCGCGATTGGGCCGCAAAAGGTACGGCACTCTTGGGCGTCAAGGCGGTAATAGCTGAAAGCTTTGAGCGTATTCATCGCTCCAATCTGGTTGGAATGGGCGTTATTCCATTCGAGTTCACCGGCGGCGTCACACGAAAAACACTAGGACTCAAAGGCGATGAAACGGTTTCTATTTCCGGCCTCGATACCATCGAGCCTCTGCAAGAGGTGCCGTGCACGATCACCATGAACGATGGCGTATTGCACGAAATCACGCTCAAATGCCGCATCGATACGGCCATAGAGATCGAATATATCGAACATGGTGGCGTGCTTCACTATGTGCTGCGCAACCTCGCGCAGGCTGCATAATTAAACGCGCGCGCGGGCAGCAAATCGAACGCCGCCGACAAGCCCACGCTCAAAATAGCTGGCCATCTTGGCGTAGAAAGTCTCTATGGTTTCATAGCCTTGCGCACTATGCACGGCTTCATATTGGGCTCGGTTGGCGTGGAACCCGGCAAGTCGGTCGCGCGTGAAATTCGTCCAGTCCTGCGTCATGTCAATGAAAGAATCCAAGTCGAAACCGGTTTCTTCCATCGATGCAATGTAGACCTGACGGTCGACCAATGAATTTGGAAACAAATGCTTACGAAAATCTTCGGCCTCCTCTTCGTCCGGCTCTTGGATTAGATAAAGATCTTCGCCAAAAAAAGTTCCGCCATCGCGCAACGCAGCAGAGATTTTGCGCAGATAGCGCTGCCTATCAGGAATATGGAACAAAGCGAGCCAGCTTACTGCGTGATCAAATCCATTCTCGGGCAGCTCGAGCTCTAGGAAATCTGCATTGACATGATTAACAACGCCTTCTGGTCCCACTCTTTGCGTCAGATCGCAGGCCACATCGTGATAGTCTTTCTGTAATTCAACCGCTGTCACGGAAGCGCCTGATGAGTTGGCCAGATATCGCGCGCAACCGCCCCAGCCAGAACCGACTTCTAAAACGTCTTGTCCGTCAGACATCCCACACGCTTCAATTGCCGCGTCGAGTGCGTCAGTGCCGTGGTAATGCAGCTGATCAAACTGGTTCACCGTCTCAATCGGAAGCGATGCTTGCGCGTCAAACCCAAGCGCTTCAAGATCGCGATAAATCCGATCCGCGCGCGGATAGAGCTGCATGGATTTGATGTCTTCGGCCAAACCATCACCCAGTGCCAATTTGAAAGGCATTATGAGCGTTTCGGTCAACCCGTCAAACGCGCGAGGCAGCGACAGCCCTTGCCCCGGTGCCGCGCCAGCCGTATCTAGAAACCAACTAAGAGATAAACGCCGGAGAGATAGATGTTCAAAGGACTGGGTCAGCTGGGTGACATGACCAAGATGATGAAAGCTGCACAAGAAATGCAGCAGAAGATGGCCAGCCTACAGGAAGAAATGCACAACATGCAAGTCACAGGCGAGTCTGGCGCAGGGTTGGTGAAGGCCACCTGCACGGTCAAAGGCGAACTCAAGGCGCTGGATATTGATCCGTCGATCTTCAACGCCGATGAGAAGGAAGTGGTTGAGGATTTGATCCTCGCCGCGATCAAAGACGCGCAGAGCAAAGCCAACGACAAAGCCAAGGAAGAAATGGGCAAGCTGACCGAAGGCATGGGCCTGCCCAAGGACATGGACCTGCCTTTCTGATACTATGGGCGTCATGGTCGACGATGACGCCTTGCATAAAATCAAAGTCCCAACGTCTTGGCATGTCGTCGGACGTGTATGTTTTGCGCTCAGCCTCGTTTCAGCGGCGAGCTTTCTTTGGGCACAAGTATAGCTCAGCGAAGATGTTTTTTGGGCATTGTGCGGCATCGGGGTTGGCAACACAGTCCTGGTTTACTTGTTCGGAATGGTCGTGGTGCGAGATTTGGCAGAGGCTTTGCAACATATCTCCGATGAAAAAGCCGCATCAGCTGATTTGACCGCAAGAGTTAACCGCATCATTGGAGACGCTAATCGCGGTGTCGCTTTTTCAATTTTCTACGCCAGTGTATTGACCGTGTCTTCGGTCAGTATGGCTCCTGGACCAGAATCCGGACTGCGCATATATTTTTTCTTCTTCATTTTCTGCGTGTGTCTGATGATCGGATATGCACTTTGGGCGGTCATCCTGTACTGGGCGCTGATCTGGCGAACCTATAAATCAATTCCCTTTCGCGTTTTGAATTTGTCCGCGCAGCCTCTTCCGGCGCTGCTCCGCTTCAATAGCCGGGTAGTAGCGCTCACTGCTTGGATTTCGACATCAGCTGTTGGCGCATTGGCATTCTCTGGCTACAATCCTGACCCACCCATCATCATCTTCTCTGTCTTTGCTTTTTCGCTTGTCGCGGCGACTTACCTTGCACCGATAGTGCCGATTTCGAACCAATTGGGTCGGTTAAAAACACAGGCGCTTGCGCCGATAGAAGCGCAAATCGCCGATCACGCGGAACAGCTAAATACGCCAGGCACCACAAAGCCAAAAGGTGCCGAAGAAAGCTTCACACAGCTCATCACCTTGCGCGACGAGATTGAAAAAGTGCGAACATGGCCACCTGGCGGACAGGCATCTGTATCCGCTGCCGCGGTCGCCACCGCCTTGCCATTCCTGCCATCCGCCATAGAGTACATCCCGAGACTTTTTGAATAAATCAGAGAGCCGGGATGCACGCGGCCGATGAGGCGATGAACAGTACTAAGGATATCGAAGCATTGATCGAGATGATGTCCAAGCTGCCGGGGCTTGGGCCACGCTCGGCGCGGCGTGCGGTTTTGCATATGATCCGCAAGCGCACTTTGTTGCTGTCGCCGCTCGCCGATTTGATGCAGCAGGTCGCCGCGACCGCACGGGAATGTTTGAACTGCGGTAATATTGGCACCACGGACATTTGCGATATCTGCGCCTCGGAAAAGCGCGCCAATGGCATGCTATGCGTGGTTGAAGATGTGGCCGACCTCTGGGCGATGGAGCGCGCGGCGGTTTTCAAGGGGCGCTACCACGTGCTGGGTGGGACGCTTTCTGCGCTCGACCAGATAGGTCCAGAACAGCTCCGCATCCCGAAACTGGTGGACCGGGTGGAGGCAGAGGAGATCACCGAAGTCATCCTCGCCCTTAACGCCACGATAGACGGCCAGACCACCGCCCATTACATCGCCGAACAGCTTGAAGACCGGGTGAAGATCACATCCCTCGCCCAGGGCGTACCAATAGGTGGTGAACTCGACTACCTCGACGACGGCACGATCAGCGCCGCGTTAAGCGCCCGCAAGCCGGTTTAGGGGCTTAACTATAAAGATTCAGGTTTTCCAATCGTCCGCTTCGAGCCCATACTGACCGTTGCTGCGTTTCTCGTGAACGGCAGCTCAAGGCACTCATCGTTGAAGTGTTTGAATTGCCAAGAGCACAATTACCTGTCACTTGACCGGTTAAGCTACTCCTTTACTTCTCGCCAGTTCGGACACTACAACCATTGCGAAAGTGCTCGGTACATCCATGCTGAACTCAAATCGATAGATCTAACAGATTGAAGGGGTAATGGATATTTTAGACGAAACCGCTGAAGTCATCAAAAGAGCAGAAGACGCTGGACTTGAGACTGAAACACGCGAAGTTCAATATGAAGATGACATAAGTTTTTATTCTTATATCGTTTTTCCTGCGGGAAAAGAGGGACGTCGTATCAGTGTTTCTTCTGAAGAAACCGCAAAAAAGCTACTGTCAATTGAATTTGAGCGTTTTTCATTTTTGGGCGACTACGAAGCGATCGTGGACCTGAAAAAGGGGGAGATTGAAGCCGCCATTATGGGAAGAGAGCCATATGGCATGTCGATGTTGGAAAGGCGGTTAGGTTTTCCTCAGTCTTCAATGATCGATGAAGATGACGAGACCGACGAGGAAGAGGAATTTGCACTGCGCGCTGAACGGCCAGACGGGGCTTCAGTGGAGATATCCAAATGCACAGAAGAACTTCACACTCTAGCTTTGCGTCCAAGAAGTCGCCCGCCACTAAGTTTGAAGATATCTATTGGGGGCGAACGAAAATATGCTTCAGTACTTAACGCACTGGAAACGATCTCCAACTCACTTTTTTTCCAGTTAGACGCTGAAAGGGGAGTAGCGTTGGCGCTTCGTAAGGTGCTGCGTAGGCGTCGTCCAGTTAAGCGTAGAGGCTTCCTAGCGGATGAACCGACAAGCATTCAGTTTCCTGCTTTCGAGTATGATAGGGTGCCAATCTCGCTGTATTGGTACGCAAAGAGCGCTCGAGGAATGCCGCTTTTGCAGTTTCTAGCCTATTATCAAGTAGTAGAATACTACTTCCCAAACTTCGCCAAGCTCGAAGCAGTTAGAAGCGCGCGGAAGATTCTTAAGCACCCAAGCTTTAGAGTGGATCGAGAATCCGACCTCACCAAGCTAGTCGCAACAATTTCTGGTAGTGGACGTGCCGGCGCTAGCGAGCGCGAGCAGATGAAGGTGACGGTGCTAGAAGTGCTGTCCTCGGACGACGTGAAGCAGTTTTTTGAAGATAACGAAGAAATCTCAGAAATCTTAGGCAAAAAACAAAAGGGCATTTCGGACAAAACGGTAAACAGCGTGCGAAAAGATCACGATCATCGACCTGATATCGCCGAGCTTCTCTATGATATCCGATGCCGCATTGTGCATACGAAGAACGGCTTCGAAAATCCCCAGTCGGAGATGATACTTCCATTTTCTGCTGCAGAAGAAGATATGTGGGCATACACCGAGCTGATGCAGTTTGTCGCGCAGAACGCTTTAGTGCGTTCGAGTTCAGTCCTAAGTTCTGCTTAGTCTTAGTAAGCTGTACTAAGCACTTTAATCCGCAGACCGCGCCCAATCAGGCAGCTCATTCCCAAGCGCAAGTTCCGCACCCAAACGACCTAACTCATCGCTGCATTTCGCGCCTTTGCCGCAGCCCGCTGTAGCCACACTGATCCGGTCGGTCAATCGCTCCAGCATGGCTAGCCCGTGGTCGGTGTAGGTGGTCACACAGGCGGATGTGTGCATCGCGCCTAAGTTCACATCCTGCAGAACCTCTCTCATGCGCCGCTCAAGCAAGGCAGTCACATCCGCGTCACCGCCAGAGCGGAACCAGGTCTTGATCTCGTCAATTGTATGGAGTTGCACATCGACCGGGTCGCCACCGATCTTGAAGTAAATCCGCCCGTCCGGATAGCGGATCGGCGGCAGCATGTACATGTTTGTGCCATCGGCAAAATAACGGATGATCGGCGGCATACCTGCGAGCTTGGCCGCCTCCGCCTTATCCACTTCCGCCAGAACAATCGTACGCGAATAGACCCGGATCGGCAGCGCTTTGGGCGCCAGCATATCGGCAAACCCGCCCATCGCCATCAACACTTGATCGACCTCGACTGCGTTCCCGCTGGTGGTCACTCGGATGCCGTTACCATGCTCGGTAATCTCCCGCGCCTCCTCGCGAAGCACGCGTGCCCCATGCTTTTCAGCCGCCTTAATCTGCGCCGCCACCAAGGCGCGGGGGTCAATATGGCCTGCCACATCGCCTTCAAAGAGGCCTTCGTCACCCTCATGAAACGTATAGTTTGCAAAGCGGTTCTCGAGAGCCTCGCCTTTGAAATGCTGAAACGGCACGCCCATCCCCTCTGCCACAGAAATGGTAGACCCAATGGCCGTATGGCCCGACGGCGCTGTCATCAAAATGCCGGACGGGTAGTAAAACTCTATGCCACTATCTGCCAAAATCTCACCATAGCGGGCGAGGCTTTCATCACTGACACGCGCCCAAAAAGCGCTCGGATCGGTGCGTCGCGTTATCCGGCCTGCATCATAGTGGGAGGCGAACACACCGGAGTGCCCGGCCATATTCTCAGGCTCGCCGGGTCCGATGAGCACGACGTCATGGCCGGACTTCGCAATATGCCTTGCGGCGGCTGAGCCAATCATGCCCGAGCCAATGACACCGACCCTCACGAAATGGCCTCCGCGCTAGGACGATTACTTGTCCTCGTCGTCGTCCTCGTCTTCGCCATCACCAGCAGGGAGATTGAAGAAACTATCGGCATCCACGTTTTCCATCTCCTGCTCGGCAGGCTCTGTGTCATCGCCGCCAAGGCTGAAGGTCTCAAGACCCTCAATTGCGGTTGGGATGCGTGGCTCTGCCTCCGCCTCGAGGCTTTGCTCCGTGCTCAGCAGCTTACGGCGCTCATCATCATCCATGGTAACGCCTTCTTTTGCTTTTTTCGCTGCGGCCTTTTGTACTGCCGCATCAAGCTCTGATTGCTTGCATAGGCCAAGCGCAACCGGGTCTATGGGCTGCATATTGGTAATGTTCCAGTGCGTGCGCTCGCGGATCGACTGAATCGTTGGTTTTGTAGTACCCACCAGCTTGGCGATTTGGCTGTCAGCCAGTTCCGGGTGAAACTTCACCAACCATAGGATCGCATTTGGTCGATCCTGACGTTTGGAGAGCGGCGTGTAGCGTGGCCCACGGCGCTTTTCCTCGCCCTGCGCGGCCGGATTATACTTCAAAGACAGCTTATGAAGCGGATTTTGTTCCGCCGTGTCGATCTCATCCTGCGTCAGCTGGTTGTTCGCTATTGGGTCGAAGCCCTTCACTCCCGTTGCAACATCGCCATCGGCAATACCCTGCACTTCCAGCTCGTGCAGGCCAACAAAATCCGCGATCTGTTTGAAGCTGATCGTGGTGTTATCGACAAGCCAAACAGCTGTGGCTTTGGCCATAAGAGGTTTAGACATCTTGCACGTCTCCTGAAGCAAAACTATCCCGTCGCCTGGAAGAGGCCGTCCCGGAGTTTTTGGGACCAGTTTCCGTTGTCGGGGAACTTGTCGCGTATATAGTCGCGCTTATGAAAAATGGAAAGAGTGTTCTGTGGGCATTGATTTGTGCGCTCACGATTGTGAGCGGAGTGGCGCGCGCCGAGGGAGAACCCGCAGGAGAATTTGACTATTACGTGCTGTCCTTGAGCTGGTCACCCAACTGGTGTGCACTTGAGGGCGACGCCAAAGGGGCGGTTCAATGCGACGCAGGCGAGGGTCATGGCTGGGTCCTACATGGGCTTTGGCCGCAGTATCATCGCGGCTGGCCATCATTCTGCCCTACGGTAGAGCGCGCTCCGTCTCGACAGATGACCCGCGAGATGAGCGACATAATGGGGAGTTCCGGACTGGCATGGCATCAATGGCGCAAGCACGGTACGTGCTCAGGATTGTCAGCAAAAGCCTATTACAGACTCTCGCGTGAGGCCTACGCCTTGGTCACTCGACCCGAAGTCTTACGCAAACTTGAGAAGCCTGTGAAATTGCCCGCCTCGGTCATCGAAGAGGCGTTTCTCCGCGAAAATCCAGATTTGTCACCAAATACCATTACAATCACCTGTAGAGATGACCACATTCAAGAGGCGCGCATCTGTTTGTCAAAGGATTTGGTTCCGATTCCTTGTGGGCGCGACGTTATCAAAGACTGCTCATTGGATGACGCGCTTTTCGCACCGGTTCGCTAAACCTTCATTTCAGTGTGGCGAAGTACTCAAATTACTTTGCCAATGAGTGAGATCAGCGCCACCGGCCAAAGCAAGACGTGGGTAACATGGTCAAACCAGTTGCTGGAGCCCAATCGAATGACCCAAACGACTTGGCTGAACACGACAATGAGCGCGAGAAACCAATTATCTGTAAGCAGCGCATAAATGCAAAGAAACAAAGCCATCGCCGCCACTGGCCACGGGGCATATCCCAGCCGGTAAATATTGACCGGAATGCGCCCAAAGGCGCTGGACAAAAACGCCGTGTAGAAGACTAAGAATACTCCGATCTCTAATCCAGAGAATCCGGGAACATTCCAACCAAGCCCAACCACCATATGCCTAAGCGCTAGAGCAGGCAGCAGTACGCCAAAAGGTGCTAAAACCGCAATTGAGCCGCTCACAGCTATATTGTTGCGTAAAAACCAAACAAGTACGGCTCCATAAACCAAGGCCAGGCTGATCGCGAAGAAACCGGGCAGAAAAAGGCCAAACACTATGTAGAGGACCCAGCTTACGACGAAGCCTAATGCAACGAATGCCCCTACCCCATTCATGCCGCATCTCCAGACAACGCCCAAGCGGCATTGAAAACATGCACCCGGATGCCAGTCTTTGCACCGAACGAATAGCTGAACGCAATCTCGCCATCAGGTAAAACTCGTAACATCGGATAGCGTGCAACAGCTTCATTTGGTTCTATGATGCGCAAATGGGTCCAGGTTTGCCCTTCATCCTCCGAAACAAGCAAGCTCAACCTTTGACCGCCATCCGGCCCATCGTTGGCTACCATAAGAATGCGCCCGTCTTCTAACGACAGCGTTGCGACTGGTGCGCTGGGATTAGGTAGGTCTGTTTGCGTGACTTCAGACCAACTCTGACCACCATCGGCAGTATGCGCAATCAGAAGCTTTCCTGAGGGGTCAAAATCACGCAAAAACGCCACAGCCCGTTCGCCATCCAATGGTACAATCATTGGCTGGATAGGCTTGCCAAACCCATCGATCCGACTGGTATCTCGCACCCGACCGTCGATATCCGTACGCACCAGCAGACTGTGGGCCTCACCCATTTCAAAGTAAGCGGGCAGACCCCAAGAACCGTCCGCATACTTCACCATTGGCGACTTAACCAAGTGAGACCGATTTATGAAAGGTGATAGGTTTAGTTTGCGCGCCCACAAAGCGCCTTTCGCACGGACATCGGCTATTGATGCCATGGCCCAGCCGCCCACCGACACGACTGTTGCGTAGAGCCCTCCGGTGGCCTCGTTTTCAATCGTGTTGCCAAGTGTGACTACGAGCTGTCGCGGTTCCATCGCGGCACCCAGTCCTCCACGCTCCAAACGAACGCCGCGCTCCGTCTCTTCCCACCCACCGATTTTTCTCTCGAAACAAGCCGCGTATATGTCCACGTCGGCCTGAGCCTCTTCTGAACCTTCGAACCAAAGAACGTCAAAACCCGTATTGGTAAGGACGATGGAGGGTGAATGAGCCTGACCTGTGACAGGCTGATAATCGAATAGGGTGGCATGGCTGGGTTCGCCACCTGTCCGTGCCTTAGGCGGCTCCGCGAACTCCCAGTTCAAAGGCAAATCGCGCGATACGGCCCAATAACTCAGCCCGAGACTGAGAAAAATCAGAATCGCGATAAACATTTCGCTCACCCGCTCTTTTTGCCCCGCTACCGGTATAGGCGTGTGGAGGAAGTGGCGTCAAATAGGCTTATTTAGCGTGACCAGCTACCAGGCATGCCTTCGGGCTTACCACTTGGAGGTCGGATGCGCCTCAAAAATGAAAGTGGACCATCCATTACATGCGTAAAAAGCCGGTTTTCTCGCAGCTTGGCTTTAGTCTTTTCAATACTCATGACATTATCGATTCGACGATCCAGAAATTCCCAAGTCGCCTCATGCTCAGAGCTGTCATCGCCGAGCCAATAAAGTACGGTTGTCGAATACACGCCCGAAAGCGTGGCGCGCTTGGTGTACCAGTTGATATCCTCCGATGTATCACCCAGCGCCTTCCAAATTTTGTCGCTGGTTCCCCAGATGAGTTTTGCACCATCCGTGGCATTCTGAGGCAGTGCAAAAAGGGTGGCGCCTCGCCTGACAAGCTCTTTGTCCTCGATCGCCTCGAGGCGATGTCGCACAGCAGCAGCTACCTTTTCGGAATACCGCATTTCGCTCTCGCCTTGCGCAGCGATCCGAGACAGCATTTCTGCATCGCCTTCTTCATGGAACGCGATGGCAAGATCAATCGCACCCCGCGGACATGCAGCTTTGGCCAGACCCACGCTGATATCTGTGTCTTCGCAAGCAGCTCGAAAAGCAGTCTCGGTCCAGCCGTCAAATGGCACATGCGGCTTGATGGCTTGCAACAGCTCGGATTTCACATCTCTATCCGTCATTTGGCACTCCTATGCAGCGTTCCGTCCTACCCTAGACAAACTATATCGCCTTTGTTATACGGCCACTCCCTGCACTCTTTTTGCAACTTTAGACTAGAAAGGTGGTGACAACCACATGCAGGTCAGTGTTCGCGACAACAATGTCGATCAGGCGCTCCGCGCGCTGAAAAAGAAGCTGCAGCGTGAGGGCGTATTCCGCGAAATGAAGCTTCGGCAACATTTCGAGAAACCGTCCGAAAAACGCGCTCGCGAGAAGGCTGAGGCTATTCGCCGCGCCCGCAAGCTTGCCCGTAAAAAGGCACAGCGCGAAGGGCTTCTCTGAGAACGCAAGTCAGTCACTCAGTGACAAAAACGATGACCCCCGAGCATCCGCTTCGGGGGTTTGTCGTTTTAGAGCAGGTAAACTCTCTGTCGCGCTCTTGAACATACTTGCGTTTCAAATGCCGTCGTTTTCGAAAATGCTCAGGAGACTATCTTTTCCCACACTGCTTTGCTCTTTTCCGCAAATACATTGATGTGCCCAATGTTTTGTAATCCGAACGCCTCAGGCTCCAAGACCAATTGAGTTTTCGGTGCTGAAGGATAGCACTGCATCAAACGCCAAACCGTTTTAGGCGGGGTGATGGCGTCATCGGCCGCTGCAACAAACTTGATTGGGGCTTTTAAGCCTGCCCAGTCCGGGAACGGTAGTTCTCGACCGAAGTCACCGGCATAGAACTCTCGCCGCGTGCACCATTTGCGCCATTGCCAATAGACGCCAGGTGGTAGGTCTTCTCCGACGCGCATTTTTTTGCCAGGCATGTATCCCATCAGTAGCGTCGCGAGTGGAAATGGCCCGTACCAAAAAGCTCGAGCCAGCGCCTGATAGGGCCATGGGTGATCCGATACATGTACCAATCCGCTTGTAACCGCGATCACGCGGTCAATTTCATCTAAATTCCGCTGAAAAGGTAGGCACATTGCGCCGAGGGAGTGCCCAATGACCCAAACGCGAAGGCCCGGCAGCGTTTTGGCAACGAAGGCGCGTGCTGCCTCCTGATCATGCACGCCCCAATCCGACATGATTGCTTTGGAGGTTCGGATATCTTCAAGCGACGATGCGCCAAAGTGCCTGTAGTCATAAGTAAGACAAGCAACCCCTTTTTCGGACGCAAGCCATTTGGCAAAGCTCTCATAGAAGCGCGCCTTCACGCCTGTAGCGCCGTTCAGGATCACTATCGTACTTGGATCACGACTCGGCAAAAACAGATGACCTTTCAAAGTGTGTTCGCCCGACGGAAAGGAAACTTCTCTCATTGTTTCTTTTTCAACGTCGACTGATCGCATTGGTGCATTCATTTCGATCTCCTGATTAGACCGATTGGTCTAACGCAACACTAGACCAATCGGTCTAATCATGTCAAAGAGAAATTATGGAACAGAATTCTCGTGATAAACTGGCGTGGACCGCTGCTAGGCTGTTCCAGGAACGTGGCTTTCACGGTGTTGGATTAAATGAGATATTGGCAGCATCAAAATTGCCCAAAGGTTCGCTTTACCACCACTTCCCAAATGGCAAATCCGATCTAGCGCTTGAGGCCGCAGCTCTCGCGCATCGTGAAATGAGCCGCATCATTGATGATGCTTTTGAACACGCAGAAAGTTATCGCAGCGGTGCAACAACCCTTTTTTACAAATTGGCAAAGCTATTCGAGTTGATGGGCAAACATACAGGCTGTCCAATTTCTGTGATTTTGTTCAGCGGTCCGGAAAACGATATGTTTCGTGAGCGTTGTGCCGAGTACTTCGCATCCTGGACGCAACAAATCGCATCACATGCAGAGCGGCTTGGCGAGTCCTCCAACGATGCACAGCTTTTGGCAAAAAAGATGTTCGTTACCCTACAGGGCGGATGGACATTGGCCCGCGCCACTCAAGACGGGGATGTACTACGTGATCTCACAAAGCTTCTTTTCAACGACAAATGTGAGCATTGATCGCAACGCAACACTTGCCTTCACTTCAAGACCCAAACCATGGGAATTTAGACACGCGCGGTCCTTCGGTGCTTGCTCAACGTGTTTCTCTGCCATAGAGGTTGCCGGAAACTTTCAGGTAACAGCCAGATGACAAAGTTCAACAAGCAAATCCTGCCCAGTCGCCATGTCACCGAAGGACCCGCGCGCGCACCGCACCGCTCCTACATGTACGCGATGGGTCTTCAAGAGTATGAAATCCACCAGCCGCTGGTGGGTGTCGCAACCTGTTGGAATGAAGCCGCACCTTGCAACATCGCGCTTAACCGTCAGGCGCAGTCTGTCAAAGGCGGCGTCAAAGCTGCCGGTGGTACTCCACGTGAGTTTACGACCATTACCGTTACTGACGGTATTGCAATGGGTCACGAGGGCATGCGTAGCTCTTTGGCCAGCCGAGAAGCGATTGCTGACACGGTTGAGCTTACCATGCGAGGGCATTGCTATGATGCAATCGTTGGGCTTGCAGGTTGTGACAAATCACTACCGGGAATGATGATGGCGATGGTGCGCCTCAATGTGCCTTCAGTCTTCATCTATGGTGGCTCAATTCTGCCAGGTCGGTTCAAAGGTAAAGATGTGACCGTTCAAGATGTTTTCGAGGCGGTAGGTCGCCACCAAGCCGGAGCAAACTCAGATGAAGAACTTCTCGCTTTGGAAAAAGTAGCTTGTCCTTCGGCCGGAGCCTGCGGCGGTCAGTTCACCGCAAACACAATGGCCTGTGTTTCTGAGGCGGTCGGCCTCGCGCTGCCGAACTCCTCGGGTGCGCCTGCACCATATGAGAGCCGCGATGCATATGGCATGGCGTCGGGTGAGGCTGTCATGGCACTGCTTGAGAAGAAAATTCGAGCCCGTGATGTGGTGACACTCAAGTCGCTTGAAAACGCGGCGCGCGTCGTGGCTTGCACGGGCGGTTCAACTAATGCCGGTTTGCACTTGCCTGCCATCGCTCATGAAGCAGGACTTGAGTTTTTCCTAGATGATGTGTGCGAGATTTTCAAAGACACGCCGTACTTCGTCGATCTCAAACCCGGCGGCCAGTATGTGGCCAAAGACCTCTATGAGGTAGGTGGCGTACCCGTAGTGATGAAAGAGCTGCGCAAAATCGGGCTCATCCATGAGGATTGCATCACTGCGACGGGCAAAACTATGGGTGAAGAGCTCGATCTGATTGAGCGTGAAGCCGACGGGAAGGTGATCTATCCGGCCTCAGCTCCCATAACAAAAACGGGCGGTGTTGTTGGGTTGAAGGGCAATCTCGCCCCTCAAGGCGCAATAGTCAAAGTCGCAGGTATGAGCGAGGAGGATCAACGCTTTACTGGTCCGGCACGCGTCTTCGAATGTGAGGAAGACGCCTTCGAGGCGGTGAAACGCCGCGAATACAAGGAAGGTGAGGTTTTGGTCATTCGCAACGAAGGCCCATCGGGCGGCCCAGGCATGCGCGAAATGCTGGCCACGACAGCGGCCCTGTCTGGCCAAGGCATGGGCAAAAAAGTTGCCTTGATCACCGATGGCCGCTTTTCCGGCGCAACGCGCGGGTTCTGCGTGGGTCACGTTGGACCAGAGGCGGCAGCCTGCGGACCCATCGCACTTGTCCAGGATGGCGATGAAATCACCATTGATGCAATTGAAGGCGAGCTCAGCGTCGCCTTGTCGGAAGAAGAGCTTGCGGCGCGCAAGACATCCTGGGCTGGTCCAAAGGAGACAATCTATGCCTCTGGTGCTCTTTGGAAATACGCTCAGTTGGTCGGCGAAACCTACAAAGGTGCCGTCACACACCCTGGTGCCGAAAAAGAACGTCATGTCTACGCCGATCTTTAGAGACCAAGCAAACGAAACCCAGAATGATTGAACGGAACAGACTGATTAGATTGTTTCCGGATTAGGGTTAATGCTATGATAAAGGTCGTGTGGCACACCCAAGCATGAACCAACCAGGAAGACGCGGAACATATGGGGCAAAGACCGTCTGGCTTTGACTGGTTTGTCAAAAACCATAGCCTGCGTCGTTGGCGCAGCGCGGCTCGCAATGCGTCGCAGATGAGTTTGACGCGGCTTCAGAAAGAACGATCAGAGGCCAGAAAACTGCGCTTTCACCTCAATGAGGTCATCAAGAAGGCGGACAACCTTCTCGCGCTTCCCATCATTGGCTCAAATGCATTCCAAAAACCTCATGGTACCGACTGGTCTTGGCGGCCTTCCCTTTGGAGAGAACCGTTGGCCACACCGGGTCGCTCCTCGGTTCTGAGCAAAACCAAACTCGGCGAAGAGCTCACCTTGTTTCATGACTGCCGACACTCAGAGCTCACGTTGCGCCAGATTCGAAACATGCGAGAGGCTGATCTTGCGCCTTACGGTCTTCGCATGGACGTGTTTGCGTTTGATGGCTCGTTTCTATCGCTTGTTTTGGATTTGCCTGACCAAGCAGTAAATGGCCTCAAACAGCGCCATCTTATCCGCATGGATACAATTGTTGAAATGGAGAAGCCGCTTGAGATTTTTGCGCGACTCAACATCAAACACGGTCCCAACACTGAACAGTTTGTCCGAGAGTTACCGCTGCACGAAGAAGAGATCGTCGTTGAGTTCGATCTGGCCTATTCTAATCTCAATGAAAAACGGATCGAACGCGGATGGATTGATTTGATCTTTGAAAACCCACAAATGAGCCAGGTGATCCTTAGGGATCTAACCTTCAGCCGCAGACCAAGAGCGGAGTTTTGAGGGAAAAGGAACGCGCAATGCAAGAGCTGACACTTACAAAAACGCGCCTTTTTGAAGGGGTCTGGGAAGGTATTCTTACTAGGCAGAATAGCGGCTCTGAAAAGCCGCAGATTGAAGTCACACACTTGCAGAACACGGTACCCGGTGTCGAGATCGTAGAAGCCCAGGACCAAGGTCAATGGGTATTGCGTGTGCCTGTCCCTGTCGAAACGATCGCCGACGGGGTTCAGACTTTTTTGATCACCGATAAAGACAGCGGAGACCCGCTATCCAGTTTTTCACTGGCCGCGGGTGATGCACTCAGCGAGGACATCCGAGCAGAAGTCACGCTTTTGCGCGAAGAACTCGACATGCTTAAGCGAGCGTTTCGCAGACACTGCCTAGAAACTACTTAAATGCGGTGTAATTCGCGTCATCAAGCATGGAAAACGGTCTACCCTTTGTGAACCAAGCAAAGCCGAAAGCCCAAAGAGCCACAGCTTCCACGTAGAATGTAAGGTTGTTGCGGTTCCAGAATTCCAGGAATTCCGCGTCGCCCTTTGATTTCAAGAAAAGAACCAAGACGCAAAGCAAGATGACGATGCCGCAGATGGTGTAAATCCTGTTGCGGCGCGCTTTGCTTGGCAGCAGCTGACCGTTTTGAATGTGCAGCCCTTCAATACAACGACGCAGAACAAACAGACAGAATAGGCCCAGATAGACAAAAACAATACCCGCCGCGACTTGATGCCATTTGCTGGTTTCGCCAAACAGTTCAAAGTATCCACCAGTTGGGATTGGTGATACCGCAAACGGGGTTGTGTTGATGACCTCTGCGAAGACACGCGCGACGAATGTGGCTTCCTCACACCCGGTGCCAGTGGTTGGAAACAGCGCCACACCAAAAGCGCCGGCCGCGGCGATATTGCTTCCCCATATTTCAAGCCAATGATCACCGGTGTAGGCAACCAAAAACCCGCCTATGAAGAACAGCATACCGACGAAAGCCGCGCCAAGAAACGGCGCATAATAGAAATGGCTAATGGAGTCGCGCATGCAAGTGCCAGCAAGCTGCGCACCTGTGAACAAGACAATAGGCAGAAAAAACGCCACTACACCCACGAGAATGGCCAAACGACACAGCAACGCTTCGCCACTGGTGCTGTGACCGGGCGTATCCGTTGTCAGGACCGGGCCGTATTTTACAAAATCTGAAATTGCAGACATTTTAAACTCCAACAATACAAACGATAAATGACCAGAGCATAACACAACTATTACGATACTCTAAATGCCGCGTGCGATTATTGAGTTGAGCTTTGGCTCAATCCAGCTCCCGCATCAAAAGCACGTCTCAGAAGGCTTGCGCGACGCTTCTCTGATCCTTCGGATCCGTTGAGAATGTGAATTCGGCGATCTTTCATGCCAAAGTAACCCATCGTGCCCTTGCGCCAGATCGCATCCATTGCATCATGCCATTCGTAGGGCTCCCACTTCTTTGGATCACCCCCAGCCGGGATGAGCATCACGCCAATCCTGTCACGTTGCAGCGACTCTTCAGGATCGTCGATCTGGTCATAGGCCCATCCATAGGACCATACGCGATCTATCCAGCCTTTCATCATTGCGGGCATGCCAAACCAGAAAAGCGGGAAAGTCATGCAGATTACATCAGCCTTTTCTATGCGCGCCTGATAGGCCAGCACGTCAGCAGGCACAGGGAGGTCTTCAAACTGCGCCTCATCCGCGATCTGCCATCTTGGATCAAAGTTCTCAACATAAAGGTCAGCGATTTCAACGGTATGACCCGCTTGAATGGCACCGTCATTGAACCGTTCTGCGATCGCGTGAGTGAATGAATTTGGATCGGGATTGTCAATCACAGTCAGGATGCGCATTCAGCCATCCTTGGAAATCGGCACGACAGTACTGTCCTCATCGGGCGCCAACTCTTCGAAATCAAAGTTGTCGAGCCTTCTTGCCCGACGGCCTGCTTTTTCTGCAGAAATTTTAATGTCAGAGATGTCTTTGCTGGCTTGCGTGAAATGACGGTCAAGGTTCTCCACGCGCGTGCCAAGGCGGTCCACGTCTGCGAAGAGCAGGCCTAGCTCTCTCCGGATCGCACCAGCTTGTTCGCGCATGCGCGCGTCTTTTAGAATAGCACGCATCGTATTGAGTGTGGCCATGCAAGTGGTCGGTGAAACGATCCACACACGTGCGGCAAAGCCTTCGCGCACGAGTTCAGCAAAGTTTGCGTGCAACTCGGCGTAGACTGCTTCGGACGGGAGGAACATCAAAGCGCCATCAGCCGTCTCGCCTTCGATTATATAACGTTCAGCGATGTCCTTAATGTGTTTGCGCAGTGAAGTGCGGAGCTGTTTAGCCGCCTCATTGAGTTCCCAATCGGTGGTCGCATTGTGCAGCGCTTCATAAGCCTCTAAGGGAAATTTGCTATCGATACAGATCGGACCCGGCGGGTTCGGCAGATGGATCAGACAATCGGCACGCCGGCCGTTGGAAAGCGTCGCTTGTAGAGTGTAACTGTCCGACGGCAGAGCTTTTCTAACAATATCAGTGAGTTGGATTTCTCCAAAAGCACCCCGCGTCTGTTTATTAGACAGGATGTCCTGCAAAGAGAGGACGTCACCTGAAAGCTTGGTGATATTCTCCTGCGCTTTGTCTATAGCGCTCAGCCGTTCCTGCAGCTCCCCAAGGCTATGAGCCGTACGGCGTGCCGAACCTTGCAGATTTTCCGTCATCTGGCCGGAGACTTCCGCCAGACGTTTCTCCATCAATTGCAGCATCGCTGTTTGGCTTTGTGCTTGTGCTTCCGAGACGTGATTCAATCCACCCGAAAGACGTTCCTGCCCATCGCTTAGGGACTGCACTCGAGAACCAAGTGAACTCATCTGTTCGGCCAACGGTTGCAGCGCGCGCGCAGAGCGGCCTGCGGAACGGACCGAAAGGAAGCCGAAAATCAACAGAAGTAAGATCACAACGACGCCCGCAATGGCCGCAAGGACCAAAGGATCGTTTAACGCATAATTTTGACCATTGATGACAATCATCGCCGTCCAAAGAGCCTCTCAATATCAGCCAACGGCAGCTCCACATAGGTGGGTCGCCCATGGTTACATTGACCCGAATGCGGTGTGGCTTCCATCTCTCGCAAGAGCGCGTTCATTTCGTCCCCTCTCATACGGCGACCTGACCGGATGGAACCGTGACAAGCGACACGGCTCAGAATCGCATCTATACGGTTACGTAAGCTCTCGCTCCGCCCCATGTCCGCGAGCTCGTCTAGGATGTCACGCAACATGGCCGCAGCATCGCATGGCCCAAGGACTGCGGGCGTCTCGCGAACGGCGATGCTTCCTGGACCGAAGCTTTCTATGCCAAGACCAAGCTGTTCCAGATCATCCGATACACTGAGTAGAAGGCTGGCCTCGGCTTCGGAAAGCTCGACGATTTCCGGGATCAGAAGCGCTTGCGCTGCGACCCCGCGCTCCTCCATTTGCGCTTTTAATTTCTCATAAGCAAGGCGTTCATGCGCGGCGTGCTGATCAACAATGACCATGCCATTCTCGGTCTGTGCAACGATGTAGTTTTCATGCAATTGCGCCCGCGCCGCGCCAAGAGGGTAAGCCTGGTCGGTCTCAAGCCCTTCCGACGGCGCATCCGTCTCCACACGTCCACTAAAGGCGCTTTGGGCTTCTGCAAAGGCGGGCAGGCTTGCTGCATACTTGTCAGTCGAACTTAAGCCATAAGGTCGATCCATTTGATAAACACGCGCACCTGAAGGCTCAGGTCGCATCGCACCCAGCGCTGCGCCTGCAACAGTTGTTGACGCACGATGACCAGCTTCTGCAAGAGCATGGCGCAGGCCGGAGACGATTAGGCCCCTAGCAGTACCCGGGTCACGGAACCGCACCTCGGCCTTGGCCGGATGCACATTCACATCGACGAGTGTCGGATGGCAGTCGATGAATAGCACAGCGACAGGATGACGATCGCGACTCAAAAAATCATTGTATGCGGCGCGTAGGGCACCAAGTAGCATTCTATCTCTTACTGGGCGTCCATTCACAAAAAGATATTGTGCCGTAGCCGCGCCGCGCGAATAGGTTGGCAAAGCAGCATACCCCGTCATCTGTAGACCTTCGCGTTCGGCGTCGATGCGCAACGCGTTCTCTGCAAAATCCGACCCGAGCACCTGCGCCAACCGTCGATGTAGCGCATCAAACAGGTCTCCCGTTTCCGCGTAAGCACGGAAAACCATACGAGGATCACGTTCACCAGAAATATCGCGAAGAGTGAAGCTAACAAACGGCTCTGCCATAGCCATCCGCTTGACCACATTGTTGATCGCCTGCGTTTCTGCCCGATCAGAACGCATGAATTTCAGTCGAGCAGGCGTGGCAAAGAACAGATCGCGCAAGGTCACGACGGTCCCTTGATTGAGTGCCGCTGGCCGTATCGGACCCATCTTTCCGCCGGTGACGCTGACCTCCACCGGATCAGTATCTTTAGTCCGAGACGCAATAGTTAAACGTCCGACAGCTCCTAGGCTCGCCAGCGCTTCGCCGCGGAACCCAAAGCTTTGGATGTTTAGCAGATCAGAGCCATCGATTTTTGACGTCGCATGCCTTGCTAAAGCTAGAGGCAAGTCATCCGCATCCATGCCGCACCCATCATCACTGACGCGGATAAGCGTCTTGCCGCCATCCGCGATGTCTATGCCAATTCGAGCGGCCCCGGCATCCAAGGCGTTTTCGATCAACTCCTTTACAGCCGAGGCCGGTCTTTCAATAACTTCACCTGCGGCGATGCGATTTACCGCCGCCTCATCCAATTGACGTATAATCGGTCTTTTTTCGCCTATTTTGGGTTCAGAGCGCTGCATACCACAACACTTAGCATGTGAACGCGCGATTCGGCCATGCAAATACGACCCGGAACCTGCGAAATTAGGACGGTCTTGTAACTTGATGCGAAGGTTACCTTCGCTTATCTGAGCGAATACGAAAGAGTTCTAGCGAGATCAAAGTGACAACAGCAGAACGTGTGGACAGAGGCCTTCTCGGCTCAATTGTAGCCATTTTGGCGATCACCATTGTGATCGCGATATTCGGACCAGATTTCTTTGCGCATACCTACGCTGCAGAAGACGGCATTGTCGAATATGCAACGGCGGTATTCCTCCTGATCGCTAGCATCGTTTTGGTCCGTAATGCGATCTCGCTAAAAAGCCGCGGTATGGGTTTTGCTTTTGGCTTAACGCTCTTCTACGCGCTTTTGTTTTTCCTGGCTTCAGGAGAAGAAATCTCTTGGGGACAACGCATTTTTGGTTGGGAGACGGGCGAGGCACTTCTGGAGCACAACAAGCAAGGTGAGACCAACTTTCATAATTTGGTCATACAAACTCCTTGGGGAGAGTTAGACCTGGTGAAAACAGTTTTCGGTTCGGTCCTGACAACCGTGCTTCTAATTTATCTCGTCGGACTGCCACTGCTTTTCCCAAGATCAACCTTTATTGCGAACCTCGCCAATCGCTTGGCAGTTCCGGTGCCTCGGCTAAGTCACGCCATTCTCGCCGTCTTGTCGAGCCTTGTGATCGCACTCATCATCGCTGGCCGAAAATGGGAGGTTTACGAATTGATCTTTAGCCTTCTGGCCACATCGATTTTCCTGCTGCCCCAGAACAAAGAGCACACCAAATAACTCTGGCTAACTTTCCAGCAAACTTCCCCTTTTTCGATCTGAACGTTCTATAGACGTTGCTCCACACAAGAATTGCTTGAAGGGGCATGTAATGAATAAACTCTTGGCGGAATTTATTGGGACGTTCACTCTGGTTCTAATCGGTTGCGGCTCTGCGGTTATCGCTGGTGGTGATATAGGTTTAGTTGGCATTTCGATGGCATTTGGCCTTGCGCTTGTTGGGATGGCTTATGGCATCGGGCCGGTGTCCGGATGTCATATCAACCCCGCCGTCTCACTAGGCGCAGTTGCGGCAGGTCGAATGCAAATCGGCGAAGCGATTGGTTACATCGTCGCGCAAGTTGCAGGTGCCATCGTCGCAGCACTCATCCTGATGTTAATTGCTAGCGGTAAAGCCGATTACTCGGTCGCGCAAAACGGTCTGGGTCAAAACGGTTGGGGCCCGGGTTATCTTGGCGAATACAGCATGATATCTGCTTTAGTGTTCGAACTCGTCGCTACGTTCCTGTTCGTCGTCGTTATCCTTGGCGCGACGGGCGCCGGTGCACCATCGGCAGTTGCAGGTCTGGCAATCGGTCTCGCGCTTGTGGCAATCCACCTCGTCGGTATCAACATCTCTGGTGTTTCCGTGAACCCTGCGCGCTCAATTGGCCCAGCTCTATTTGCAGGTGGTGGTGCGCTGGCACAACTATGGCTGTTCCTTTTGGCTCCAACGATTGGTGGCGTACTGGCCGGTGTTGTCTTCAGAAGCGGTCTTCTGGATGCTGAAGAGGCATAGGTTCAGATAATCTCGTCTTCATCGTAAAGCGGCCCGGCATCAAGCTGGGCCGCAACACCTTCTGCAGCCGTATTGGCATTGGCGGTTTCCGCAATGTGGAACAAAGCCTCGCCTTCGTAAACGGCCGGCATATTGCTTCGACCGATGACAACACCCTCGTGTTCGCACGCCACGTCTTGCTGATCCTCACCGAACGGATCGGACACCGCGCCAAGGATATCGCCTTTATCCACGACGTCGCCGATTGCGACATATCCCCGAAAAACTCCCGCGTTCGGAGCGCGATACCAGCGTGAGGAATTGGCAAAAACGGTTGCTTTTCGTGCTTTCGGAGTAGCTTTGTTTCCTATCATACCAAGCTTGTTCATGACGCGCAAAATACCGCTGACTCCAGATCGAGCGGCGAGCTCATCGAGGCGGAGTCCCTCCCCACCCTCATACAAAAGGACATCAACGCCCGCCTCTTCTGCGGCCATGCGTAAAGACCCTTCACGCAGCTTTGAAGGCATCATAACAGGTGCGCCGAATGCTTCTCCCAATTCCCGAAGTTTTTCATTGCCGGGAGTCAGACGTATTTGCGGCAAGTTGGTGCGGTGCACCGCAGCAGAATGAAGATCGATACCCACGTCTGATCGCAAGACCACCTCCTGCATGAAGATATGTGCAAGACGAGAGGCCATGGACCCCGTCGGCCCACCGGGGAAAACACGATTTAAGTCGCGACGATCAGGCAGATAGCGCGAGTGGTTGTAAAATCCAAAACCGTTCACGATCGGAACTGCAAGCAGCGTGCCGGCCATGTGGCTCAGTGAACGTGCTTTCAGCAACCGACGTACAATTTCCACACCGATCACTTCGTCCCCATGGATCGCGGCGGAAACAAACAAAACTGGTCCGGGTCTACGACCGTGAACAACATGAATCGCAAGATCAACCGGTGTATGATCCGAGAGTGTGCCGACGGGCAGTTTGACCGTACCGCGTTGCCCCGGCAAAAGCTGTGTTCCGTTGATTTTGAACGCGTTTCGTTTCCCCATGGGCGAAACCGATAGGCAAAAAGTAAAAGTCTGTCCACATGCGACAAACCTTGGTTTGCTTCCAGTCTCCAAAAGCGAAATTCTTGTTTGCTGAAATTGTGTATTCAAAAGCGAAACACCGGCTTCCCGCTCTTGCAGCCGGTCGCGGCCGGTGCTTAAGCTCCGATTCAGATTTTATAGCAGCGCTGGCTGCTATCGGCTTCCTGACCAGAGGAGAACAAGATGATTGAGAAACGGCAATTTTATATAAACGGCGCCTGGGTTGAACCCTCCAGCGCGGCCGACCACAACGTTATTAATCCGTCTAACGAAGAACCCTGCGCCGTCATTTCGCTGGCGGGTTCAGCGGACATAAACGCCGCAGTTTCAGCGGCAAAGGCCGCATTCACCCCTTGGATGATGACCCCGGTTGAAGAGCGCATAGGATATATCGAAAAAATCCGTGATGCTTATGTAGAGCGTGCTGAGGAAATGGCGCAGTTCATGAGCATGGAAATGGGCGCGCCGATTGACATGTCGCGCAACCAACAGGTTGGTGCAGGCACGTGGCACATTGATGAGCTCATCAAGGCAGGTCGCGAGTTTCAGTTTATCGAACCACTTGGCGATCACGCGCCAAGCGACCGGATCATTCATGAACCAATTGGTGTTGTCGCGATGATCACACCTTGGAACTGGCCTATGAACCAAGTGACTTTGAAGGTGATCGCGGGTCTGATTGCAGGCTGTTCTATGGTATTAAAGCCCTCTGAAGAATCCCCACTTTCGGCGGTTCTCTTTGCTGAAGCTGTTGATGCGGCGGGTGTTCCAAAGGGTGTCTTCAACCTTGTCAACGGCGATGGCGCGGGCGCTGGTACGGCTCTGACAGGCCATCCCGATGTCGATATGGTGTCCTTCACCGGCTCGTCACGCGCGGGCAAATTGATTTCCAAAAATGCGGCGGACACACTAAAACGCGTGAGCTTGGAGCTTGGCGGCAAAGGTGCAAACCTGATCTTCGCCGATGCGGATGAAAAGGCCGTTAAGCGCGGCGTTTTGCATTGCATGAACAACTCAGGTCAATCCTGCAACGCGCCAACGCGTATGCTGGTGCAACGCGGTGTTTATGATCAAGCCGTGGAAACGGCGGCAGAGGTCGCCGCAAACGTCAAAGTCGGCGCTGCATCAGAAAGCGGACGCCACATCGGGCCCGTTGTGAACGCTGTGCAGTTCGAAAAGATCCAAAACCTAATTCAGAAAGGCATCGACGAAGGTGCGCGTTTGGTCGCGGGTGGCACAGGTCGCCCTGATGGTCTGAATCGTGGGTTCTACGTGAAACCCACCGTTTTCGCTGATGTGAGCAACGATATGACAATCGCTCGCGAGGAAATCTTTGGTCCTGTCCTTTCCATCATTCCGTTCGATGATGAAGAAGACGGCCTGGCGATGGCAAACGACACGACCTACGGGTTAACCAACTATGTTCAAACGCAGGACGGTGAACGCGCGCAACGCTGCGCCCGCGCCTTGCGTTCCGGCATGGTAGAAATGAATGGTCAGGGTCGCGGCTCTGGCGCACCCTTTGGCGGCATGAAGCAATCAGGTAATGGACGCGAAGGTGGTAAATGGGGGATTGAGGATTTCCTTGAAGTGAAATCCGTCTCCGGCTGGCCAAATGGAGCTTAGGCGACCGACACGCAAACGATGAACTTCTTCGGGCTGAACGGGTGTTTTATCCCGTTTGGCTTGGAACACCAATGATCCGGGTCACGATAGTCTCAGTAAGCTACAACAGCTCGGCCGCTTTGGCCGAGATGCTTCCAAACTGTCCCAACGACACGAAGATCATCGTCGTCGATAATGGTTCACGAGATATCGAAACTACGCGAGCACTAGCAGCTGAGCACGATGCTAAGCTGATCGAGCTCGGAGAAAACCTCGGATTTGGCAGCGCCTGCAATGCTGGAGCCGAAGGCGCAGAAACTGAGTATCTTCTGTTCTTGAACCCTGACGCGAAGCTTAAAAAAGGCGGGTTAGAAGCTCTTTTGGATGGCGCAGACCGCCATGCCGCAGCCTCTGCATTCAACCCCGCCTTTCTCGACAAAAACGGCACGCCACGTTTTCCTTTCTCCAGCGTTTTATTGCCCGGCAAAGGGAAGCTGGCCAATGACGGTGCGACCGAAGACAAAGAGGTGAAGGTGTTGTCCGGGGCAGCGCTTTTGGTGCGTCGAGAGGCGTTTGAAGCTGTGGGCGGCTTTGACACGGAGATTTTCCTCTATCACGAAGATGACGATCTCAGTCTAAGACTGGCAAAAAAATGCGGGCCGCTCATGGGCATCGCTGCGGCACATTTGTCGCATGATCAGGGGAACTCGACACCGCGCAGTGCAGAAGTCGCCGCGATCAAAGCCTGGCATATGGGGCGTTCGCGGGTTTATGCGATGCGAAAGCATGGGGTGAAGTTTCCATTCCTTCGTTCCGTTGCTCTCGCTCTGTTTCAAACCGCGTCGCCTTTAACTGTGCTGTCTGGTCGAAAACGAGCCAAACATATCAATTTTCTCAGAGGCGTCTTGTCTCAAGCAACACCTAGCAAAGACAATGCCACCGTAATTTAACTGTGCACGCTCGGCCACACGCGTCTATATAGCGCTATGGAACTGACCCCCGACATAATCACCGCAAAATTTGCACCCAAGACAGTGCATAAGCGCGATGTGTTTTCCGAAACGATCTCAGGATCGCTCGAAGGCGTTAGTAATTTCCCGGTCGTACTACGCAAACTTGATAAGGTGCCATTTTACGCGCGCCCGCTTTCGCAATGGCTGGCCCGTAAAGAGGTAAAAGCGCTGCGCGCGGTACAAGGGATCGAAGGCTGTCCTGTGCTGGTGCGGGCAGACCGAAATGGGCTTGTACGCAGCTGGACCGAGGGTACACCCTTACAGCTGGCTAAGCCCACAGACGCCTCTTGGTACAAGGACGCGCGCAGGCTTTTGCGACAGATGCGGGCACGGGGCGTAACGCACAATGACATTTCCAAAGCACAGAACTGGCTGATGCAACCGGATGGAAGAGCAGCTGTAATCGACTTTCAATTGGCCACCGTGCATCGCCGTCGAGGTTGGCTCTTTCGGCTTATGGCACGAGAGGATTTGCGCCATTTATTGAAACAAAAAAGGGCTTTCGCACCCGAGCTTTTGACACCTTCAGAAAAACGGCTTTTGGAGCAAAAATCACTGCCTGCCAGAGCTTGGATGGCGACGGGTAAAAGGCTGTATAATTTCATCACGCGGCGTCTGTTCAACTGGTCTGATGGCGAAGGTACGGAAAACCGAATTGCCAATGAAGGACCAGCTTTGCGTGCAGCGCTCTTGAAGAGTCCCGAAGTAACTGGGGTAGCGCTCTGCACCTATGCTTTGCCCGCCCGTGGTGTGGGCCTCTATGCATTCGTGGAAACCACTTTGGATAACAATGCGCTTGAAGCGCTCTGCGCTGACCGAAAACCTGAATTGCTTCAACCGGTAAGACGACTGCCGCGGAGTGAAGCAGGAGACATTCGCCTTGACGCCCTACAACTGGTCGCAACTAATCGCCTAGATGAGTTGGCCGTCATGCAAAACCGCGAGCCACAATTGTCGGATGCGATAGCTCCGATCATCGCGGGACGACTGAATCTGACGGACCGGGTTTTGCACCGCTGATCAGAACGGAGCCTTTGAAAAAAAACGCATCCCAGTGCCACCATCCGGATGACGCAAACGCAGCTCCTCGGAATGCAGCATCATACGCTCCCGCGCATCATCTGGATTATAGAGCGGATCGCCGAGGATCGGGTGTCCGAGGGCCAGCATATGCACGCGCAACTGATGGCTGCGGCCGGTTCGCGGCATCAGCCGAACCCGTGTCTCCTGCGCGTCAAAGCGCTGTACCCGCCATGCAGTTAGGGCGTGTTTACCGGTATCGCGACAAACCATCTGACGAGGTCGATTGGGCCAATCGACCGCTAGCGGCAGGTCCACCTCGCCTTCTTTCGGTTCAAGTCGCCCTGCAACCCGCGCTACATAGGTTTTTTTCGTGTAACGCTTCTCAAATTGTAGACCCAAATGCCGCTGCGCGTGCTCCGTCAGCCCAAAAACCATGACACCAGAGGTGTCACGATCGAGACGGTGCACCAGAAGTGCCATTGGAAATGCCACCTGGAGACGCGCGAGTAGACAATCAGCCAATTCTGGTCCCTTGCCCGGCACAGAGAGCAAGCCCGCCGGCTTGTTTACAACGACAAGTTCGTGATCTTGGTGCAGGACGTCGAGAGGAGTGTCAGGCGGAGCATAATCATTCATTGAGCTTTGGCTACACCAGCGCGCTTCAAAGCACCACATCCCCTGTTAAGAGTATGGTTGCGGCATTAGGATGGAAACTAAGACGGAGTTTTGGATCTTTGTACGCAAGTCAGTGGAGCCTGCACCCGCTGACGCAAGGATCCTACTCTGGCGCTATGCCTGGTTTGGCGCACCTGCGACCATCAATCGCGCTCCACACGCGAAACGTGTGTTCTTTACAGGCGAAGCCACCAATCTAATCGAGCGCGCTACAGTCTCCGGCGCTCATGAAGAGGGTGTAAGAGCCGCGAAAGATGTTTCATATTTGCTAAAATGAATGCGATTGTTTTGCTCGCAAGTCTAAGTGGAGACCAAGCGGACGCGACCGCCTACAAAACTGACTATGTCTGCTTGCAATCTAAACGCGCAACAAAACACAGCCAGACATTTTTTTGAAACTCGATTTTACTGCTCGCCCTAATGAATGAAACTGGCAGCGATGCTAAGGCGGCGCGGGCAATAATGAGGCAGCGCCTTTGAACCCACCGACCATACGCCCGTCTACGTGAAAATGATCTGCCGAGTGCCGACAGGCCATCGCAAGAAATGCGAAACCATAGAACTTAAGTAGCTGGTCTGCGACGCAATACAGCGAATCCGCCAAAAGCTGCGATCATCAGCCAGCCTGCCGCAGGAAGAGGTATTACGTTTACGTCACCGGTTACCAGTATGTCGTAGCCGGTACCGCCGCCATGATCTTCACGGAGAATTTGAAGAAAGTTCTGTCCTGCAGCGAGATTTCCAAGATTGAGAGAGTACTCGTTAGGAACCGCACCACCGGGCGCCATTCCGCCACCCACGAAAGTACCGTTCAACCAAACGAAAATGCCGTTATCAACGCCCAAGCTGGCTATTACATTGCTTAAACCAGATACGCCTCCATCTAATTCGTAAATTATCGCGGTTTCTGAGTTTACTGCCCAGTTCCCTGGAATGTTTTGCAAACCGGTCCACGAACCACCTGGCGTAGCCGGTGTCGTCAACCAACTACCCAATGCGCCCGATGCCGCAGACAAATCTGGTTCAGTCAGGTTTGCGAACGTTGGGTCATTAGGACTGCTATTATTGTTGGGAAATAAGAACGTATTTACAAGATTATCGTCGACCGCAGGATTGGTACCGTTCAACGCCGTTCCAATGCCGGAATTATAAAAACCTTGTGTTGTATTGTCGATCAGAGTGGCAGCATGCGCGACGCCAGAAGACAAGGCCAGTGCAAGCGCGATACCAAAGAGTTGTTTCGGAAAGTACATTGTCTATTACCCCAGAAGAAAATCAAAATTTAAAATCTAATGGACGTAGTATACACGATTTTGCCAAAAAATCCATGTCGCGTACTCTTGCGTGCCATAACGCCCGGATACCCAGGCGAGTGTGTTAGAGCCACCTGCCTTACTTCCCGCTCAACGATTTAGCGCTTGCAGAGCACCTGAAATTTATAAGGTCGTACAGTATGCCGCGTCCAAAAAGTGCATATAGACGCTGAAAATCTATGAACTAGACCTTCACCCGCTCCGATTTCGGATCATACATTGGGCGGAGGCTTGCCTCGGCTTGCACGCGTGTACCTGCGACGTCGATCTCATAGGTAGATTCAAGTACCTGATCAGGGCTTTCGCTCTTGCACGGCACATAGCCCATTCCAATCGCGCCGCCGAGGTGATGGCCGTAGTTACCCGAACTAAGGTAACCGACGATCTCGCCATCGCGTACGATCGGTTCGTTATGATACACCAGCGGCTCAGGGTCGGTGAGCTTGAACTGCATAAGCCGCGCGTCCAGCCCCTCTTCTTTCTTCCGCAAAACTGCGTCACGACCGATGAATGAGGGCTTCGCCGTCTTCACCGCGAATCCAAGCCCGGCCTCAAGCACGTCATCTTCACACGTGATGTCATGACCGAAGTGGCGGAAGCCTTTCTCAATCCGGCAGCTGTCCATCATATGCATGCCGCAAAGCTTCATCCCGTGGTCCTGCCCAGCCTCGTAAAGCGTCTCGAAGGCATGGCCTGCCATATCGGCACTTACATAGATCTCCCAGCCAAGTTCACCCACATAGGTCACGCGGTGCACCCTTGCGAGCCCCATGCCTAGCTCGATTTCCTGTGCCGTGCCAAACGGATTAACCTCGTTCGAAAAGTCGTTGGGCGACACGGCTTGCAGAACCTCACGCGCCTTTGGCCCCATGACGGCCAGAACGCCCTCGCCAGCAGTCACATCAGTAATCACGACGCTGAAGTCGCCCTTGTGCCGTTCCATCCAAGTCTGATCGGCAAGTCGCGTGGCGGCTGGGGTAACAACCAGATAGGCCGTTTCCGTAAGACGCGTAACCGTCACATCGGCCTCAATCCCACCGCGTTCGTTTAGGAACTGTGTATAAACGATCTTGCCATTCGGCACACAGTAATCGCCGCCGCCAACATGGTTCATAAACGCCTCTGCATCTGGACCTTCAACGCGGATTTTGCCAAAGGAAGACATGTCGTACATGCCGACACTGGTGCGCACCGCATTATGCTCCGCTGCAGAATTAGCAAACCAATTTTGGCGACCCCAAGTGTATTGATATTCACGCTCCTGGCCGTCAGTAGCAAACCAGTTGGCGCGTTCCCAACCGGCGATCTCTCCCATCACCGCGCCACGTTCCAGCAGATGGTGATGGAAAGGCGTGCGCCGCACACCGCGTGCGGTACGCTTCTGTAGATAAGGGAAGTGATCGGCGTAAAGCAGGCCCAGTGTTTCTTTTGAGCGTTCATAGAGATAGTGCTTATTGCCCTGAAACGGCTGCATGCGGCTGATGTCGACATCACCCAGATCGAAAGGCTTCTCGCCACTATCCATCCATTGGGACAGGGCGTGCCCCGCTCCACCTGCCGATTGAATACCAATAGAGTTAAAGCCGCAGGCCACCCAAACGTTATCCATCTCCGGCGCTAGGCCGAGGTGATAGGCATCATCAGGGGTGAAACTTTCCGGGCCATTGAAGAAGGTATGAATACCTGCTTCCGCAAGCATTGGCATACGGTTACAGGCCGCCTCCAGAATTGGTTCGAAATGATCAAAGTCTTCTGGCAACTGGTCAAACTCGAAGTTATCCGGGATGCCATTCATGCCCCAAGGTTTCGAGCTCGGCTCAAATGCACCGAGCAGTATCTTGCCTGCGTCTTCTTTGTAATAGGCACACTCGTCAGGCACGCGCAGGACGGGCATTTGAGTCAAACCGTCGATACCCTCTGTTACAATATAGAAATGTTCACAGGCATGGAGCGGCACGTTCACTCCCGCCATCCGGCCTACCTCATGACCCCACATACCAGCGCAATTGACGATCATATCACATGCGATGTGGCCCTGGTCGCCTCCTTTATCAGAAGCCCAGTCTATACCGGTCACGCGACGCCCATTGCGGGAGATGCCAGTGACCTTGATCCGCTCTTTCACAAGCGCGCCGTTCTGCCGCGCGCCCTTGGCGAGAGCCAAAGCGATGTTGGCTGGATCGGCTTGCCCATCTGTTGGCAGCCAGACACCGCCAGTCACACCCTCAAGGTTGATATGCTCATAACGGCTTTTCACCTCATTTGGTGACAACTCCTCGACAGGCACACCGAAGGCGCGCGCCATCGCCGCCTGACGATAAAGTTCTTCTCTCCGTTCGTGTGTGAGCGCCACTGAGACAGAACCACCTTGACGTAAACCAGTGGCAACGCCGGTTTCCTCCTCCAATCCCAGGTAGAGTTCCGCAGAGTAACGCGCGAGCTTAGTCATGTTGGCTGTCGCGCGAAGCTGGCCTATCAAACCTGCCGCGTGCCAGGTCGTGCCGCTGGTCAGCTGCTTACGCTCCAACAGCACTACATCTTTCCAACCCATTTTAGCTAGGTGATAGGCAACAGAACAGCCCACGACACCACCGCCGATGATCACAACCCGTGCATGAGAGGGAAGCTCGCTCATCTCGAATTCCTCCGATGATTAGACTCGCATTTTGCGTATCTGACATGAAGCAGACGCAAAAAACACGGCGGAAACGTCAAAATACTGACGTGTTTTAAAGATTCTTCGCGGCTTTATGGTTACGTTGCTTTCTACGCACTTGCAGAGGCGTTTGCCCGAAGAACTGCTTGTAAATGGCCGAAAACCCACCTGCGAAACCACAGGCGAGCGCGATCTCTTGAATCGACATCTGCGTATTAAGTAAGAGGTTGTTCGCGCGCGCCAGCCTCATCTCGCGGTAATATGTGTTCGGTGTGGTTTGCAGGCGCGAGCGAAACCGCCGCTCAAGGGAGCGGCTCGAAAGCCCTACTTGCGCGCAAATCTCGGAAACCGCGAGTGGTTCTTCGACGTTGGCCTGCATAATCTCAAGCGCTTGGTCGAGCGCCTGATCGCGGGTTTGCGTACCCGTTGTGCCACCAAAAGGCTGGCGCGTGCTGAAATCACGGATGCTTTCATGTAAGAAGATGTTTGCGACTGTCATCAACACTGCCGCTGAAACATGCTGCCCAACAACAGAGAGTACTACATCGAGGGTCGCGCTCATACCTGCGCAGGTGACAACAAGGCCGTCTTCACTTGCCAAAGCGTTGTCCGCGACCACAGACGCCAGCTGCTCGCGCATTACAGCAGTGTTTTCCCAGTGCGTTGAAAGGTGCGCAGCGCTTTCGCCTCGATCTTTGATGTAACGGCTGGCCGCCTCGGCGAGCAGAAAAACCTTAGTTTGCCTGCTGGTGTAGATGTCGATCACCGGTAAAAGCGACAACTTTGGACAATCCTGATCCTTATTGCCAACAACAAAAAGATAATCAGCATTCGGCATGCGCGTGAATGGTTCGGTCACAACCTGAGCAGTGCTCGGGCTGTCGATTAGACCACCCTTTTCAGAACGTACCGTCCACTGAAAGCATGGCTGCGCGCTGACCCTGTTGGTTATCCTCAGAACGTCGACGACAGCGGCATATTCAATAAGCGGAAAGCCGTCGGTCAGTATGACATCAACCCGCCAAATCTTTGCTGTGTTCGTTTGTGTTTTTGTCATAACACCCACCGATAGGGTTCAGACTATAGTATGACCAGCCTTACGCAAACGACCTGCGAGCGCGGCGATATGAGCGGGACCAACCTCACAACATCCGCCGACGATGGTTGCACCTTGATTTACCCATTCCATAGCAAAATCCGCATAGACCGAGGGGCCCACATCGTTGCGTTGTTCAAGCGCATCAACAGTCGGAGCTTTGACCAGAAATCCACTGGAAATCCGGGTAAATCCGTTTGCATAAGCGCCATATGGCACGCCAAATTCTGCCAGGGCATCAAGACCCGCTGACATAACTTCGGGACGCGAACAATTGAGCAAGATTGCGTCCGGTTCATATTGATCCATAACTTTTTGTAGGGCCTCTACCGGCTCTCCAGACCGCAAAAATCTGCCATCGTCGTCATCGATTGATACTGCCAACCAGACCGGTATGCCGTGCCCAGTTGAAGCAAGCAGAGCGCCTTCCGCTTGATCGACCGAGCACATGGTTTCGATAATAAAGAGATCGACGCTATCTTTCATTAATGCAACCGGCTCTGCATATTGCTTCGCAGCTTCCGTCGCAGGTGGACATAAATCGGGTCTATAAGAGGCGACCAACGGACCAAGCGAGCCAGCGACACGGCCCTTTCTGTGCGCGGCTCGCGCGCGGCGCGCAGCCAGAACGGCAGTTTCTGTCAAATATTCTAACTTATGCTCCAGATCGACCATCTGCAGCCGATCCCGCAGCACAGCGTAAGTGTTGGTCGTGGCAACCGTTGCACCTGCCTCAAAGTAATCGAGATGAACTTCACCCACCAGTTTGGGGTGATCGATCATAACCTGCGTTGACCATAAATACGTTGCGCGGTCGCCGGAACGTTTCACCAATTCCTGACCAATGGAGCCATCAAGAAGTGTGATGTACGCCATGTGTCCTCCAACCTACCCTACACCCGGGGGGATTAGCACAAGCTTTCCCGGATGTCGCTTTGACATAAATTCTTCTTGCGCAACACTAATTTCGTGCAATGGGAAAGTCTTCGAAACCAGCGGCTTAATTTCACCTGCATTTATCAATTCGACAAGCGCCTCGAACACCTCTGGCGGTTGGTATGTACAGCCATGCAAGGTGATGTCGCGCAGGTATATCCGACGCAGATCAGCCTCGACGATTGGTCCTGCGATGGCCCCAGCAACGGCATAGTGACCGCCAGGTTTCAGCGCATCGATCAGATCGGCCCAGTCTGGACCCGCCACAAGATCGATAACCGCGTCGAAGCTGTCTGTGGCAGGTTTCTTTCCACGGTCGAGTACATGTGCTGCCCCTGCATCGCGCACGAATTCCGACTTAGCTGCGGAACTCACGCCGGTGACGGTGGCGCCAATTCGTGAGGCTAATTGCACAGCTGCCATTCCGACCCCACCCGAGGCACCCGTGATCAAGACATTCTGTCCCTCGCCAACGCCTGCTCGGTGCAAAAGCCCCGCTGCTGTGCCGAAAGCGCAGGGAATTGCTGCCAGTTCCACATCAGTCAATGGCGCGTTGGTGACATCATAAAGGTCGCCTTGCGGCACGACGCAATACTGTGCAAACGCACCGTTGTACTCTGATCCTAACGCCTCAAAACCCACGGGGTTTTCTACCGTAGGCCGAGGTTGATTGATTGGGCAAATAACACGCTGACCTTCGGTGAGGGTTGTCACATCTTCGCCGAAGGCGATCACCTCACCACAAAGATCACCGCCTTGAATAAGCGGAAAATTCAATCCACCGGACCAACCACCCGCCTCGACCGCCTCATTTGTATCTTCAGTCGCACCCGTTACCTCAGAGGCATACCAGCCAATGCGCGTGTTTACGTCAGTGTTGTTCACGCCCGCGGCCAGAACCCGCACCAAAACCTGACCAGTACCTGGGCGCGGCACGGGGATATCCTCACGCCATTCGAGCTTTTCCAGCCCACCGTGGCCCGTCAGATAAACACCCGACATCTTCTCTGGCAAATTCATCGCAGACGCGTCCGTCTCAGACCTCTAGGCCGCCTGCAATGCATGAGGAGGCACAAAAATGCAATTGGCGACACTCCATGGAGCGTCGCCAGATAGCTCGTAGGTCTAAAAATCATCAAGCGCGGATGCGCTCGTTTTCCGGGTCCCAAAGCGGCTGATCTGCTTGGACCACAGCTTTGCGGCGTTCACCGTAGATTTCGACCTCCAGCTCCGTGCCCGGATTGGCAAGATCCGTGCGGATCATGCCCAACGCCACAGAGGCATTCACGCGATAACCCCAGGCGCCAGACGTGGTCTCTCCCACAACTTCGCCGTTATGCCAAATCGTCGACATGTAAGGCGCATCCGATGAGCCCGCATCGATAATCAAGGGCGCGAACGCCTTTGCACGACCGCGCTGTTTCTCGGCCAGCAGAGCAGCCTTGCCGGTAAAGTCCTGCGCTTTGTCAAACTTGATGAAACGCTCCAAACCGCCTTCAAGCATGGAATAATCTGTCGAAAGATCACCCTTC
>JBCDDS010000019.1:0-39404 GCA_039180185.1 Pseudomonadota bacterium | reverse complement strand
GGCCGATGATGCAGAAGCCGATGCCGATCCTGAGCAAAGCCAGGAAGAGCAAAAAGACGCCGCCCAAGCGCAGATGGCAATGGACGAAACGGCGGATCAAAACCTCGCCGAAGAGCCCGACATGCCAGATGCCGATGCTCCGTTGGAACCGCCTGCGCCGCAGCCAATATCGGATGCAGATCCAAATTATCATGTCTATCAGACCAATTTCGATGAAGAAATTCATGCCGAGGATTTGGCTGAACCTGCCGAACTTGAGCGCCTGCGCGCCTTTTTGGACCAGCAGCTTGAACCGTTAAAAGGGGCGGTGAGCCGTTTGGCCAATAAACTGCAGCGGCGCTTGCAGGCGCAACAGAACCGTTCTTGGGATTTTGATCGCGAAGAGGGTATTCTGGATGCCGGTCGTTTGGCCCGTGTGGTCGCCAACCCGACAACGCCGCTGAGCTTTAAAGTCGAGAAAGACACCGAGTTCCGCGACACGGTCGTAACGCTGCTGCTCGATAATTCAGGTTCAATGCGTGGCCGACCTATTTCCATCGCGGCCGTTTGTGCAGACGTGCTTTCCCGCACGTTGGAACGCTGCTCGGTTAAGGTGGAAATTCTGGGCTTCACGACACGCGCCTGGAAGGGCGGACAGAGCCGGGAGGCTTGGCTAAACGAAGGGCGCCCCCAGTTACCCGGGCGGCTCAACGATCTGCGTCACATCATCTATAAATCTGCCGACGCACCGATGCGACGGACACGCGACAATCTCGGCCTGATGATGAAAGAGGGCCTGCTGAAGGAAAATATCGACGGTGAGGCGCTGGAATGGGCGCATCGGCGTCTCGCGGCCCGTCGCGAGGCCAGAAAAATCCTGATGGTGATCAGTGATGGAGCGCCGGTTGACGACTCAACGCTGTCGGTGAACCCGGCGAATTACCTTGAAAAGCATCTGCGCGACGTCATCGCCATGGTAGAAAAGCGCCGTCAGGTGGAGCTTTTGGCGATTGGGATCGGCCATGATGTGACACGTTATTACGAGCGCGCCGTGACGATCACCGACGCTGATCAGTTGGCCGGTGCGATGACGGAACAGCTCGCCGCGCTGTTTGACAGCGATCCTAGAGCGCGTGCGCGGGTCATGGGAATGCGGAAGGCGAGCTGAGCTTACTGAACGTGCCGCATTGCACTTCTTTTTTGGCTTAAGTAGCGTCAAAAAATGCAAGATATTCCACCGGCAAAATTTCAGAGTTTTTCAGAGACGGCCCAGCCGGATCAAGGACCCCCACGATTGGCCCTGCTGCGAGACGCAATGCAGGCCGAAGGGCTTGCGGGTTTCATGGTGCCGCGCGCTGATGTGCATCAGGGGGAGTATGTGGCGCCTTGTGACGAGAGGCTGGCATGGCTCACCGGTTTTACCGGGTCTGCCGGATTCTGCATTGCGCTGGTCGATGCGGCAGGGGTTTTCATTGACGGGCGCTACCGCTCTCAGGCGCGCGAACAGGTCGATACGAACGTCTTCACGCCTGTCGATTGGCCCGATACCAAGCCCGCGGACTGGTTGCGGAGTAACCTGAGCCACGGTGGCGTGGTGGGGTACGACCCTTGGCTATATACGCCGGATCAGCTGTCTGCGATTGAAAAGGGGCTGGTCGGCAGCGACATCGCGCTGAATCCCAGTATCAATCTGATTGACCAAATTTGGAAGGATCGACCTGGCCCTCCTGTGGGTAAGGTGCGCGTCTATCCTGTCTCATTCGCGGGTAAATCGCATGCGGAAAAGCGAAAAGAACTGGGCGCGACACTTAAAAAATCCGGACATGCGGCGGCGGTCATCACTCTTACGGACTCGCTGGCTTGGCTGCTGAACATCCGGGGCAGCGATATTCCCAGGAATCCCGTACCACATGGCTTTGCCATTCTGCATGCGTCCGGGCAGTGCACGCTGTTCATTAACCGCGAAAAGATCGGTCAGGAGATTCTGGATCATCTGGGCAATGAGGTAAAGCTCGCCCAGCCTGCTGAATTCGAGCAGTACTTAGAAGGTATGGAAGGACCAGTTCGGTTGGACCGCTCTAGCATTCCACAAGCGGTGGTCGAAAAGCTAGAGGCGAACGGGGTTGAGATCGCTTGGGGCGATGAGCCATGTGCTTTGCCCAAAGCGCGCAAGACGGAAGCAGAAATAGGCTCAACACGCGAAGCGCACGTACGCGACGCGGCAGCGATGTGTGAGTTTCTGTGCTGGTTTGATGAACAAGAACCAGGGTCGATGACCGAAATTGATGTTGTTCAAAAATTGGAATCCTTTCGTGGTGCGACCGGCGCGCTGCTCGACATCAGTTTCGATACGATTGCGGGATCGGGACCGCACGGGGCGCTGCCGCACTACCGCGTGACTGAAGCGAGCAACCGCACACTTGGAGAGGGTGAGCTTCTGGTACTCGACAGCGGCGGTCAGTATGAGGACGGAACCACGGACATAACCCGTACTTTGCCGATCGGTGCGCCTGGCAGCGATGAAATGGCCGCGTTTACGCGTGTGCTGCAAGGCATGATAGCGATGAGCCGGGTGCGCTGGCCCAAAGGGTTGGCAGGCCGCGATCTTGATGTGCTTGCGCGATATCCACTGTGGCTCAATGATCAGGATTACGACCACGGCACAGGTCATGGCGTTGGGGTGCATCTCTGTGTGCACGAAGGGCCTCAACGGTTGTCGCGCATATCGCATGTACCCTTGGAGCCGGGCATGATCGTTTCGAATGAGCCGGGGTACTATAGGGAAGGCGCGTTTGGAATTCGGATCGAAAACCTCGTTGTAGTCCGAGAAGCGCTCCAGATACCCGGCGGTGATCGCGACAATAAGCTTTGTTTTGAATCAATAAACTTTGTGCCTATTGACCGGCGTCTTGTTGAAGCGAGCATGCTCACAACGCCAGAGCGCGACTGGCTCAACTCTTATCATTCTGAATGCAAACAGAGAATTTGGAATTTGTTAAGCCGACAAGCGCAGAACTGGCTCGATGCGGCGTGCGCGAAAATATGACATTGGTCTTGCGTCTTTGACCGGCTTCAGTATCGCTATCGTATCGAATTTTTGGAAGGATCGCTTATGAGCAAGATCAGCATACATAAGGCCGAAGGCATTTGGACAGTTAGGGCTGGCGGCGCGGTGTTGGGTGAAACCAAGAACGCCTTAGCCGTAAGCGAAGGCGACATGCCCGACGTGATTTACTTCCCGCGTGATGATATCGCGATGGCCTTGTTGGATGAATCCGACCACAGCACGCACTGCCCCCATAAAGGAGATGCAAGCTACTATTCGATCGTAACGAAAAGTCAGACTCTCTATAACGCTGTGTGGAGTTACGAAGCGCCCAAAGAGGATGTTGCGCGGATCAAAGATCATCTCGCATTCTATGTGAATGACCAAGTAACGGTCGAGCAGGTATAGCGACCTTCTTCAGTATCCCAATTTGCGATTCACCAAAAAAAGAAACGGTTCGCCCGCCTCACCACGCGTGATGTTATCGGCGATGACTTTAGCGGCGGTGGTGGGTCGTGTTTCTGATGCGATATGAGGTGTGACAGTCACTTTCGGATGGGCCCAGAATGGGTGCTCAGATGGCAAAGGCTCGATCCGAAACACATCCAAAGTCGCGTGAGAGAGATGCCCGCTGTCTAGAGACTGCAACAGGGCATCATCGTTGACCAACTGCCCACGTCCGGGATTGATAACGACAGCACCTTTGGGAAGTTGAGCTAAGCGATCGGCATTCATCAGATTTTCAGTGTTTGACGTCAAAGGTAGAAGAAGGACAATAATACTGGCACTTTGAAGCGCAGTCGCAAGATTTTCCTCACCAAAAATACAATTTATTCCTTGAATTTTCTTTTCACTGCGCGACCATCCAATCACGGGAAACCCCAATTGAGCAAGAGCTAGCCCGCACGCTTTACCTAACTCCCCCAGACCCAGGATCGTTACCGGCCGTTCGCAGGCAAGGGGTGGAACATGCGGGCGCCATGCACCGTTTTGACCCAACACATCCTGATCAATCCCCAGATGATGGCGCAACACGTGGCCTGTGACCCATTCGACCATGCCACGTTCCAATCCACTATCGACCATCCGGGTCAGGGGTTGCGTTAGGGTTTCGTTTCCAACGATGCTTTCCACCCCTGCCCAAAGGCTCAGCACCGCTTTGGTGGATTTGAATGGGCTAAAATCCTGCAGATCACCATTGGGTGCATAGACGATGTAATCGACCACCTCTGGCACGTGATCTCGGGCTAAATCAACCTTAAGTTCAGCTTCTTCAAAGGCTGCGTTCAGTGGCGCTTCGTATTCGGCCCAACGATCTGTATGCGCGGCGAATAGTACCTTTAATGGCATGTTATCTCGGACGGTGAATGTGAGCGCTTTGTACCAGGCCAAAGCCGATCATCAGGATTAGCATTGCCGACCCGCCATAGCTCACCAGGGGTAGCGGCACGCCCACAACCGGCGCCAAGCCCATGACCATAGACATGTTCACTGCAAAGAAGAGGAAAAAGGTCACCGCAATGCCGAGGATCAGAAGTGATGAGAAACGGTCTTTGTTTGCAAGTGCTGAGATGATGCAAAAGACGATGATCAATGCATAGAGCAGCAACAGTGAGAAAGCACCGATAAAGCCAAACTCTTCGGCAAGTGTCGTAAAGATAAAGTCCGTATGCTTTTCGGGTAAAAAGTTAAGCCTTGTTTGAGTTCCTTGCATGAAGCCACGTCCGGTCCAGCCACCCGATCCAAGCGCGATCTTTGACTGTGTAATGTGGTAACCTGCACCAAGCGGGTCAGAGGCCGGATCGAGAAAGGTATCGATGCGACGATACTGATAGTCCTTAAGCACTTGCCAATCCGTGCCGCGGCTCTGAAAGACTGTCACGATAAGGCCAACACCACCGGCAATCACCGTCGCAAAATAGGCCCAATGAACACCGGCTAAAAACATGATAAGCCCACCCCCGCTTACCAAAAGAATAGATGTTCCGAGGTCTGGTTGTTTTAGAACAAGTGCCACCGGTATCATGATGAGAATGACCGGAATGATGACCCAGAAAGGGCGGGATGTGCGATGCATGGGTAGCCAGTCATAGTAAGCCGCTAAAATCATCACGAGCGTGATTTTCATCAGCTCTGAGGGCTGCAGCCGCATGAATTTTAAATCAATCCAACGCTGCGCGCCTTTACTCTCTACCCCGACAAACTCCACGGCGACTAGTAGCCCTATCGAGACGAGATAGCCTAGGACTGACATATTGCGCCAGAACCAGATTGGGATCATGGCGACAATAAACATCATGACAAAGCCAAGAAGGTAACGCTTCATTTGAGCGTCTGCCCAGGGTTCGAAAGAGCCGCCGGCGACTGAAAACAACATCAAAACTCCGATGCCCGCCACCGCTGTAAGCAGAAGGGCTAACGCCCAATTCAAATAAAGAACCTTGCGCAAACCCGTAGGCGTATATTTGACGTTGTACTCTAGATAGCTCATGCCGCCCTACGCTCTGCTATTACGCGCTTTTTCTTGCAAAGAGCGCGTACGCCGCAGTTCTTCTTGCTGTTCCTTGATGCGTTCGCGATCGCCCACCGGATAGGCTTCGAGCGGTGGATCGCCATCATAGAGTGCTTGTAATGTGATATCGCGAGCAATTGGTGCGGCTGCTTTCGATCCGCCGCCACCATGCTCAACCACCACCGCCACGGCGATCTGCGGGTCTTCAATGGGTGCGAAGTTCACATAAAGCGCGTGATCGCGTCTTTCCCAAGGCAGGTCGGCATTGCGGAACACGCCGCGCGCGCGTTCTGCGGCTGTAATGTTGCGCACCTGACTAGTTCCTGTTTTTCCGGCCATGCGGAACGCGTCCTCGATGATCCGACTGCGATAAGCGGTACCGCGTCTGCTATTGGACACAGCATTCATCGCATCTCGGACCGCTTGTAGTAGGTTTTCCTCGATCGCAAGAGGTTCTACCGCGTCAACCTTTTGCTCCACTCCGTCAAGTGATTTGATTAGCCGCGGCTTAACCATCTTGCCGGTTGCCAGCCGCGCCGTCATTACCGCCAGCTGTAGTGGTGACGCAAGAACGAAACCCTGGCCTATGGAGGCGTTGACACTATCGCCGACACGCCAGATGTCGTCTTTGTTAATCTCTTTCCATTGCCGGTCTGGGATCAAACCTTCAGACACAGAGGTCATGGGTAGATCGTGTTTCACGCCGAGACCCAACATACGCGCAGTTTCAGCGATTTTGTCGATGCCCACGCGGCGCGCCATCTCATAGTAATATACGTCACAGCTTTCGCGCAACGATCGCAACAGATCGACGCTGCCATGACCACCACGTTTCCAACAATGAAATCGACGACCCGAGACGGTCATGTGTCCAGGGCAATAAACCGTATCTCCAAAACCAGCGACGCCAGCAGAGAGCGCGGCGAGAGCGGTCACCATCTTGAACGTAGAGCCGGGGGGGTAGACGCCTTGCACAGCCTTGTTCGGCAGTGGTCTATACTGATCTTCGAGCAGCGACTTATAAGCGCTTACGGAGATTCCGCGCACAAACAGATTTGGATCGTAGCTGGGCGTTGAGACGCACGCTAAAATGTCCCCTTTCTTGCAATCAAGCACAACTGCTGCTGCGCTTTCTTTGGCCATGCGCGCGGCGGCGTAACTTTGCAATCCGTTGTCGGTGGTTATTTGAACATCTGCGCCAGCTTCTCCTTCGACGCGGTCAAGTTCTCGCATTACGCGGCCCGCGGCGTTCACCTCGACGCGCTTTGTTCCAGCCTTGCCGCGAAGCGTGTCCTCGACCTTCGTCTCGAGACCGATCTTGCCAATCTGAAAACGCGGAATCAAAAGCAGTGCGTTAGGCGCGTCGATCTCTTCCAGATCCCGGTCATTCACGGCACCAACGTAACCGATCATATGCGCGTAATCCTCGCCCAAGGGGTAGTGGCGTGACAACCCAACCTCTGGTGTGACGCCAGGCAGAGCCGGTGTGTTGACTGCAACGCGACTGATATCTTCCCATCGGACACGGTCAGCGACCGTAACAGGCGTGTCACCACGCACACGACGCAAATCTTCCATAGCGTCTTCAAGCTCTAAAGGGTCAAGCTCAACAATTTTCGCCAGGCGCTCGATGACCGCGTCGACATCGCCGGCCTGTTCTCGCACGATACTAATGCGATAGGACGGAATATTCTCTGCAACCACGCGCCCCTTGCGATCAAAAATGCGGCCTCGCGATGGTGGGATCAGGTGCACATTGATTCTATTTTCGTCTGCCAGAAGCCGAAACTCATCTGCCTGATCGACTTGTAGGTATCTCATGCGCAAGGCGAGCATGCTCATGAATGCCCCCATACCCCCGCCAAGGACCAGGCCGCGTCGCGTGATTTTACGGTGGCTTTCGCTGTTATCCTTTGAAGGGCGCTTCATATGCGACTTCCCAACGTATCCAGATCTCCAGGCGCTGGCTTGCGCACGCCAAGAAATACTTCCGAAAACAGTGCGACGAAAGGATATGCGAAGATCGTCATTAAGAGGTGAATAAGGCTTAACCCAATCGGCGCTTGTTCGACAAAGACCAAAGCTAACGCAAGCCTGTAAACTAATGTAGCTGTAATTAGCATTGTTGTGACAGTAAGCCATTCCGACACAAAGGTCTGATCGCGTAATCCCGGTGCGCGTTTCCGTAAAGATTCTGATGTTAAGAGAAGGATGGCCGCCCAAAGGCCTGGTGGTCTTTGAAACAGCAAATCACAAAGTAAGAAGACCACAGCCAATAAAGGTAGCGGCACAAATTCTGGCCGCCGTAAAACCCATGCGAAGCTCAGTGCTAGAATGAGGTCTGGTCCAGCCCATGCCCTCGGTAAGGTCTGCAGTGGCATTAGTAGGACAAACATGCAGGCCGTAACGTGCGTCACAAACAGCACGCGCATTAGCCAAATTTTATATGGCGCACGGTCAGCCATCAGCCGCCTCGCTGGTTTGTTCCTCGATCAATGGCTCTGCTTCGTCGACGAGCTCGTCAGGCGCAATTAGTCCGCCAGGATCAGAGAAACGCTCATTTCCATAATCGCGAAGCACCCGAAGGAATTCCAAACGCGCATAGTCAGCCGAGAGGCGTAGGCGTAGTCGGCCACCTGTGTCGCGAACCACTTGTCCCACGATCAAATCTGATGGAAAAACGCCTCCGTCGCCTGACGTCATTACTCTATCCCCAGCGCGTACCTGATCTGTATCTTCGATGAAGTCCAACAACGGAGAAGCAGAGTTGTCACCCAATACCAGAGCTCTTTGACCGGATGGTTGGATTGTAACCGGAATTCTGCTCGAAGTGTCGGTGAGTAATATAACGCGGGACGTGTTGTTACCTACACCAGAGATCCGCCCAACGAGCCCCAATCCATCCATTGCAGCCCAGCCATCTACTATTCCATCGCGCGATCCGACGTTGATCAAAACTGATTGCCGGAAAGGAGAACCGCTATCAGCCAGCACAACGCCAGTAACGAATGTGAGTCTGGGATCGAGCTGCACATTGTTGAGGTCAAGCAGACGGGCGTTCTCTTGGCGGAGTTGCAACGCTGCTTCTTTCCACGCTTTCATTTGTTGCAACTCGCGGCGCAGCTCCTGATTTTGCTCATAAAGGCGATCGTAGCTTTGAAAATCGCGTGCGATGTTCACAAAGCTAGTGACCGGCGCCATGGCCCAATCAAAACTTGGCACAAATTTGTCTACGACCTGCGCACGAAAACGTTCAACGCGCGGACCATCAATCCGCCAGAGCAGAAAGAGACCGAGAAAGCAAAAGATGAGCAAGCCCAGCATCAAACGCTTGATCGGACCTGCGTAGTCGCTGCTTTGTCCCCGGTCTTTGGCCAAATTTACCGTCTTTCACAAAAGGGTCGGTGGTTCAGCTATCGTAATCAATTGCGTGGCGCAGTTGTTTTTCAAACTCAAGCGCTTTGCCTGTGCCGAGTGCTACGCAATTCAGGCTATCATCCGCGATTGATACTGCAAGACCAGTCTGCTCACGCAAAGCCAGATCAAGGTCACCGAGTAGCGCACCGCCCCCTGTCAGCATAACACCACGGTCGACGATATCGGCGGCAAGATCTGGTGGCGTTGCCTCAAGTGCCGTCATGACAGCTTCACAAATCTGCTGGACAGGTTCGGTCAATGCCTCAGCGACCTGCGCCTGACTGATCTCCGTTTCTTTTGGGACACCGTTCAAAAGATCTCTGCCCCGAATTTGCATAGAAGCACCGCGTCCATCGTCTGGCATGCGCGCCGTACCGATTGACGTTTTGATGCGTTCGGCACTCGATTCACCGACCAATAGGTTTTGCTGGCGGCGCAGATAATTGATGATCGCCTCATCCATCCTGTCGCCTCCCACACGGATCGAACGAGCGTAAACGATGTCACCCAAACTAAGCACGGCAACTTCTGTCGTGCCGCCGCCAATGTCGACGACCATGTTACCAGTCGGATCAGTGATCGGCATACCGGCACCTATCGCGGCTGCGATAGGTTCGGCGACTAGACCGGCTCGGCGCGCGCCCGCTGACAGCACCGACTGACGGATAGCGCGTTTTTCGACGGGTGTTGCGCCGTGGGGTACGCAAACAATTATCTTTGGTTTTGAGAAAGTAGAGCGTTTGTGCACTTTTCTGATAAAATGCTTGATCATCGACTCCGCTGTATCGAAGTCTGCGATTACACCTTCACGCATGGGACGAATAGCCTCAATGCTGCCGGGCGTTCGTCCGAGCATAAGCTTTGCATCTTCACCCACAGCCAATACTTTTTTCACGCCTTCTTTCACGTGGTAGGCGACAACTGACGGTTCCGATAGGATTACGCCGCGACCTTTCACGTAAACAAGCGTATTGGCTGTACCTAAATCTATCGCCATATCGGCCGTGAATAGGCCCGGTATCTTATCAAAAATGGACATTCTGTCTCGTCCTGTGCTCTTTAATTTCTGCCTCTGATCCCGACTCACCCGATCAAAATCACTTATTTTATAGTTTGGCCTATGTCAGGGCGAAAGGCCTACGCGCGCTAACTAAGCGCCAAAATGTGCCGAAGTCATGTCGTTTGCGAGGGAAAATTGTAATCTGCTGCAAAAACGGCGAACTGAGCAACCTGAGATTGCAAAGCGACATCAACTCGACATAAATAAATTAGCAGTATTGCGATAAGTCGAAACTCTTCAAGAACGCTGAACGATAGCAGCTCGAGCAGAACCAGGAAAATAGAATTGACACGCCTTTCAAAGATTGTCGCAGTATTCTGCGCGCTAATTTGTGCTCAGACAGCGGATGCACAAGATCGAAAAACTGTAAGCGTCGGTTGGCTTGCAACAAATGATCTATTCGTTGGGCCCGAGGATCGGTGGCGCACAGGATCACTTTCATACAGCCTCACGTTCGGCATTCCGAAAAATGGAACTGCCCCACAGCAGTTTGGTCGTGTTATCGAACTTCGCTTCGGTGGAGAAATTATCGCACCTGAAAGCCTATCCAACCCAGCACCAGATGATAGGCCGTTTGCAGGTATTCTTGCATTGGGACTTCACACTCATTTCCGGAGAAACGCGACCGACGTGGCTGCCGGATTTGACCTTGTTTTTACTGGCCCACAAACAGGTCTTGATGACTTTCAGGAAAACATCCATGACATTGTCGGCGCGGCGATAATTTCGGATGCAACCCGCGCAAATCAGATTGGAAACGATTTCGATCCAAGGCTGGTCGTCGAAGTAGGTCATACCATTGATTTCGGCACAAACGCACGCGTTCGGCCCTTCATAGAAGGACGTTGGGGATTGGAAGATCTTGTGCGTGTCGGTTTCGACGTCACCATCGGTGATTTTGGCCGCGGTATTCTTGCCCGTGATCCTTCAACTGGGCAGCGTTATGAACTTAACGGACGAGATTTTCCGGGGCTCAGCTTGGTACTGGGAGCAGATATCGCATACGTTGGCGACAGCGACCTTCTGCCAGATTCTACAGGTTTGGAACTAACCGATACCCGCAATCGCATTCGAGTTGGGCTCAATTACCAGTGGAAAAACGGGAGCAGCCTTTTTTACGGTGTCACGTGGCTTGATGAGGAGTTTGAGACACAAGACGAGAGCCAGTTTGTGGGTTCTGTGCGCCTGCGTCTGAAATTTTGAGGAATCACTTGTGTTTGTGCTTCCCAGGGTGATTCGCATTTGTTAACCTTCCGGTAATAAAAAAAATAAAAGGCAGGCAAACAGGCAATGGGAACGACCTTTCGGGGCGCGTTCGTAATCTCCTGGTCGCAGACGGAAGTGGACGGTTTAAATGCCGCTCCCATTCATTCGCTCAAAGTTGGGGCCGCTTGGTCCTGGACGGGCGAATTGGTGAGAGTGGATGGACCTAGCGAAGTTCTCCGGCTGGAGCGCAACGAGCGTGAAACAACACATCGCAAATGCGCGGCAAAACTCGTTCGGCGGCTGATAAAGGCGGCACAGAATGGAGAAAAAGATCTCACACAGGTAGACGCTGAAGAACCGTTAATTGAATCAGGCTTTGTCGTTACCAACGGTGTCAGCAGTTACACTGTTACGGTTATCGAAGTTGGGGGTGATGCACCGCCATTATTGATGTTCCTCAACAATGCTCCGCCTCGAGATACAGAGCTTTGGGTAGTACATCATTCGATGCAGAGCGGTCGCGTAACACAAGTTGGAGGCGAGACAGGCGGTGTAATTTGTTTCACGCCGGGTACGCACATAGAAACACCAGACGGCGCTCGGAAAATTGAGCAGTTACGTGAGGGCGACTATGTGCAGACCAAGGACAGCGGGGCACAGCAAATCCAATGGATTGGCAGCCGCCGTCTCTCTGGCGCCCGACTGTTTGCGATGCCGCACCTTAGACCGGTTCGCATTCGGGCCGGGGCTCTAGGTGTAGAGCGCCCGGACCAGGAATTACTGGTCAGCCCCGAGCACCGCATGTTGGTCAAAGGAGAAGTGGCACAGGCGCTGTTCAACAATTCGGAGGTTCTGGTCGCTGCGCATGATCTCGTTAACGGAAAGACGATTACGGTAGACGCTTCTGTCCGTGAAGTAACCTATGTTCATCTCCTATTGCCCAGTCACCAAGTTCTTTGGGCAAATGGAGTGGAAACCGAGAGCTTCCATCCGGCCAGCGCTTCGCTTGCTGCCTTGGATGGTGCAGACAGGCAACGGCTTTTGCAGATTAACTCCAAGTTGGAGGCGGATCCGCACAGTTATGGTGTTTTTGCGCGACGAAACCTCAGTTCGTCCGAGGCTGCGATATTGGATCATGAGACCGCAGCTTAGTATGGTTCATGTTGTAGCTCGAGCGATGCAAAGCTAGCAGATCAAAGGTCTGCCGTTCTTTAAATGTCGCGCGACAAGTTGCTTTTGCTTCTTTCCGGGTGGGATGTGATATGCGGGTTGTGGTGAGTAGCCGAGGCTCGCGACCTCCGGTAGGATGGTCATAATTTCTTCTTTCGCATCAGGTGCGACGGCCTTTAATGCTTCTGGTCCTGTAAAGAGGCTTTCTGCGGGCGCCCCCTCTGCGTAAAGAATCTCATGCCGGTCAAACAGAAGGTGGACATACTCGATTTGTTCGATCTTTTCGTCGACAAAGATGCCGGGCATGTCAGTCAACTTTATTGCGGGTATGAGCACTTCTGCCGTACCAAACATGCGAGCCGCAATAGCTGATTGAATAAGTATGCGATGTTGGCGTGACACAACGAGGTCACGCTTAGGCAACCCATTGCCCAAAGCACCTGCAACAATGCGCACCGGCAACAGTTTTGGGTTCAATTCCAGTGCTTCACAACTTATCAAGCGTCGGCCGATCCAACGAATTCTTATTGGCTTCTTGTTTTTGTCCCAAACAAAATCACCGGGTCTAAGCGTGTCGATCGGAACTTCACCCAAAGGAGTACTGATAAGTGTGTCGCCAGCGAAACACACAAAATCGCTTGCGGGAATGTCCGCCTGACCAAGCGAGCCTGGTCCTTCAGCTGCGGAAATCACTTCGAGTGCTACACCCCGTGGCGGCACACTACCTACGAATGCTAGGCCCTCTACGGTTCCGAACGCTGGCGAGGAATTGTTCAGGTTGACGCTTACTACCTGATACGTTTCACCCGTCGCGTTGTCGCGCAGTACGAACTGATATTCAGCTTCGATCCTCGTGTTGTTGGCGAACGTGACGCCATCCAAGGTTTGAGCGCCATCCAGACGTTGATTGCCATCGTTGTCGTCAAAATCAGCGTCGTTGCCACTGTCCTTGATGTCGAGTCGGTCAAATGATCCGGTGCCAAGCGTTAAGAATTCCCCTACGAGATGAGACCCATCGCCTTGCGTGATCCCATCCAGAGTTATGCCGCCAGTCAGGCTGACTTGGCTTTCGGGAAGAACGGCTATCGTATAGTCAACCATTAGGTCGCGCGTCCAAGGTGTTTGTCAAAAGGCACGACAAAAGGCGGCAGCTCTACTGCTTGATTGAAACGTGTCTTTGTAAGGACCGCCACTCTATATGCCTCGCGTCCGCTTTTTGCTCATGCGGTTGCCGCTAAAGTACAGCTTCGGCCATAATTTGTCCACTTTTTGGCCATAATTCATGTTGGTTGCTGGGCATTACTGTGTCTGAAAGAGTTGCCAAAGGCCGCAAGCCGAGGATTCTGGATTGCCATGTTGACACCTCACAACCTGCCTGTATAAGCGCGGTTCCATTGGTGTTGGTGGCCCTCGCAAGAGGATGCCTGTCGCCACAGCGAACTCTGTGGAAAGGACAACGCCCTCTCGAAACACGAAGAGGAGATCAGCAGGTGACGAAAAGGACCGCTGCCAAGTATAAAATCGACCGCCGGATGGGCGAAAACATCTGGGGTCGTCCTAAATCCCCTGTAAACCGTCGCGAGTATGGCCCAGGCCAGCATGGTCAACGCCGTAAAGGCAAGATGTCAGACTTTGGACTGCAGTTGCGCGCCAAGCAAAAGTTAAAAGGTTATTACGGTGACCTGACTGAAAAGCAGTTCAAGCGCATCTATGCAGAAGCGTCCCGTGTGAAGGGCGACACAGGTGAGAACCTGATTGGACTTCTGGAGCGCCGCCTTGATGCGGTTGTGTACCGCGCGAAATTCGTGCCAACGATCTTTGCGGCCCGTCAGTTTGTGAACCATAAGCATGTACGCGTGAACGGGCGGATCGTGAATATCCCATCTTACCGTGTGAAAGAAGGCGATGTCATCGAGGTCCGGGACCGTTCGAAGCAAATGACTTCAATACTGGAGGCAATTCAGCTGCCTGAGCGTGACGTGCCGGATTACATCGATGCGGACCATTCGAAGATGACAGCGACATTCGTGCGCACACCGGGTCTGGGCGATGTGCCTTATCCGGTGATGATGGAACCAAACCTCGTCATCGAATTCTACGCACAAAACTGATCTTATCACGCAAGTGGTTTAAAGCGGCCCTTGCGGGGCCGCTTTTTTTGTTTGGATGGAGTGCTTCAAGCGCATTGTGTGTTGTAAACAAGGCGGGCCTTTGCAGACATGATTGATTGGGACTGGCCATGTGAGTGACCCAAGGCTAGAAGGCGAATTGAGGGATGGAGAAAATGACACAAATAGTGCCACAACCCGGGATCATGGATATCGCGCCTTATGTTGGTGGTGCGAGCCATGTCGATGGCATGGCCAATGTGATCAAGCTGAGTTCGAATGAAAATCCGCTAGGGCCGAGCCCTGCTGCAATCGAGGCGTTTCAGCGCGCCGGCGCAACGTTGCATCGCTATCCTTCAACAGATCATGCCGCATTACGGCGCGCCATCGCAGGTGTTCACGGGTTATCGGCAGATCGCATTATATGCGGGGTAGGCAGCGATGAGATCTTGTCACTCCTTTGTCAGGCTTACGCTGGACCGGATGACGAGGTTATCCATACCGAACACGGGTTTGCGATCTACAAGATTGCCGCGATGACCAACGGTGCACGGCCTGTGGAAGTGCCTGAACGGGATCGCGTCACGGATGTGGATGCGATTTTGAGTGCCTGTACAGAGGCCACCAAGATCGTTTTCATTGCCAATCCAAATAACCCAACGGGTACGATGATTGGTGAGGGTGAGGTGACGCGCTTGGCGGAGAACCTACCGGCCCATGTGCTGCTGGTTCTTGACGGCGCTTATGCGGAGTACGTCGACGGGTATGATGGTGGCGCGCACCTTGTTGATGCGCGCCAAAATGTCGTCATGACGCGCACATTTTCCAAGTTGTACGGCCTGGGTGGAATGCGGGTCGGCTGGGGCTATGCACCGGACCATGTGATCGACACGCTCAATCGGATACGCGGTCCGTTCAACTTAAGCCATGCTGCGCTTCTTTCTGCAGAAGCAGCGGTTTTAGATAGAAAATGGGCCGACAGCTGCCGGGTTGAGAACGCGCGTTTGCGCGCCTGGTTGGCTGAGGCGCTTGCTGAACATGGTGTTGTCTCAGACACTTCAACCGCCAACTTTATCCTTGCCCGCTTTGCTGACCAACGGCAGGCCGAAGCATGTGATCAGCACCTAAAGTCGTGCGGTATCATCGTGCGTCGCGTAACCAGCTACAATCTACCTCAATGTCTGCGAATTACCGTAGGCGACGAAGAAAGTTGTCGCCGAGTATCGAGCGCCGTTGCGGAATTTATGGGAAAAGCGGCATGAGCGTAGTTTACGAACGCGTCGCTCTTGTCGGGCTCGGCCTCATTGCGTCATCCATGTTCTGGGCAATCAAACGCGGTGGGTTGGCAGGCGAAGTCACCGGTTTCGCGCGATCAAAGGAAACCCGAGACACGGCTCGTGAAATCGGCTTGTGTGATAAGGTATTTAATACTGCGAAAGAAGCCGTGGAAGGCGCTGATCTTGTTGTGCTCTGCGTGCCCGTTGGAGTTATGGGCGAGATTGCATCGGAAATTGCGCCTGCACTCAAAGAAGGCGCGACATTGAGTGATGTGGGCTCCGTTAAACGCGCGGTTATTGATGAAGTTGGACCTCATGTTCCCGACGGTGTAAATTTTATACCTGCGCACCCGTTGGCGGGAACCGAGCATTCTGGACCGAAATCTGGTTTTGCCGAGCTTTTTGACAATAAGTACTGCCTGATTGTGCCTGTTTCTGAAGTTGATCCCGAAGCGTCTGACAAGCTTGAGGCGCTGTGGCGCGGCATGGGGGCCAATACCGACCGGATTGATGCAGACCATCATGACCTTGTCTGCGCTGTGATCAGTCACGCCCCGCATTTGATCGCCTACACAATGGTAGGGGTGGCCGACGACATGCGTCGTGTGACCGAAAGCGAGGTCATCAAATACTCTGCCGGTGGCTTTCGTGACTTCACACGCATTGCTGCCAGTGACCCGACGATGTGGAGAGATGTGTTTTTGAATAACAAAGACGCAACGTTGGAAATTTTAGGACGATTCACCGAAGAGCTGTTCTCTTTGCAACGAGCGATAAGAACAGGCGATGCAGATATGTTGTTCGACTACTTCTCGCGGACACGCGACATCCGCAGAGGCATAATTGAAGCAGGACAGGATACCGATGAGCCTGATTTTGGGCGGTCAAAGAAGGGCTAAGTAAATGCGTTTGCCATGCGCCGCGCTGTTAATAGCGGCAGTCGTCCTGAACGGATGTGGAAGATCAAGCCCGGACCTCGTTACTCGCGGTGCGATTTGCGGAGACGCTTCTATTCAAGGTGTTGAAGTTGGTAGGGTAAATGGTCGCGGTTCTTGCGGTATCTCGAACGCGGTCGAGGTCGACGCGGTTGCAGGTGTACTACTTAGCCAGCCTTCTTTGATGAATTGCTCTACCGCTAAGGCGCTCAATTCCTGGGTTCGTAAAGATGCGGTACCTGCGATAGGTGGTACGGGCGGCGGTTTGAAGAGCATGAAGGTCGCGGCGCACTACGCTTGTCGCACGCGGAACGGAAGAAGCGGCGCGAAGCTGTCGGAACATGCGAAGGGAAATGCGATAGATTTTTCCGCGTTCCGTCTCAACGATGGTACCGAGATTTCAGTTTTGCGTGATTGGGGTGGTGGTAAGCGAGGAAAAATCCTCAAAAAATTGCATAAATCTGCTTGTGGGCCATTTGGCACCGTTTTAGGCCCGAAAGCGGATCGCTTCCATAAAGACCATTTTCACTTTGATACAGCGAAACATCGTGGCGGGCCATACTGCCGCTGAGCTGTCATCGAATGGAAAGAACCGGTGCCGCTGCAATTGGCACAGGGCCCAACAAAACGCGGCCGCGGCGAAAGTTGAGCGGAATATCCAGTGTTTTAGGATTGCCTGAAAGTTGAGAGATCAGGCTGAGCCCGTCTTCAATTGAGCCTGCCAACCCCTCAGTAAGAGCGCCGGACTCAACGCCGAGCCGCAAAATTTCGCGCCAGTTGCGCGCCTTTATAACGATTTCACCTTCTGGAACTCCAGCCTTGTCGATGTCTACCTGACCCGCCGCCTGAAGTTCCAGCCGACCCCATCTCGCTTCGACCAGAGACAGATCGATACGTTTGGGTTGTGGCCGCGCATCTTCTAAAGCCGAGATATCCCATGGCTTGGAGAACTCTACTGTAGCGTCTGCTTTGAGCGCATCAAAACGCTCTGGAAGGCTACCGCTGGGATCAAGCTTCACACGCCACTCGAGCGCCGGTGAAAGACCATCTGCGGCTATGCCCAGACGGTAAGCGCTTTCGGATCCGTCCAGCCTTTCCGCCGCAACCGTAAGTTTGTCCGCCGTGGATGGTTGCCCGCTTGCATCCGGCGTTATGGCAATGGCGCCGGATGTAAGCGTCAAGCGCTCAATAGCGAGGCTGGTTGAAGGCGCGCTGACGATACTGGCACGCATGTCTTCGCTGGCTATTTGATACTTATCGAGAGGAGTGGCTATTCGTTGAAGTTTTGGCCAAACAGCGATCAGATGGTTGGGCTTGTAGCTTAGTGCAAAGATTTGAAATGATGGCGCATTCCAGGCAACGCCCGTATCAGGATCGGCAATCTCTACTTTAGAAAACGTCGTATCAAAGCGGTACGGGTAGCCTTGAACTGACAAGTCGTCGTATTCAGCGACCCAGCCTTCCTTCTGACGATCGGCAAACCAAACCTCAATGCCCTTGCTTGCACCGGCAGAAGCAATTGCCCAGTAGACGGACCATGCCAAGGCCACAACTACCAAAACAACCAAAAGCCTATACATATCTAAGCGCCCTCTTTCGCCCCTGATTTTAATAGTGTTTAAGCCGGTAAAACGGCAAGGAACAGCAAAATGACGATGTGGGTTTTCGGCTATGGGTCGCTGGTTTGGAACCCGGGTTTTACCCCGAGTGGACGCGTCCTTGCCACCCTGCCGGGCTATAGGCGCAGTTTTTGCATGCGTTCGATCCACCATCGTGGCACGGACGAGAATCCGGGACTTGTATTGGCGCTTGATGCAATCCCGTCGGCGGAATGTCAGGGCGTCGCCTTATCAGTCGCAGATGGCGAAGAAGATGAAGTTATGGCCTACCTGCGTGAGCGCGAACTGATTTCCTCTGCTTATTTGGAGAAAAAGTTGCCTGTGTGTTTAAGTGATGGACGCGAAGTGCAAGCCGTAACTTATGTGGTTGATACTGACCACGTGCAGTACTGCGGCGGAATGGGTTTAGAGGAACAGGCGCACATCATTTCTGTCGCAATGGGTGGGCGTGGTCCGAATGACGAATACTTGTATCAAACGCACGAGCATCTCGCCGAGTTAGGTATTGCTGATCCTGATCTGGATTGGCTGGTTTCGCGCGTCAGGGGACTATCTTCATAAAACCTTGGCTTGAATGCTGCAAACGCGTAGGGTTGGGCAAATTAATAAATGCCCGGGAGGTGTCCTGATGGACCAGCCGGATTATGAGGCCGAGCCGTATTTTTCACGTCCGATACGGCAAATATCGCTGATGTTGATTGTGCTGACTTTGACTGGCTCAGGCGCATTTTTGGCATTGCCGCGTGTGTTACCGGTGTTTCAGGCAAACCCATATCTAAACGGGTTTATTATATTCGTCTTTGTCATAGGCGTGTTTGCCTGCTTCTGGCAGGTCTTTCAGCTCATCGGTTGCGTACGTTGGTTGGATGGCTTTATCCGTCAGTACCCGGGGCACGAAAGCGTCGTTCCGCCGTCTCTTTTGGCACCATTGGCGAATCTTTTGCGCCAACGCGGGAAAAGAATGAAGATCGCGTCAGCGTCTGCACGATCGATCTTGGATTCCGTCGCACAACGGATCGACGAGGCGCGTGAAATCACCCGCTACATCGTTAGCATGCTGATTTTCTTAGGCCTTCTTGGGACATTTTATGGTTTGGCGACGACCGTACCGGCGGTCGTGGATACGATCAGAAGTCTCGCACCACAAGAGGGCGAAGGCGGTGTTGAAGTCTTCAACCGGCTGATGACGGGATTGGAGGCCCAGTTGGGCGGCATGGGGGTCGCTTTTGCATCGTCACTGTTGGGTCTCGCTGGCTCACTCGTTGTCGGACTTTTGGAGCTTTTCGCCGGACACGGTCAAAACAGGTTCTATCGCGAATTGGAGGAGTGGCTGTCCACGATCACACGGGTTGGATTTGCCGCCGGTGATGGAGAGGGCAGCGCAGAGAGCGGTGCGATGGTCGCCATTGCCGATCACATGGGTGAACAGATGGAAAGCCTTCAAGTGATGCTGGCAAAAGCAGATGCGAACCGAGGGGCGCTCGATGAAAAAATCGTTGCGTTGGCCCATTCCATCGAACGTTTGGCCAGCGAGCGTTCTGCAAATGCTCAAACCGAAGATCACGCTTTAAACCGAGTTGCCGATGGTCAGGAAAGACTGATCAATCACTTGGAAGCGCGCGGTGATGTGGTCGGTGGTGAAGGAATTGATGCCGAGAGCCGTATGCGTCTTCGATCCATTGATGTGCAGATGTTGCGCATCCTGGAAGAAATAAGCGCTGGGCGGCAAGAAAGTATGTCCGAACTTAGAACCGAACTTGCAGAACTGGCGCGCGCATTTCGTGATGCCGCACCAAAAACAGCCCCCGCGACAGGAGGCGCGCTTCAGACGCAATTACGCCGGATCAAAAACGACAAAGAACGGGAGGGCTAAAACATGGCTCTGTCGCGGCGGACCGGCGCACGCTTTCAGGCGGCAATCTGGCCCGGTTTCGTCGATGCGATGACGGGTCTTCTGCTGGTTTTGATGTTTGTATTGACCATCTTCATGGTGGTGCAATTCGTTCTTCGTGAAACCATTACTGGACAGGCCGACAAACTTGACACGCTCGCGGCCGAGGTTGCGGCCTTGGCAGAAGCCCTCGGATTAGAACAAGATCGCAATGCGACGCTCACAGACAGAGTCGGCACGTTAACCGCGACGCTCAGCGACGCAAGAGACCTACAGGAACAGCAAACGACTCTTATCTCGTCTCTGCAGGCACAAACAGCACAACAAGCGGAAGACTTAGATGCGGCTCGTGCTCGTATCGTAAGTTTCGAGGAACAAGTCGCGGGTCTTTTGGCTCAACGGGATGAAAACCTTGGTCAAATCGCGGATCTTGAAGGCCAGCGCGAAAGCCTTCTGAGTGAACAGGAACAGTTACAGCTAGCTTTGGCGGGTTTGCGTGAAGAGATTGATGTCCAAACGGAAGCGGCACGTTTGGCGGCAGCGCAGCGCGAGGCTTTGGACGCATTGATCGCTGACCTCCGAAAGGAAAGTGCGGAAGCGGCTGCAAGCAGTGCCGCCTTGGCTGCGCAGGTTGAAGACCTGGAGGCGAAACTCACGGAAGAGGAAAAAATTAGATTAGCAGAAGCTGCTGCTGCCGAAGCGCTCCGGGAGCGTTTACAAAATGCAGATGCCGAATTGACGGCAATGACGTTGGCACTTGAAGAGCAAAGACGAAAGGCGGAAGAGACGCTTACGCTCTTGGCCGCGTCTCAAGACGCTTCTGATGATTTGGAGCAAAAATTGGCAGCAGCGCTTCTAGAGGGCGAAGAGCTAAGGGGTTTGCGCGAAGAGATTGACGCAGCAAATGCACGGATCGCCGGCCTTGAACAGGAGGGGGAAGCAGCTCGAGCTGAGGCGCGGGATGCAGATCAGATTAGGACGGAACTTGCGGCCGCTTTGGCGGCAAAACTCGCGGCGGAACAAAGCGCCGCTGAACAGTTAAGCGAAGCAGAACAACGGGCTATTTTGCTTGCCCAGGCACGCCAGGAACTGGAGCAACAAACCCAGATTAGCGATGAGGCGCAGAAACAGCAGGCGCTTCTAAACCAACAGGTCGCGGCGCTGCGGTCTCAGTTGGGTCAGCTTCAGGCGCTTTTGGATGACGCCAAGGTGCGCGAAGCTGCGACAGAAGTGCAACTCCAGTCGCTTGGCAATGAACTGAATACAGCACTTGCACGTGTCGCATCGGAGGAACGGCGACGACGGGAACTAGAAGAGGCGGAGCGGCTACGGCTTGAAACCGAAAAGGCCAGTCTCGAAGCAGAAAAAGAAGGCTTAGAGTCTGACAAGGCTGATCTCGAACGTTTCCGTTCAGAATTTTTCGGACGCTTGCGTGACGTGATTGGAACGCAAGAAGGCGTGCGTATTGTCGGCGACAGGTTCGTATTTTCTTCTGAAGTTCTTTTCTCCACTGGGGAGATTTCACTTGCCGCTGCCGGTCAGGAAGAGCTAGCCAAAGTCGCAGCGATTTTGCGCAATGTTGAGGCCGATATTCCAGACGACATAGATTGGGTCATTCAGGTCGATGGTCACACCGATGATGTTCCGATCCGTGGGGCAGGCCCGTTCAGCGACAATTGGGCGCTAAGCCAGGCGCGCGCTCTGTCGGTGGTACGCTACATGATTGATCAACAAGGGCTGTCGCCGGAACGGCTTTCGGCTAATGGCTTTGGTCAGTATCAACCCATCAATCGGGCCGATACGCCAGAAGCACGCGCGCAAAATAGACGGATCGAACTTAAGCTGACGGAACGTTAGGCTTACATAAATCCCAATTCGAGCCGGGCTTCATCAGACATCATGTCCATACCCCAGGGTGGCTCCCAGGTTAGATCAACATCGACCTGCTTGATGCCCGGAAGCGGTTCAATCGCCTCAGCCACCCATCCTGGCATTTCACCTGCCACGGGACAGCCGGGCGCGGTCAGGCTCATTACGACATGAACAGCATTTTCCTCGTCGATGAGGATCGTGTAAATTAGGCCAAGATCATAGATATTGACTGGAATTTCTGGATCATAGACGGAGCGGCAAGCTTCTACGACTTGATCGTAAAGCGGGTGGTCCGTGCTGGACGGTACGATAAGCGGTGTGCCTTCTAGCTGATCTGCCTGTTCGCTCATAGCGCGCTCCTGCGTCGTTTGATGCCCACCAGATATAAGCAGGCCGACGTTTCACGTCCAGTGGATCGGATGAATTCCTGTCACCCGGCGCGTTCTGATTTCCTACGACGGATCGGCACCGGGCGCACGCGAGATTCTATATCTTCATAGAGCTTGCCGACGATGTTCTTGCCGGTGGAGGTCTCGATACCCTCCATACCGGGCGAAGAATTCACTTCGAGTACTTTCGGGCCCGTTTCAGACCGCAATAGGTCTACGCCAGCGAGACCCAACGCAAACGCCCTTGCAGCCCGCACTGCGGTTTCTCTTTCTTGTTTGGTAATTCTGATTGACTTAGCCGACCCACCGCGGTGCAGGTTGGAGCGGAAATCTCCTTCCGCTCCGGTGCGTTTCATCGAAGCTACGACGCGGCCCCCAATGACCAAACAGCGTATGTCTTCGCCCGCCGCTTCCTTTACGAAATCTTGGACGAGAAAGTTCGCGCGCAATCCGCGAAACGCGTCGATCACCGATTCTGCGGCCTTCTTTGTCTCGGCTAGAACCACCCCCTTACCTTGCGTCGACTCAAGGAGTTTCACAATCAAAGGCGCGGTACCTACCAACCCGATCAGGTTGCCAGTGTCCTTGGGCGAGGCCGCAAAAGCCGTGTTCGGCATGCCGACCTTGGCCTGCGCCATAATTTGATGCGCATAGAGTTTATCCCGACTGGCCGTGATGCCAGCTGACGGGTTTACACAGTAAGTGCCCAACGTTTCAAACTGACGCACGATTGCAGTGCCATATGGTGTGATCGAAGCGCCGATCCGTGGGATCACCGCGTCAAACCGGGGCAGGCGCTTGCCGTCATAGTGTACCTCGGGTGCCAGCGTGTTGATTGCCATATAACACCGTGTTGTGTTGATCACCTCCACGGTATGCCCGCGGGCCTCGCCCTCTTCGACGAGCCTGCGCGTAGAATAGTTGTCCTCTCGGCTGAGCACACAGATCCTCAAAGCTCGATTTGGCTGCGCCTCACGCATGCGGCGACTGTGGTACACATCATAGCTCAATTCAGGTTGCATGAACCTGTCTGTGGCAACGATAGAAATGTGATCTTTCAGCGCCTGACGACCAAGTAGCATCCGGTTCGTCATAGTGGAGCGATTGGTGAGTGTGATCTCTATGGGCCAGCGTTGCCCGGCCACCTCCATCGTGCTTTCGATAACAAAACGCAGCTCTTTTTCGCCATTAGAACTCGCCACTTCACGGCGATCAACGAGCGGTGCAGAGCAGGGGATCACAAGATCGTCACGCCCAGGGATCGGATGCACCGTGAACCTGACTTTGGGCTTCGACGATGGCCCAAAGGTTTCGATGTCATAGGCATGAAGCGCGGACGTACGAGCGCCCGTATCAATTTTCACGCGCAGCGCAGGTACACCAAGATCTGGAAGTCCGATCCACTCCTCCCAGCCAAATTGCAACATATCTGGCTGGGTATCGGGCATGTGCGGGCTCTTTCTTTTGGCTTATACCGATGGCGTTAAATAGCATCACACCGTCTTTCGTCGCCAAAGGCAAGCGTACCCTAGTCGTTGATATCCTCGTGGATGATGCGCGTCTGATCGTTTGGTGCGCGGAAAACACTGCGCAAGATCAACCATGCGACAAGCGAGAGTAAACCAAAGATCACCATCAGGGTTGAGAACGCCAGCCCAGGAACAATCACAATAACGAGTGCGGTTATTGCAGCGCCGATTGCAATGCCGAGAAAGATGAAACCCGGTATCATGATCTCGATGATGGCGAGCAGGAGTGCGGCGCTCAGCCAAACCCACCAGAGTGAAAACATCTCCATCAGGCTTTCCCTTTCAGCATGTTAAACGCATTACCGAATGCCTCAAGCGCATTGGCTGGCACGACAATCGTTTGCGATGAGGGGCTGCTGCCAAGCGTATTCAACGATTCCACTTGTTTTAGCGCCACCTGATATTGTGCCGCCTCAAGCCCATTGTCGGCAATAGCTCGCGCTACTGTCGCGGTTGCATAGGCTTCGGCTTCTGCTTCGACCCGACGGGCTTCCGCGGCTTTTTGAGCGGCGTAGAGCTCGGCATCTGCGGCAAGCTCCACCGCGCGTTTCTGCCCCTCAGCCTCAGTGACCTGCGCCCGGCGCGCACGTTCGGCGTTCAACTGTTGGAGCATCGCCTCGCGTGTCGCCTGATCGAGGTTCACGTCCAAAATTTCGGCGCGCGTAACCTCAATGCCCCAGGCATCGACCGCCTCTTCAACCGATTGTTGGATCGTGCTTATCAAGCTGGCGCGGTTCGCCTGAACGTCATCAAGATCCATTTTACCGATTTCGGCCCGCACGATGCCTGCCACAGTGGTGGCAATAGCGGCATCGACATCGCGGATACGATAAACCGTCTTTTCAGGTTCCGTGATGCGATAGAAAACAGAGGTTTCGACCTGAACGAGCACGTTGTCCTTAGTGATCGCGTCCTGGCTCGCATTGGGCAACTGACGTTCCAGAATAGAAATTTGGTGGCGCACCACATCAAGAAAAGGAACGATAAAGTTAATACCTGGTCCCAAAACTGAACGTAATCGACCAAACCGTTCCACCACATGCTGTTCCGACTGGGGTACGATGCGCACACCCTTGAAAACAATAACGAAAAGTAGAACCGCGATCAGTATGAAAACAAGGTTCGACGACAGGAAATTGAAAATCAGTTCTTCCATCTATGTCCCTCTTAACTTTCCCGCCCAGTGGTATAAATATGGTGACGGGTTCTAGATCTTACAATATGTGGTAGTCTGCTTCGCCCTTTGGCAAAAGCAGAACCAGAGGGTGAGACGTGAGATTTTCTTTTGAGTTGCACGCAAAAGACAACGCGGCGCGCACGGGACTGATACGCACGCCACGTGGAGAGGTGCGGACACCGGCATTTATGCCCGTAGGTACGGCAGGCACGGTGAAGGCGATGCTGCCGGAAAACGTGCGTGAGACCGGTGCTGACATCGTTTTGGGAAACACGTACCACTTGATGCTGCGACCGAGTGCAGAACGGATTGCAGCGCTTGGCGGGTTGCATGAGTTTATGAATTGGCGACGGCCTATTTTAACGGATTCCGGCGGCTTTCAGGTGATGAGCCTTTCCGGTTTGCGAAAGCTCACGGAAGAGGGCGTAACGTTCAAATCCCACATCGACGGATCGATGCACGAGTTGACGCCCGAACGATCGATGGAAATTCAGCGCCTCTTGGGTTCCGATATCGTGATGTGCTTTGACGAATGTCCTTCGCTGCCAGCCAGCGACGCAGAGGTGGAACGGGCCATGCTGCTGTCAATGCGTTGGGCCGAGCGCTCCAAAGCTGCATTTGGCGACCGCCCAGGTCACGCACTTTTTGGCATAATGCAAGGCGGGGTGACGCAGGAACTCCGTGCGGCTTCGGCCAAGGCGTTAATTGAGATTGGCTTTGACGGTTATGCGATTGGCGGGCTTGCCGTCGGCGAAGGACAGGAGGCGATGTTTGGTGTGCTTGATTACGCCACAGAGTATCTGCCGGAGGACAAACCACGTTATCTCATGGGTGTTGGCAAACCTGAAGATATTGTCGGTGCGGTGAAGCGTGGCGTTGATATGATGGATTGCGTTCTTCCGACGCGCTCCGGTCGCACGGGTCAGGCCTTTACCCGTCGTGGTGTTGTGAACATCAAGAACGCACGTCACCAGAATGACCCGCGTCCGCTGGACGAAGACAGCACCTGCCCGGCTAGTCGAAACTATTCTCGTGCCTATCTGCATCATGTATTCCGCAGCAATGAGATCATAAGTTCTATGCTCCTGACTTGGCATAATCTACAATACTATCAGAACCTTATGCATGAAATGCGCGAAGCCATTGCGGAGCAACGGTTTGAAGCATGGGAGGCAGAATTTCACACAATGCGTGCTCAAGGTGACATTGAGCCTCTTTAAAGAAAAAAGGCGGCCCTTTAAGAGGCCGCCCAGCGTGACTAGGAAGGTTTGCCGTCAATCTGCTGTAAGCAGTGGCGGCTTTTTACCCGAAATTTTCGGGCGCTCCGGTCCCTCGATCCGAATATCTAGCTGACCGTCTTTCACACCGACTTTAACCAGCCCGCCCTTCGCAAGCTTGCCAAAGAGAAGCTCTTCCGCCAACGGCTTCTTAAGGTGCTCCTGAATGACACGGCCAAGAGGACGCGCACCCATCTTGTCGTCGTAGCCTTTCTCGGCAAGCCATTCCGCAGCATCAGTGCCAAGCTCAATCGTCACATTGCGATCAAGCAATTGCGCCTCAAGCTGCAATACAAACTTCTCCACCACCTGAAGGATGACATCCTGGGGCAACGGCGCGAAGGAAATCACCGCATCCAACCGGTTGCGGAATTCCGGCGTAAACATACGTTCGATCGCGGCGGTGTCTTCGCCTTCACGACGATCTCTTCCAAAGCCAATTGCCGCTTTAGCTTGTTCTGTTGCGCCCGCGTTCGATGTCATGATCAAGACGACGTTGCGGAAGTTAACCGTTCGACCGTTGTGATCGGTCAACTCGCCATGGTCCATGACCTGAAGCAGGATGTTATAGACGTCTGGGTGTGCTTTTTCGATTTCGTCTAGCAAGAGAACGCAGTGAGGATGTTGATCCACACCATCGGTGAGCAATCCACCCTGATCGAAACCAACGTAGCCTGGAGGCGCTCCAATCAAGCGGCTAACGGCGTGCTTTTCCATGTATTCTGACATGTCAAAACGCAGAAGTTCGACACCGAGTGTATCTGCAAGCTGTTTTGCGACTTCTGTCTTACCGACGCCGGTAGGACCAGCGAAGAGGTAGTTACCGATTGGTTTCTCAGGTTCACGCAATCCAGCACGCGCCAGTTTGATGGACGCTGAAAGCGCGTCGATCGCTTTGTCCTGACCAAACACAACACGCTTGAGTGCTGATTCAAGATCCCTGAGCACTGCCGCGTCGTCTTTGGACACATTTTTCGGTGGTATGCGCGCTATTTTCGCGACAACCTCTTCGATCTCCTTTGCTCCGATTGACTTCCGTCGTTTGGAGGCAACGACAAGGTGCTGAGCTGCCCCAGCCTCATCAATGACGTCAATCGCTTTGTCAGGAAGCTTCCGGTCGTTGATGTAACGGGCGGAAAGATCTACCGCCGATTTGATAGCGTCGTTTGTGTATTTGATCGAATGATGCTCTTCGAAGTATGGCTTCAAGCCTTTGAGGATTTTGACGGTATCCTCGACCGTCGGTTCTACCACGTCGATTTTCTGGAAACGACGAGAGAGTGCCCGATCTTTCTCAAAATGCTGACGGAATTCTTTGAATGTCGTCGAGCCCATGCAGCGCAATTTACCGCCCTGTAGTGCCGGCTTGAGGAGGTTGGAAGCGTCCATAGCTCCGCCAGAGGTCGCGCCAGCACCGATGACCGTATGGATTTCATCAATGAAAAGAACTGCGTCTGGGTGCTCTTCAAGCTCGGTAACGACTGCTTTGAGACGCTCTTCAAAATCGCCACGATAACGGGTGCCTGCAAGCAACGCGCCCATGTCGAGCGAGAAAATCGTTGTGTTGGCCAACACGCTTGGCGTTTCACCAGTGACAACCTTGTGTGCTAGACCCTCGGCTATCGCAGTCTTGCCAACGCCAGGATCACCGACGAGTAGCGGGTTGTTCTTTCGACGACGGCATAGAACCTGAATGCAGCGTTCTACTTCTGAAGCACGTCCGATCAAGGGATCAATATCACCACGACGGGACTTCTCATTAAGGTCTACACAATACTTTGCTAAAGCAGATTCACCATTTTCGACCTGCTCTGGGTCTGCGTCACTTGTGTTGCTCTCGGGATCAACTTCGCCGACGCCTTGCACTGGACGAGATTCACCGTAAGCAGGGTTTTTGGCGACACCGTGTGCGATGAAATTCACAGCATCGTAACGCGTCATCTCCTGCTCTTGAAGGAAGTAAGCTGCATTGCTTTCACGCTCTGCAAAGATCGCCACGAGCACGTTCGCACCGGTCACTTCGGTTCTGCCAGAGGACTGTACGTGAATTGCCGCACGCTGAATGACCCGTTGGAAAGCAGCCGTCGGTACGGCTTCTGAGCCTTCAATGTCAGTAACTAGATTGGACAGGTCATCGTCGATGAATTCGACCAATGTGGTACGCAAGTCTTCAGTGTCTACACTACACGCTTTAAGCACTCTTGCTGCGTCTGGCTCATCGATTAGAGCAAGCAAAAGGTGTTCGAGCGTTGCGAACTCATGCTGTCTTGCATTCGCAAGTGCAAGTGCAGCGTGAATGGCCTGTTCCAGCGTATTTGAAAATGACGGCACGTCGTATTCCTTCATCTGGTAGTGGCGAACCAAGTAATAATCATATTACTAGGTTAAAGTTTGGTCGATCCAAGGTCGCCTTCAAGGCTTTTTTGTCATAATTCGATCACTTTTCTTAGCAGTAGATGTATTTTTAACCATGTTGAAGTGCTTATAACGCGTCAAAATGCATCTTTGCGGCGCCTAATTTCGGCAAAAACTTCAGCAGGATGGGCGCCAACCATGCCCAAATGACCCTGTATACTGGGATCAGTAGGCCTTAAAAAAGGATTAGTCGCCAGTTCGAGTGACAAACGTGAGGGAACGGTTGGCCGATTGGCGGCTCGATCTTCCTTAATGCTGGCGACACGTGCCAGCAGGTCTTTATTCTCAGGGTCAATAGTGATCGCGAATTGGCCGTTTGCGGCAGTGTACTCGTGGCCAGAGCACACTAGTGTTTCAGGTGGCAGCGCGGCTATTTTCGAAAGACTTCCCCACATTTGTTCCATCGTACCTTCGAAAACGCGTCCGCAGCCGAGCGCCATAAGGCTATCCGCGGTAAAAACTACGTTGCCAAGTGGAAAGTGAAAGGCCAGGTGATTTAGTGTGTGGCCGGAGACATCAAGCACGTGCCCCTCAAAGGTTCCGATTTTCACCGTATCGCCTTCGCTAACTCTGATGTCCAAAGGAGGAAGCCGATCCGCATCAGCGGCGCTGCCAATAACCTGCGCCGAGTGCTGTTGCAAAAGCTCTGTCAATCCTTGCACGTGGTCTGCGTGGTGGTGTGTAATAATCACCTTGCTCGCCACCCATCCTTTTTCAGCCAGACGCGCCAAGATAGGTTTGGCTTCAGGAACATCTACAACAGCTGTTTCATTGGTGGCCGGATCATGCGCCAAAAAGGCATAATTATCAGACAGACATGGCACAGTTTCGATAAGCAGGCTCATATGTTGGCTCCTGAAATTTGTGGCTGAACTCGACACATAATAGGTGCGTTTAAGCATACAAGATCGCGGCACTAAAGCTTCTTCTCGAAACTAACTTTGTTACCGGCTAAACTGAGTGCGAACAAAGAAAGTAATCGCAGATCGCAATGCATCAGGACGTGCAAGACTTACGCAACTTCTATTACCGCAATGCGCTTGGCCGTGCTGTGCAGTCGACCCTGCGCCAAGAAATTGCCAACATATGGCCAGAAGCAAAGGGTCAAACGGTTGTTGGCTTCGGGTTTGCGACCCCGTTTCTTCGGCCTTACCTCACAGAAAGCAGACGCGTTTTGGCAATGATGCCCGCCCCGCAGGGCGTCATTCGGTGGCCGAAAAATGAACCGAACGTAAGCGTTTTGTGTGAAGAAACCAATTGGCCAATTGAAACGGGTCACGTTGACAAACTATTGGTCGTACACGGTCTGGAAACGTCAGAGAGGCCGGGACGATTATTCGATGAGTGCTGGCGTGTTCTGGGCCCAGGAGGCTCTGCTTTGTTCATTGTGCCAAATCGTGCTGGCATTTGGTCACGTTCAGACGCAACTCCATTTGGTTACGGCCGACCGTACAGCCAATCACAACTTGAGAATGCTTTGAAGTCGCACAACTTTTTACCAGAAGCGCATGTCACTACGTTGTTTCAACCACCTTCTAATCGTCGTATTTGGCGCAAAATGTCCGCGATGTTGGAGAACCTTGGTGGTAAACTATCGTTTCTCGCTGCAGGTGGCGTACTTATCGTTCACGCAAGTAAGCGCATACAGGCACCGTCAGGCGGCTCGCGCATCAAGGATACAGTACGAAAACCTTTGGAAGTGCTGGCCCCGAAGCCAAAGCCCGAAGTTACCCGCGCACGCGTCCCTTCATCCAGCAAATTCCCAGACCCAAAGTAACCCCAAACGCATCAGCTACAAAATCGGCCCATTCAGCGCTGCGTCCAACATTTGGTTGCAACATTTCAATTGCCGCTCCGTAAACTATCGCTGCTGGAACCAGCCACTTAAGATTTACTGGACGCGACCAACCAAGTGGCAGGATCAGGGCAAGAAAAGCGATCGCATGAGCCAGCTTATCCGGAACACTGAACGAGGGTGCGGTTTCACTTGGTGGAGTGAGAGTGGAAAATCCAATGAAAACCGCAATCAGCAGAGTGAGGGCAAACGGAAAAACTTTCGCAAAGTACATCATCATCACGTCTGCTTTTGACAGAAGGAAAGCATAGATCCTAGTCTTGCATTTTCTTTTCAGCGAAGGGCATTTGATATGTTTTAATTGCGGCCATTGAACGCAATGTTCGGTCACGGGAATCAAATTTCTTAAGTAAATTCCCAAGTCTTTTTGCACATGAATTTAGCAATTCTGACGCGCCTCGAATTAACTCCTTGAAATCGGACATTTTTCTTTTGACGTGCCGAATGCCCAAGCGTCTTGCCCGCCAGAACAGGCTCTGCTAAACCGCAGCCGAATTTCGGTGATGTAACGGAACGCCGAAGCAAAAATGCCCTAGCGAGAATGGCTCCGAGCCAATCCTAGCTATTAAAAGGGCCTGATAATCGGAAGGGTGGACGTGTCCGAACCAGCTTCGATCTCATCTGGCATAGCTGAACGCTATGCCACTGCCATATTCGAGCTTTCTAAGGAATCCAAATCGCTGGGCAAGCTTGAAGAAAACATCTCCGACCTCACTGCCGCACTTAATGAAAGCGCTGATCTGCGCGACCTGATCTCAAGCCCGGTCATAAGCCGCACTGATCAAGAAACAGCGATCAGTGCTGTTTCGGATACAATGGGTCTAGTGACCGAACTGAAAAGCGGTCTCGGGCTGATGGCGCAAAAACGTCGTTTGTTCGTGCTTCCGCAACTTGTAAGCCAGCTCTCCGATATGATCGCCGATGATAAGGGCGAGGTGACCGCTGAGGTCACCAGCGCAGTGCAACTTAGCGCGGCTCAGTCGAAAAAGCTGGCAAGCGCGCTCAAGTCCAGCGTCGGAAAAGATGTAAAAATTAATGCGACCGTCGATGAAAGCCTCATTGGCGGTCTCGTCGTTAAAGTAGGCTCGAAGATGATTGATACATCAATCGCATCGCGCCTGAATTCACTACAGAATGCAATGAAAGAGGTCGGATAAATGGCGATCCAAGCTGCAGAAATCTCTGCGATCCTTAAGGATCAGATAAAGAACTTCGGAAAAGAGGCCGAAGTCGCCGAAGTTGGGCGCGTGTTGTCGGTTGGTGACGCCATCGCACGGGTTCATGGCCTCGACAATGTGCAGGCCGGCGAACTTGTTGAATTCCCCGGCAACATTATGGGCATGGCGCTGAACCTAGAAAGCGACAATGTCGGCGTTGTGATCTTCGGCTCCGACCGGGACATTAAAGAAGGCGACACAGTAAAGCGGACCAAGTCCATCGTGGACGTTCCAATCGGTGATGAGCTTCTTGGACGTGTTGTTGATGGCCTCGGCAACCCACTCGATGGCAAGGGCCCCATTAAAACAAAGACACGCGGCGTCGCAGACGTCAAAGCGCCGGGCATCATACCGCGTAAGTCGGTGCATGAGCCGATGGCGACCGGCCTTAAATCTGTTGACGCGATGATCCCAATCGGACGCGGTCAGCGCGAGCTTATTATTGGTGACCGTCAAACCGGAAAAACCGCCGTTGCGCTCGATACAATGCTCAACCAGAAGGTCTATAATGAGGCCGCTGGTGATGATGAGAGCAAGAAACTCTACTGTGTTTATGTGGCGGTTGGCCAGAAACGCTCTACCGTTGCGCAACTGGTCAAGAAACTCGAAGAAGGTGGCGCGTTGGAGTATTCCATCGTTGTAGCTGCAACAGCGTCTGACCCCGCCCCAATGCAGTTTCTTGCCCCTTATGCTGCGACCGCGATGGCCGAGCATTTCCGCGATAACGGTCGTCACGCGCTGATCGTTTATGATGATCTGTCGAAACAGGCCGTTGCCTATCGCCAGATGTCACTGCTTCTGCGTCGTCCGCCCGGACGTGAAGCCTATCCTGGTGACGTATTCTACTTGCACTCCCGTTTGCTAGAGCGTTCGGCGAAGCTCAACGAAGACAATGGCGCTGGATCGCTGACCGCGCTGCCAATCATCGAAACCCAAGGCGGCGACGTTTCGGCCTTTATTCCGACCAACGTGATCTCGATCACTGACGGTCAGATCTTCCTTGAGACGGAGCTCTTCTATCAAGGTATCCGACCTGCTGTGAATACCGGTCTATCAGTGTCTCGTGTGGGTTCGTCTGCCCAAACAGATGCGATGAAATCAGTCGCGGGCCCGGTCAAACTTAGCCTTGCGCAATATCGTGAGATGGCTGCGTTCGCCCAGTTTGGCTCTGATCTCGACGCGGCAACGCAAGCCCTACTAAACCGTGGTGCGCGCCTAACAGAGCTGATGAAGCAACCGCAGTATTCACCATTAACCAACGCAGAGATTGTTTGCATGATCTATGCGGGCGTGAACGGCTATCTCGATAAGATCGAGGTGAACCAAGTTGGTCGCTTCGAGGAAGGTCTTCTGAACCACCTGCGCAGTAAGAACCAAGATCTGCTCGACTACATCACAAACGAAGATCCTAAGATCAAAGGTGAGGCCGAGGACAAGATTAAGGCCGCGCTCGACGAGTTCGCAAAAGACTTCGCTTAAAGAAGGAGACAGGCGATGCCTTCTCTGAAGGACCTAAGGATCAGGATCGAGTCGGTTAAATCAACTCGTAAGATCACTAAAGCGATGCAGATGGTGGCCGCGGCGAAACTGCGGCGGGCACAGGATGCTGCAGAGCAATCGCGCCCATATACGGAACGTTTTAATCATGTAATGAGTAAACTCGCTGCGTCAGTGGGCGACAGCGAAAGCGCGCCAAAATTGCTGAGTGGAACGGGCAGTGATCAGACCCACCTCTTGATTGTTATGACTGCGGAGCGCGGCCTTTGCGGCGGATTTAACTCCAACATTGCAAAACTGGCGCGCAATGAGGCCAACGATCTCTTGGCGGCCGGAAAGACAGTAAAGATCGTCACCGTTGGCAAGAAGGGTCGTGACGCGATCAAGCGTGATCTGGGCGATCATTTCATCCATCATGTTGATCTGAGCGATGTGAAAAACGTTGGTTACGCAGACGCGCAGTCGATTGCTGCGGATATTCTGGACCGCTTCAATGCTGGTGAGTTCGATGTGGCCAAGCTGTTCTACTCGCAATTCCAGAATGTGGTTAGTCAGATTCCAACCATTCAGCAGATCATTCCCGCTGATGTCAGTAGCTCTGAGGACGAAGGCGGGGATACGGTCTATTATGACTTCGAGCCCGATGAAGACGCCATCCTGCGTGAGCTTCTGCCACGCGGTGTAGCAACGGCAATTTTCTCTGGCTTGCTGGAAAATGGCGCATCAGAGCAAGGTGCAAGGATGTCTGCGATGGACAACGCTACGCGCAACGCGGGTGAGATGATTGACAAGCTGACGATTGAGTTCAACCGCTCACGTCAAGCAGTGATCACCAACGAATTGATCGAAATTATTTCGGGCGCTGAAGCGCTCTGAGACTGAAAATCGGAGAGACGAAAATGGCAAAAGCAAAAGGCACAATCACACAGGTGATCGGCGCCGTGGTGGACGTTCAGTTCAATGACCACCTGCCCGAAATTCTCAATGCGCTTGAAACCGACAACAACGGCAAACGGCTGGTTCTGGAAGTGGCGCAGCACCTGGGCGAAAGCACCGTGCGCTGCATTGCGATGGACAGCTCCGAAGGTCTAGTTCGGGGTCAAGAGGTCACCGATATGGACGGCCCAATCACTGTTCCGGTTGGCAATGCGACGCTTGGTCGAATCCTCAACGTGGTGGGTGAGCCCGTGGACGAAGGCGGTCCGGTTGACAGCTCAGAAATGCGCGCGATCCACCAAGACGCTCCGGAATTTGAAGAGCAGTCAACTGAATCTGAAGTGCTCGTAACTGGCATCAAGGTCGTGGACCTTTTGGCGCCTTACGCGAAGGGCGGGAAGATTGGACTATTCGGCGGCGCTGGCGTTGGCAAAACAGTTTTGATCATGGAATTGATTAACAACATCGCCAAAGTGCACTCCGGCTTCTCGGTATTTGCCGGTGTGGGTGAAAGAACCCGTGAGGGCAACGACCTTTACCACGAAATGATCGAATCTGAGGTGATCAAGCCGGACAATCTTCAGGAAAGCCAGGTGGCGCTTGTTTACGGTCAGATGAACGAACCTCCTGGTGCACGTATGCGCGTGGCGTTGACGGGTCTGACACTTGCCGAACAGTTCCGTGATCAGTCCGGTACGGACGTTCTGTTCTTCGTCGACAATATCTTCCGCTTTACGCAGGCGGGATCTGAGTGTTCGGCTCTGCTTGGCCGTATTCCTTCCGCTGTGGGCTACCAGCCAACACTCGCTACGGACATGGGCGCGATGCAGGAGCGGATTACATCCACAAAAGCCGGATCGATTACATCTGTGCAAGCGGTCTATGTCCCAGCGGATGACCTTACAGATCCGGCGCCTGCGACTTCGTTCGCGCACCTTGACGCGACGACTGTTTTGTCTCGTGCGATTTCAGAGCTCGGCATTTATCCGGCGGTCGACCCGCTCGATTCAACGTCCCGCCTGATGGACCCGGCGATTGTAGGTGAGGAACACTATCAGGTGGCGCGTGAAGTGCAGGGTATTCTGCAACGCTACAAGTCGCTACAGGACATCATCGCCATCCTCGGCATGGACGAGCTCTCTGAAGAGGACAAACTCACTGTTGCCCGAGCGCGTAAGATTCAGCGCTTCCTGAGCCAGCCGTTTGATGTGGCCAAGGTCTTCACCGGATCTGACGGTGTTCAGGTGCCTTTGGAAGAAACCATCGCTTCGTTCAAAGCGGTTGTTGCTGGTGAATATGACCACCTACCGGAGGGCGCTTTCTATATGGTCGGTGGCATTGACGAAGTGAAGGCCAAAGCCGAGAAAATGGCGGCGGAAGCTGCCTAAGGAGACGCTCTGATGGCCGATACGGTTCAATTCGATCTTGTAAGCCCGGAAAGGCTGCTGGCCTCCCTTGAGGCCACACAGGTGCAGATTCCGGGCGCAGAGGGTGACATGACAGCGATGCCAGACCACGCACCGCTCATCACAACGCTGCGCCCGGGTGTTCTGCGCGTTTCGGGTAAGGATGGCGATAAGGAGTACGTCGTTACAGGTGGTTTCGCTGAGATCAACGCGAGCTCTATCTCAGTTTTGGCCGAAAATGCTGTGCCGCGCGATGAAATGTCCGCTGATGCTTTCAAAGCTATGGTCGCGGACGCTCAAGAACGTTTAACCAAGGCACAGGATGCGTATCAGAACGAACCTGGTCCTGTGGACGAAGCAGCCAAGCTTTTGGCCGATATGGTGGCGATGGGTGACGAAATCGGGCTCAGCGCCAATTAGGGCTATCGGTGATTTATGGCGCATAAGGCTCGCTCAGGCGGGCCTTTTCCATTTTTGCTTCGCATTTTCGCCTAAAATCTCTATTACATCGCTCGGATAGCGTGTGTTGAGACGATGAAATACCTTGTAAATCAAACGATTGGCATTGCGCAGGGCGAGAATGCGCTATTCTCAGATTATGAGGACGGCGGTGATATGTGGACTGGCCAAGGTCCAAGAGAACGTCGGAAAGCTGTTGTGTTTAAGGAGCCGTTCAAGGCACCACCGTCTGTGCAGGTCAGCCTATCGATGTGGGACATGGACAGCGCCAACAACGCTCGTGCAGACGTTACCGCGGACACAATCACGGAAAAAGGATTTGAGGTTGTGTTCAAAACTTGGGGAGATACCCGTGTCGCCCGCGCTCGTGTCAGTTGGATTGCGATAGGACCGGTGGTCCATGAGGATGATTGGGAGCTCTACTGAGCTCTGGAATTGGGTGGCAAGCGCGGATGACCGACGATGAAGTTACGCTCCACATGGTGTGCGGTAAAATAGCCTCGGGAAAAACCACATTGTCTGCTGAACTCGTTTCACGTCCAGGAACGGTTCTAATTGCGGAAGACGATTGGTTGGCCGCTTTGTTTGGCGACGAATTGGTTTCCGGCGCGGACTATGTTCGATGCTCGGCAAGGCTGCGAAACGTGATGGGCCCGCTTGTCATTTCGCTGCTGCAAGCGGGTGTTTCAGTTGTGCTGGATTTTCCGGCAAACACGATTGAGGTGCGCAACTGGATGCGGGAAATATTTACAAACGCGAATGCTTCTCACCAGCTTCACTTTCTTGACGTGTCGGAAGAGATTTGTCTCAAAAGACTGCGCGAACGCAATGCGAGCGGTGAACATGCATTCGCGCCGAACGAGCGACAATTTCGTCGTTTTTCTAAACACTTTACTGCTCCATTGCAGGAAGAAGGGTTCAATGTCGTGAAGCATTGACCACAAATATGTTTGCCGCCCTGCAACACTAGTTACAGAGCTGCAGTGATTTTGCGTGTTCAGTTTATGGAGGTGTCGACCAACGACGGTCTATTTCCTGCGAATTTCGGTACCAACATCGGTGTTGTTTCACGATACGCTTCATATTCTTCTCCAAGATCAGCAATCAGCGTTTCTTCCTCATGTCTTGTGCCAAGGACGATGTATGTGGTCATCACGGCATTAAACAATAACCTGCCAACCGACATCGTCGGCGCGCACCAGAGCGAGATTAAAACGCCAGTCATCATCGGATGACGCACCAGACGATAGAGAAATGGGGTCACAAAGATCGCTTTCTTGGATTGGGTTTGCGTTAACAGGCGATAGGCCTGCTCCAACCCAAAAAGTTGAAAGTGATTAATCAGAAAACTAGCGAACAGTACGATGCCCCAGCCGAAGAAAAAGCCAGCAAGCAGCACCGTGCCGAGCACTGAATCTGAGACATCCCAGAGTATGATCGGGATCGGGGACCATAGAGCGACTAGTATGACAGTCGCCAGCGCCACAAACAGCAAGAAAGTGCTGCGCTCAATAGCCGGAGGAACAAACCGTGTCCATATCGCTTTGAAACGCGTATCAGCCATAATGCTGTGCTGCAGCCCCCAGAGCATGATCAGCACAGTGTTTGCAATTAGGGCGCCAAAAACAGGAAGCTCCGGCGACACCGGTGATGCGCTGTTGATTATGACCGGAAGCAGCAAATCCCCGATAAAAAGTATGAGCGCGATCAATGCCGATACGCCAACAAAATAGCAAATTAGGCTATAAGCCATAGCAAGAAGTCTCACGTGTCTCTCCAATCCGAAAGTATCAGTTTATAGAGAGCCGTTTAGAGAGCTCCTGTTTCAGTCCATTTTCTAAGAATGGGTTTTAGCGTTTCAGTTGTTTCGGTGAAGCGCGCTGGATTCTTCAGTCTAAGCGCGGCAAAGAAGTTTTCACTCGGCAGTCTAGATTCGAATGGCGCCGCAGCGCGAACACATGACTTAGCGTAGAAAGCTTTCACAGAAATTCCTCGAATCCAAGCAGCACGAGTAAGCTTAAGTTCCGAACTGTCCCGCATAAATTGGTTCAAGCGAGGGAGTTTCAAAAAGCGAAGACACCGATGTGCCGTTCCAGATGTTGTGGATTGCCTGCGCAAAAACGGGAGCGGTCGGGATAATCCGGATATTGGATGCTTTGGACACATCGTCGGACGGCTGGATCGTGTCAGTAATGACCATACTTTTAAGAACCGAACCCGTGACACGCTCAACCGCCGGGCCGGACATGACGCCATGGGTTGTATAGGCATGGACCTCCTTCGCACCATTGTCCAAAATAACCTGCGCCGCTTTGCACAGCGTTCCAGCGGTGTCGCACATGTCATCAACGATAATGCAGATTTTGTCGGTCACTTCGCCGATGATTGTCATTTCCGCCACTTCGCCAGGTTTCTCACGGCGCTTGTCCACGATGGCGAGCGGCGCATTGATCCGCTTGGCTAGCTCTCGGGCCCGTGCCACACCGCCCACATCTGGTGAAACGATCATCACATCGCCGATCCGATTATCGAACTGCTGCATAATATCGAGCGCGAAGACGGGCGAGGCATAAAGGTTGTCCACCGGTATGTCGAAGAAGCCTTGGATCTGTGCCGCGTGCAAATCCATCGTAAGGACCCGTTCAATACCCGCTTCGACGATCATGTTGGCCACCAGTTTCGCCGAAATCGGCGTGCGCGCTTTCGTGCGCCTGTCCTGCCGCGCGTAACCGAAATAAGGGATAACAGCGGTGATCCGGCGCGCCGACGACCGGCGCAGCGCGTCGGACATGATCAGCAATTCCATCAGATTGTCGTTGGCCGGATTGGAGGTCGGTTGAATAATGAACATATCCTCGCCGCGAACGTTCTGGAAGACTTCGACAAAAATCTCACCATCATTGAAACGTTCAACGCGGGTTTCGACCAGCCCCAGATTTGAGCCACGATGCATCGACATTCGCCGGGCTATCTTCTCGGCCAGCGGAAGATTGGCGTTGCCGGAAATGAGTTTAGGCTCTTGAGTTGTTGGCATTGGCTATTCCCTGGGTGGTCAACTTAACAGATTCGTGACGTTGACACGGCTTAACATGGGTGCCACCTCTGGCAAAGCTATGCCTTGGGGAGAACGCGTTAAAATGGCCCATATCGACTAT
>JBCDDS010000018.1:0-40918 GCA_039180185.1 Pseudomonadota bacterium | reverse complement strand
GGGTCGGCCGAAGGGCCGATTGAAGCGGTGCGCTAGTTTAGTAGATGCTTGATTCTGGGATCTCTTTCTATCGTCAAAATCTTCCGAGAAACAGCGATTAGATTTCACAAAATCCGTGCAAAAGATGCTCGAACCGACAATCCTGATTGTCATAGCGTGCATTCTACTAGTGACTAGCAATTCTCCAAATTTACAAAGTAAATTTTGGGCGCGTTCGCGTTTTGAAAGCAGCTTGAACGACCGTTTCGCAGCGAAACACACGCACTGATAAAGGGGACACCGATACTGTCAGTTCAGCGCACGAATTCCGGTTTCCTTGACTAAAATCACATTTCTGTTACCGTAAGTGCTTGTGTTTAAATAAAACATCAGTTGCAAACACATATCAACGTTGCATTTTAAGTGGCTGAAAAGTTGGGGGGACACTTAATGTTTGAGAGATTTGGCGCCAGTTTGCTGGCGGTGGTGGTTTTACTTTTCGCTGCTCCTGCGAGTGCAGCAGTTTTGAGCGATGATGATGACTCCGTATGGATGACTACGGCCGCTACGGTAGATTTTGAAGTGTTGTTTTCCAGCGGATCAATAAACAACTCAGGGGATATCGAGATCGGACTTTATTCGATCGCAAATCCCAATACCCGAACCGTGGTATTTTCAAGCGGAATATCAAACGGGCAAACCGCGTCCGTTTCGGCCGCCTCGATTGCATCAAATCTGGGTAGTGTATTTGGTTTTTTCATTGCAAATATAGGCACCACCTTTGGTGGACCACTGACGTACTTCTCGGACAGTTCGATAAACCCGCCGCAACCGTTCAACAACATGTTGCCAGGCTTGGATGCGATGCTTTTCGATGATCTCGGTGGCGGGATGTTCAATGTTGAAATGGAAGATCTCTTTCTTCCCATTATTCCAGGTGGTCCGGACTTCGAACTCAAGGTTAGCGGAATTGCGCCTGTAGTAGCCCCGCCGAGTGTTGTGCCATTACCGGCAGGATTACTCTTGATGCTTACGGCTTTGGGTTTGGGCGGTATGGTGACGCGTCGGACCTAGAATAGGTCTGCGCTGCGCTTAAGGCGTCACCCATAAGACTGCGTGGGTCTGAACTCAGGGTAATCTCAGGCGCGACTGAGTTATCTCGTCGATTTGGTTAAAAACCCGCTCGATTCAAGGCGACGGCCTCGCCTTGAATCCGCGCTGATTTATTGCTTAAACACTCCTCCAACTTGCGCACCTCTGTTCGGGCGTTTACCTCTCACCCGACAAACAGACGACGCTAATGCTCAAATATCTTAACCTCACCTTGCTTATCCTCTTTCCCATCGCTTGGTTCGCCCCGCTGATGCGCGCGGGACTGCTCCCGCTTTTTGGGCTTAGCGAAATCTCGGTGATCACCGGGCTTCAGTCGCTTTGGGACTCTGATGTGTTTCTTGCTCTCGCCGTCACCTTCTTCGCCCTCTTCGCGCCCTACACCAAAACCATCGGCCTCGCGCTCATTCACTTTGGAATGCTGCGGCGGAAAACGCTGCCAGCCCTACAATTCCTCGGCAAGCTCGCTATGGCGGATGTCTTTCTCATCGCGCTTTACATTGTGATTTTCAAAGATATCGGCGTGGGCCGGATCGAAACCGCCTGGGGCCTCTACCTTTTCACTGCGTGTATCGTGGCATCGATTATCATCGGATGGGCCACACAGCGTAAATCAGAACGCGAATGACGCGCTCAGCTCCGCAGAATACTCGTTGAGCGAGGCGCCGATCCCTCCAAATTCTGTGCCAAGCGTGATCTGCCCGCGGCGTCCAATGGCGAAGCCGCCGCCAACCTCAACCCGCCCGCTGAGGCCTTCGGTATCAAATCCACTGCTTCCGATAACCTGTGGCGCATCCGAAAACACATAATCGGCATGTAAGCCGAAATAGGTGAAGCCAGATTTATGTTGCTGCGTGGCGCGCGCTCCCAAAGTGAACTCACCAAAATCGACCGTCTGGCTGGTTGCGCCCGCGATGACACCGCTCTCCGCAGATAGACTTTCCTCGCCATAATGGAACGTCGCCTGAGGAGACAACCGCATACGCTCGGTTATGTTGAAATCTCGCGCCACAGAAAGATGCGTGGACCAGACATCTCCATCCGCGGTGCCAGGGCCCACGATTGAAGATTGGTCATAATCTGTCTCGCCATAGGTAAACGAGAGTTCACTTGTCCATTTATCGAACTGCAAACCGACATAGGGCTGCGCATAGTAAAAATCGCCATCAATGGCCGAAAGCGGCGTGCTTCCGTTGACTGTGTTGTAGCCCAACGCAAGACCAACGACCACGTTTGGTGATACTGCAAAATCCGCCCCAAACTGAATACCCGTACTGTCAAACCGCCGCAAATTGTCCTGTCGCGCCAAAACGCCCACAATTTCACCCCACGTGTACACACCATGAACCAGCTGCCCACCTCGTGTGGAGAAAACGGTCTCTGGCTCCTCGCCCGAGGCACGTGCAGAAAATTGCAGGCTTTGCTGGCGTTTCCGGGCCTCAAACCCGTCGCGAACTTGCTCGAAAATGTTATCTCCGGAAATCCGGGTCACTATACGTGTAAGGGAACCGGCAACAGATTGAAGATCTTCGAACAAAAGGTCCGCCCCGGGGCCAACCACAACGCCAAACACCGCACCAGTCAAACCAAGGACGAAATCACCTGTGTCACCAGCAGCTGCCGCGAGAACAACGAGTGTAAATGTGTCTTCGGACAGTGTGGGGACATCCGCCGCTGTAATAGGCGTGTCCGGAGCGACAAGACCCAGAATATTGGAGAAAAACGTCGCCGCGCTCGTAGGATCAACAGTACCGACGTCGAACAAGACCAGCTGGGTTGAAGTCGAAACTGGACCAACCATTGAACTTGTGACCTGCGCTACGAAACTAGTCACGTCGGTTACCGTGATAACCACTTCTGTGAAATTGAATTGGAACGGACCAGAAGGAAAGAAAGATGAGCCGTCAATTGTGCCCGACATCGTGACGTCTTGCGCGGACGCGTCACTTGCAGCGGCCAAAAGCGCCGCTGAAACCACAATTGCCTGTGTAAACCCTGCTCGAGCCATACAATGCGCCTTGTTAAGGTCTTTGTTTCGCGATTTGTGAGATATCCTACAACGCTTTAACGCAAAGCGAAACATGCCACTTTTGTCACACTCAGCTATACGTAGAATTTTCCCCTGTGCGATACTTTCCTGTCACAGCACGTCCAGATTTCCAGCGACGCGTGGTAACGACGCGGCGCGCATGCGTGAACTTTCTAAAATGAAATAGCATTCTTGATTGGTTTCTAGACGCAATAAAATCTGAATTAAGTGTCGTAAACATTTGTTTTTAAATTAAAAAATAAACTATTACATGGGTACAAAAATAATTGAATTTCCCCATCCTCCTAACGAAGGCGCGCGTGCTTACATAAAGACAAGACCAAATGAAGGTCTGTTTGCTTCAGGGGGAAGCGAAGATGAATACGATTAAATCATATACCGCAACCGCTAAGATTGCATTGCAATGGCTCGGTATGCTGACATTTGCAGTGTCAGCACTCATTTTAGCAGGTGTCACGCTTTTAGCTGTCTTCGGCGTTCTACCATGGCTACAGATTCAAGCCAGCTTTGGTGCAACTTCGATAGCAAACGCTGGAATGGCCCTACAGATCGGTGTCACAGCACTTATGGTGCTGCTGTGCTTTTATCTACCTGCCAACAGTCGCATCATGGTCCTCGAAAATTCGCACCGGCGTTTTCAGATGAGCATGAACGATGTCGCGCAAGCCTATGCGATCACACACGCCGCTGACCGTGGCGGAATGTTCACCGCCGACGCAGAGTATGACTCTGTCCGTGAACGCATCATGTATATGCGCGAACATCCCGACCTTGAGATGCTCGAGCCTGAGATTATGGAAGTGGCCGCACAAATGTCTCATATCACCCGCGACATGGCTGCAACCTATTCCGAGGACAAAGTTAACCGTGCACGTGATTTCTTGCGCCAACGCGAACACGAACTGATCCGTTTTAATAAGCAACTAGGCCGTGCCAAACTGGTGACGCAGGAGTTGAAGAAATGGTCAGATCACGTTGATGACAAAGAAGCTTCTGCTGCTTTGCAGCTCAACGGTCTGCGCGAGGAGTTGCGAGAAGTCCTTCCGGAACTCGGATACGAGTACGTTGCAAAACTCGACGGTTCGATCGTGGACATGCCGCATCGCGCAGCGGAATAACTGATATCACCTAAGCGGTAGCGAAGGGTTTGACCCTGCCCAAAGCATAAGGCATCACCATGCTATGGGAAAAACCGCCAGTTTCTATTGTACCGAATGCGGTGCAAATCACACTAAATGGTCCGGGCGCTGCGAAGCTTGCGGCGCCTGGAACACGATTGTCGAAGAAGCGCCGCTTTCAACTGGACCTTCGTCCAAATCACTAGGTTCTAAACGCGGCAATACTGTCGCTCTGGGCGATTTATCTGCCGCAGATGCACCGCCGCTCAGAACACTGTCGGGCATTGCCGAATTGGATCGCGTCCTAGGCGGTGGATTGGTACCAGGGTCAGCGGTTTTGGTGGGCGGTGATCCAGGCATAGGGAAATCAACCCTTCTGCTGCAGGCCGCGGCTCGATTTTCTTCCTCCGGCCTCTCGACGATCTATATCTCCGGCGAAGAAGCTGGCGCGCAGGTGCGTATGCGCGCCGCGCGCCTTGAATTGTCAGACGCGCCTTTGCAAGTGGCGACCGCAACATCGATTCGCGATATCCTGACCACATTGGAAAACACAGCACCCAACCTGGTAATCATCGATTCAATTCAGACGATGTGGGTTGATACGGTTGAAAGCGCGCCTGGGTCGGTTGCGCAAGTGCGTGCAGCAGCGCACGAACTAACCACTTTCGCAAAACGCAAGGGATGCTCTGTCATCCTTGTTGGACACGTCACTAAAGAGGGACAAATTGCCGGACCTCGCGTGGTCGAGCATATGGTCGATACAGTGCTTTATTTCGAAGGTGAGCGCGGGCATCAATTCCGTATTTTGCGCGCCGTAAAAAACCGCTTTGGTCCAGCCGACGAAATTGGTGTGTTTGAAATGACCGGCAAAGGCCTTGCCGAAGTTGAAAACCCGTCCGCTCTGTTTTTGTCAGAGCGTGGAGAGCCTGCGCCCGGTTCTGTAGTCTTTGCCGGGATCGAAGGCACGCGCCCGCTTTTAGTAGAAATGCAGGCGCTGGTAGCGCCCACACCGCATGCGCAGCCACGACGCGCTGTGGTCGGGTGGGATAGCGCACGTCTTGCAATGATTTTGGCCGTTTTGGAGGCCCGATGCGGCATTCCTTTTGCAGGTTTAGATGTATATTTGAACGTCGCAGGCGGGATAAAAATCTCTGAACCGGCCGCAGACTTGGCAGTCGCCGCCGCTTTGTTGTCAGCCAGAGAAGATGTCAGTTTATCGTCAAAGTGTGTTCTTTTTGGCGAAATAAGCCTCTCTGGCGCGCTTAGAAGGGCGTCACAAACCGAAAACAGGTTGAAAGAGGCCAAAAAACTTGGTTTCACATCTGCAATAATTCCGTCTGGCGGAAAACCGGGCGAAACCAAGGATATTGAGAGAAGCCTTTTTGCGGATCTCGCATCGTTTGTAGGCGAATTCTTCGGCGCAGGGTAACGCGCAAAAAAGAGCAGGACAGTCACATGGAAGACCTAACTATCATCGACGGCATCGTTGCCCTCGTAATTGTGCTGTCTGCTTTGCTTGCTTATTCGCGTGGGTTTGTTCGGGAGGTTTTGGCTATTGGCGGCTGGATTGTCGCAGCAATCCTTGCATTTATGTTTGCTCCGCAAGTCGAACCTCTTGTTAAAGAAATCCCTGTCGCTGGCGATTTTCTCGCTGAAACCTGTGCATTGAGCATGCTCGCAGCAGCTGCAGCCGTTTTTGCACTTACACTTGTGGTGACGTCTCTCATCACGCCGCTCTTTTCGTCCGCCATTCAACGCTCTGCTCTCGGTGGTTTAGATCAGGGCGCAGGTTTCCTCTTCGGGGTAGCGCGCGGTATCCTGCTGGTTGCTATTGCTTATTTTGTTTACGAAACCGTTGGCGCATCGCAAGAGTTTGAGATCATTGACGATAGCCGCTCCGCACGCGTATTTGCACAACTCACAGGTAGTGTGGAGGATGGCGAGCCACAAAAGGCCTTGGCGTGGGTCACCGAGAAATTCGAAGAGTTGATCAGCGCTTGTGACGCGCCGCAATAAGAACAGTCTGTTCTTTATACGGAAACAGTTTGCGCGGAAATCCACGACATTTCGTTGATGGGGCAGACTCCTGCCTAACACACGAATAATCACGCGCTTTCTAACAGTTAATTGAATTCTGAAAACTCGAGCTTCCTCCTATTTAAAGCTCGATGGTTACACAGTCTTTCTTCGCCTTTGACGCAAGCAGCCTTCTAGTGCTGTCCAGTCCCAGCGCCGCGATCGTCGGCAATCCGATAATTAACAACTCCGACACACCAGACGGCACCATTTTTGAGTACTCGTCCGGAGGCGGAACAACCGTCAGCATCGATGATACAGGCGGCGATCCTAACGTCTTCGATGATGACGACACAGGTGGGCACGTCGTTAGCGACGGTGGCGGCATTGTCGCTGATGGCACGCCTGTGGAATCAGAATCACTAATTTTTCTTCAAGCGCTTGACGAGAACGGCGATCCGACTGGCCCAACCATCACAGCGACGGTTTTTTCACAGAACGGGATAACTGGCGATGTTTGGGGCTTTGCAACGGACACGCCCTTGGTGGACGGTGTAAACTACATCAAAACTGGAGGATCAAACCTTGGAGATGCTGAGTACGCCAGTTTCATCACCTGTTTCGGCGAAGGTACCCAGCTTTTGACTGAAAATGGATTGCGCCAAGTTGAGTACATTTCAAAAGGCGACCGCATCTGGACAAACGGAAACGGTTTTAAGCCGGTACAATGGGTAGGTCACGCGCAAGTCGACGCTGAAGGTCCGTATGCACCTATCGTGTTTGCTGCAGGTACTATTGGGAACAGCAACGAACTCACATTATCTCAAGAACACAGAGTGTTAATCGATGGACCTGATGTAGAGTTGCACTTTGGTGAACCAGCGGTTCTCGTTGCAGCAAAACACATGTGCGGACTGCCTGGCATAGATATGCGGCCCGGTGGTCGCATCCGCTACTTTCATTTGATGTTCGACCAGCACGAAGTTGTGAGCGCTAATGGTGCGTTGTGCGAAAGCTTTTTTCTTTCGAGTCTGGCTCTTAGCGGCGTTGAAGCAGAACAGAGACGAGAATTGCTTGACCTCTTTCCATCTCTTGGAAAAGCAGTTCACGCATTCGGTAAGACAGCGGCTTTGACTCTCAAGTCTCATGAGGCGCAGCTTGTTTTGCGTCAAATCATGAACAAAGCGGCATAAGAACCCTGCGTCATGCGTAAGAGTCCTGCATTCATGCAAAATGCAGCGCAATCACGTAAATTCCCCAACGATAGCTTCGTGACATATAGCTCAAGACATCCTATTTAGTGGGCTCAAGCGCCACGGGATTCGGAGCTGCCCATTGTCCGAGACAAATATGCCCCCCGCCAACACGCCTGATACGTCGGGAATAGAGCCGGAATATATCGGCGATTCTGACGAAGAAGGGAAACTCAAGGAAGAGTGCGGACTTTTCGGCATAATTGGTGTGAAAGATGACGCCAATTTCGTGACCCTAGGTCTGCATGCTCTGCAGCACCGTGGACAAGAAGCAGGTGGCATTGTCACTCACGACTCTGAAAACGGGTTCAATTCGGTTCGACGGTTTGGCTATGTCCGCGATAATTTCACCAGCAAAGAGACTATCTCTATGCTGCCCGGCTCTCTGGGTGTGGGCCATGTCCGCTACTCCACCGCGGGTACTAAGGGTAATACTGCGATACGCGATGTGCAGCCATTCTTTGGCGAGTTTTCCATGGGTGGCGCAGCGATTGCGCATAACGGTAATCTGACCAACGCGAACTCCCTGCGCCGTGACCTTATTCAACGCGGTTCCATCTTCCAAAGCTCTTCGGACAGCGAATGCATCATACATCTGATGGCGCGCTCCATGGGACGCACGATCCCTGATCGCATGAAAGAGGCGTTACGGCAGGTCGAAGGTGCATTTTCCGTCGTAGCGATGACGCGGTCCAAACTTATCGGCGTACGAGACGCACTTGGTATTCGTCCACTGGTTCTGGGCAAGCTTGGGGAGTCACATGTACTGACCTCTGAGACCTGCGCGCTCGACATCATCGGAGCAGAATTCATCCGCGAAATCGAACCAGGCGAAATGGTGGTGATCGACAGCCATCAACGCATTCAGAGCTACCATCCTTTTGAACCTGTCGCGCCCCGACCTTGTATCTTTGAATATGTCTATTTCAGCCGACCAGACTCCGTCATCGATGGCAAATCTGTCTACGAGGTGCGCCGCAACATTGGCAAAGAGCTTGCTCGCGAAGCACCTGTTGAGGCCGACATGGTCTGTCCTGTACCTGACAGTGGCACACCGGCCGCCATCGGTTTTAGCCAGGAAAGCGGTATTCCATTTGAGATGGGTATTGTGCGCAACCAATATGTCGGTCGTACTTTCATCGAGCCAACGGAGCAAATCCGCAACATGGGTGTGCGCCTGAAATTGAACGTGAATCGATATATTATGCAGGGCAAACGCGTTATCCTGGTGGATGACAGCGTTGTGCGCGGCACGACTTCGCGCAAGATCAAGGAAATGATCCTTGAGGCGGGTGCAGCAGAGGTGCATTTCCGCATTGCCAGCCCGCCCACGATCTGGCCGTGCTTCTTTGGTGTTGACATGCCCACGCGTGATGAGCTTCTGGCGGCGAAGATGTCCGAGGATGAAATGCGCGATTATCTGGGCGTGGATTCCCTCAAATTCGTATCGATCGACGGCCTCTATCGCGCTGTAGGCGTGCCTGATGGCCGTGACCCCAATGCTCCGGCCTACTACGATGCGGTCTTCACCGGCGATTACCCGATTGAACCCAAGGATATGGTTGAGAAGGGTTTCGAGCTCAAGGCGGCCGAGTAATACTTGAATGCCTGGCTCAGGCTTAACCTAAAGAAGACCGGTCAGATAGTTGGATATCTCTTGCGTTAGAGCGACCACACCACCCTCTACACCAGCAAATGCGACCGCAATCAAACCAACAATCAAAGCAGTCAAAACGACCCAATCGACGGTGACAGCGCCGTCTTCGCATTTCAGAAAATCACTCTGCTTTAGGCACCAATGCACTCTTAGAATCTCAGTCACCTGTTGCTCCTTACACTCTTCAATCTGTCGAGCTTTGCATTAGCAAAAACACAACTTAGTCGCGTTTAATGAGATCGATTGTGTCACAACTAAGGAAAGTAATAAAAAATCTGAAAGTAACTTAAACGAGCATTGATTGGTTGTAGATTTTTTCTCAAATTACCCATTTTTTAATGACTTGGGGAAAAGCATTAAAGAACCCAAAAGAAAACGCCGGCTTCGAAAGCCGGCGTTTAAAATACAATTTAAAGACGATTAAGCGCTGCGATTTGTGACAGCTTTCCAACCACCCCAGACGATCATTGCTGCTACCACAGCTTTGATTGTGTCGCCCAACAAGAATGGCAACATCCATTTGGTCCAGAGGTCGGCCCACTCGACCCCCAACAGCAAAGCTGGCCAAAGCAAACCGGGCACGTAAAGCAGCAGCGACGCAACGATTCCAACCAGGCTCATTGCAAGTACATTGCGGGTCAAGCCACGATCAGCCGCCAGACCAGCGATGAACGCCATCATGACAAAGCCATAAAGAAACCCGGCCGTCCAAGACTGCGGTCCGGCCAGTGCCTCAAGCGCGCGACCATTTGAGAACACGGGAAGACCCATCGCACCGTATGCCAGATAGGTTACTAGCGTGGCCGAGGCCAGCTTGGAGCCATAGGTGAAACCGATGATTAGCACTGCCAGGCCCTGCAAAGACATTGGCACTGGCCAGCCGATGCTGAACTGCGCGGCGATAGCAACGATGATTGAGCCAGCTAGCACAAGGCCCAGTTTTTTGATCATGCCATCATGACCGATCAGCGCTCTACTCAAAACAGTTTCACCCATGGTGCTGTCCCCTTTTCTCTAAACTCGACGCTCTTTTTCGCTGCGCGCGCAGTAAAGTCAAGCAATAGCGCTTGAAATAACGTGCACAGAGTGAGATTTGGGCGCCCATGACTGATCGCTCCACAAAACTGGCCCTCGTCACTGGTGCTTCGCGCGGTTTGGGTGCGGCTTTGGCACTAGAACTGAGCGCGACACATCACGTTGTTGCCGTAGCCAGAACCACAGGCGCGCTGGAAGAGCTCGACGACCGCATTCAGTCCAATGGAGGAGAGGCCACACTGGCTCCCATGGACATCTCCAAACAGGATGCGATGGCGCAGTTATGCCGTTCAATCTATGACAGGTGGGGCAGCGTCGATCTTTGGGCTCATACGGCGATCCACGCTGCGCCTCTGGGCCCTGCCGCCAATATGGAGGTCAAGGATTTCGTGAAGGCGATCAATATCAACGTCACCGCTTTGGCGCGGCTGATCACCTTTGTGGCCCCCTTGCTGCGCGACGACAGCCAGGCGGTATTTTTTGACGATCAACGCGCAGGCGAGAAGTTCTTTGGCAATTACGGGGCGACCAAAGCCGCGCAGATAGCACTGGTGCGCAGCTGGCAGGCTGAATCAGAGAAAATCGGCCCCAAGGTTCATATTCTAAACCCGGGTCCCATGAGCACGCATACACGGGCGCGATTTTACCCCGGTGAAGATCGAACCACCCTGCCCCACCCGATTTTTGAGGCAAAAAAGCTGCTGCGCGATTTGATATAGATTGCGTTTCACAGCGGCGCTTGCTCAGGCGCTTCTGCAGGTTTAGACAAAATCAAGAGCAAGACGGAACCAACACGCATCGCACGGGCAGGAGCAGAGCATTGCGGATTCTGATAACGAATGATGATGGTATTGATGCACCAGGCCTTCGTGTGATGCACGATATTGCTGTGCAACTTGCCGGAGGCGACGATCAAGTTTGGACCGTTGCACCAGCCTTTGAACAGTCCGGCGTGGCGCATTGCATATCATTCACCCAACCAATGATGATCGTTGAACAGGCGGAAAGACGATTTGCCGTAAGCGGAAGCCCAGCAGACTGTGTGATTGCCGCCGTAAATGACGTCATGAAAGATGCACCTCCGGACCTTATCCTATCTGGTGTGAACCGCGGCAATAATTCCGGTGAGAATGCCGCATACTCCGGTACGATCGGCGCGGCTATGGAGGGTGCCTTGCAAGGCATCCGCTCGATAGCGCTCAGTCAGTACTATGGTCCGCGAAACCGCGATCTGGACGATAAGTTTGATGCCGCGACGAAACACGGATTGAAGACGGTCAAAACCCTATTGGACCGTGGCATTTGGGAAGGCGAAGACTATCGCGTTTTCTACAATGTTAACTTTCCTCCCGTTCCGGCGTCAGAAGTGTTGGGAATGCGCGTATGCGGCCAAGGATACAGAGCTGACGGTTGTTTCAGCGTGGCCCCAACGAAATCACCTTCTGGTAGACGGTTTCTTTGGATCCAAGGCTATGGGCAACAAACCACGACGAAATCTGGAACAGACACCTATTACAATCTTGAAGGTTACACATCAATCACACCTATGCGGGCCGATCTCACCGCGCATGACTTGCTCGAGCCTCTAAAAGCGATCGATACGCCGTCTGATGCATGACGAAGACGACATAGCGCAACGCAAGATGCAATTTTTGTTTGCGTTACGCTCTCGTGGGGTAACCGATAAACGCGTGTTAAGCGCCATGGAAAAGATCGACCGAGGCCCATTTGTACGCGGTCACTTTGCAGAGCGCGCCTATGAGGACATGCCTCTGCCAATCGCATGTGGTCAGACTATTTCGCAGCCCTCAGTGGTCGGCTTAATGACGCAAGCTTTGAAGGTATCAGCGCGCGACAAAGTGTTGGAGGTGGGCACCGGGTCTGGCTATCAAGCAGCGATTCTGAGCCAACTTGCACGCCGTGTCTACACTGTGGATCGTCACAAAGGACTTGTCGCTGAGGCAAGTGTCATTTTCGCTGATTTGAACCTAACCAACATAACGGCGATTACGGCCGATGGTAGCTTTGGCTTACCAGATCAGGCGCCCTTTGATCGTATACTTGTCACCGCCGCAGCAGAGGACCCGCCCGGCCCGCTCTTGGCGCAATTGAAAAACGGCGGTATTATGGTTCTACCGGTCGGGCAGTCAGACACGGTTCAAAGCCTCATAAGAGTAACAAAAACCGAGGCGGGCTTTGAATATGATGAGCTTACACCGGTTCGTTTCGTACCTTTGATTGAAGGTATGGGATCAGATGAATAGGTGAGAGGTGACCGGAGTCCGTAGGATCGTCGGTCATTGAGCTTTAAAAAGCCTCAGCAATAAGAGGCGGTAAGTGAGGACAGAATCGAGATGGCATTCTCTTATCCCATTGTAATGAGACGCCTTGGCTTGGTGTCTATCGTATGTATTGCGGGCTGCTCACAACCGCTCGATTTTGACCTGCGTGGCACAGGGCCTGGCACGTCTGCTGCGGTTCAAAACGTAAGCGCAGAACGTCCCGCACCAGATGCTAGAGGCATAATCTCCTACCCCAACTACCAGGTGGCCGTCGCGCAACGGGGCGATACCGTTGCCAGCGTTGCGCAACGTATTGGCACCGATGCCGACGCGCTCGCCGCCTTTAATGGCCGCAGCGCAGAAGACCGGTTACTCGAAGGTGCGGTTCTCGCCTTGCCAGGTCGCGTCTCAGAGCCAGCAGGAGGACCAATCACGCCAGGAGATGTGGACATTACCGCGCTAGCGGGTTCAGCCATCGAAGACGCGGAGAATTCGCAGTCCGTTGATCCACGATCCAGTGTCGCACAATCTGGTGTAGAACCCATTCGCCATCGCGTGGAGCGCGGCGAAACCGCATTCACGATAGCGCGCCTCTACAAAGTGACACCCAGAGCGCTCGCCGACTGGAATGGCTTAGGGGCAGATTTCTCCGTAACAGAGGGGCAGTATTTGCTGATCCCAGTAGCTTTGCCAGAGACTTCAACCCAAGTCGTTCAAACCACAACACTTGAAACCGAAGCGCCGGGACAAGGCACGCCGACACCGCTTCCCCCAAGCTCGAGTGAGCCACTGCCAAACGAAGAAACCATCGCAGCAGCCGAGCCAGTCGTGGTCGAAGCCGCGCCTGATCTTGGTTCGCAAAGCGCGGAACGCAACACCGGAGCACGTATGGTGTTTCCGGTTAAAGGCGAGATTATTCGCGAGTATTCCAAGGGAAAGAATGATGGAATTGATATCGCCGCTGCACCAGGAACTGCAGTTGTTGCTGCGGATTCCGGCACAGTGGCTGCTATTACCGAAGATACCAACGGTGTCCCAATCATTGTCATGAAACACAGCGATAACGTTCTGACGGTTTATTCAAATGTCGGCAACGTAGCGGTTGAAAAGGGCGATAATATCAGCCGCGGCAGCAAACTCGCCGAGATACGCAAAGATGGCACAGCAGCTGTACATTTCGAAGTGCGCGAAGGGTTCGATAGCGTAGACCCAATCCCCTATCTGAATTAGGCGGGATTGGAACTCACTTTCGTTTCCAACAGCAAAGACCGCGCAACTTGCGTCACGCGGTCTTTAAATTCTAAAGCTCTATTGTCAGGCGCGCTTACACCGACGCCGCAGGACCGTAAGGCCGCCTAAACCTGCGAGCAGCAGAAGCCCTGATGCTGGCAAAGGAACAGGCGCAATCTCTCTGATAGAGATCGTTAAAAGATTAAAGTTCGCCGGGTCAGACGTGAAGTCGATGAAACCATCCAACGTGCCGATCTGATTGGTCGGGTCTGGAGGTGGTGCAAGACCGACACCCGCGAAAGCGTTGAGGTCCAAACCTTGCTGAACGTTGCCCTCTCCTGGGCCACCCGCAGAGATATCTGCGTTCAAAACGAAGGCCGCTCCACCCTCTGCAGAAGGATCATTGGCCTCCGTCCCAGCATCGAAGATATTCAATCCGCTGACGTTAATGTCAATCGGGCCAAGAAAGTTGCCAGCCGCATCAAACACTTCATGTGCCAAAGGATCGTCTTCTCCGATGAAGGTGTCATTCGACGGCAAAATCATAGCCAAAAAGGTGAAGAAGCGGTTCTCCGTTGGGTCGTCTATAATAATGGTTGCCGTACCCGTATCACCGCCGAATGTTCCCGGGCCTATATTTGGCGAAAAGATCGGGCCAGGGCCGGCTGCACCTAGAACCGGTATGCCTTGGCTGTTAGGAAAGGCCGTTGCTGCAGAGCGTTCTGCGGCAATACTGCCCGGTCCGCCAAACATACCGGTTTCCGCGAGAAGCTCCAACCCAGCGGAAGCTGGCCTACCAACATCGAATGCATCAAAACCGCCATTATGAAAGGCAGTGTAAAGCGGCGTGATGAACAATGGTGTTTCACCGTTATGAGTCACGGTTATTTCCAAAGTGGTTGCCTTGGCGGCGGCGGTCATCGCCCCCAAAGACGCAGCAGCTACAAAGGCTGTCCGAAGCAGAAATCTCATAAAAGTACTCCCTGTGCACTGGCGCATGATGACGCCGGATAAAGTCCCACAGATCAGCTATACAATCTACGAAATCACGAAGGTGTCACGACTAGGTGAGACGCATCGCATAGGCGTTCACAAGTGAGTGAGAGCATCACGAGCGCGCAGAATTCAGCCGCCACTCAACTCAAACATGCCGAAGCTACCGCCTAAACTTCATCGGCTTTAATACGGAAAAACAATGCATAAAGAGTTGGTACAATAAGCAACGTTAAAACGGTTGCGAAACTCAAACCGAAGATGATCACAACCGCAAGCGACTTGAAGAACGGATCCCAAAGAAGCGGCATGACACCAAGAACAGTTGTCAGCACCCCTAGCGACACAGGTCGCACACGGCTGACAGCGCTATCAATCACAGCCTGTAATCGCGCTTTACCATCTGCGATCTGAGCATCAGTTTCGTCCACCAAAACGATTGCATTCTTGATCAGCATCCCGGTCAATGACAGCACGCCGAGGATCGCCATGAACTCAAGCGGGGTCTGTGTGCTGGCTAATCCCCAGATCACACCTATCAAAGCCAATGGAACTGTTAGCCAAATGATTAAAGGCTGCTTTACGGCGTTGAAAAGGAATACGACGACAATGATCATTGCGCCAAACCCAATGGGCATCGTCTTTGCAAGCCCAGCATTCGCGTCTTGTGAGTTCCCGAATTCTCCCTTCCATACAAGCGAGTAACCGGGCGGCAACTCGATATCTTCGATAGGGCCGCGAACAGCATTGAAGAGATCACCGGATAGAACATCAGGTGCGTTGTCAGCTTGAACTGTAATTGCCAGTTGTCGGTCGATACGGCGTAGATTGCCTGCCTCAAACACCAAGTCAAAGCGATCCACGACTTGCCCGATAGGAATGTACCCGCCAGCGATTTGACTGTAGACCTGAACGTCGCGCAGCTGGGCAACGTCATCCCGGTCCACCTCAAACGGTCGCATCACGATGTTTCGAAGTTCATCGCCCTCTCTATATACACCGAGATTTGCGCCTGAGAGGTGATTGTTTATGGCAGTAGAGATGTCGCCCTGCGTTAAACCGAGACGTCTAGCGCTTTCATCGTTGATTACAGGTCGAACCACCTGAATTTGTTCGCGCCAGTTATCCTTGATTGCGATGGCCCCAGCATCCGACAGAATTCGTTTTGTTTGCTTTGAAAGTTCGCGCAACTGGACCGCGTCCGGTCCAAAGAACCTTGCTTCGATTTTCGAACCACCAGCCGGACCGAGTACGAATTTCCAGACTTTCGAAATAGCTTCGGGATATTCCGTATCTAGCCAATTCTGAAGACCGGGTCGGATCTCGTCTATAAGATCAAAGTTCTCCACATCCACGAGGATTTGACCATATGCTGAATTCTCATTCTCACCTTCATAAATTAGCATGAAACGAAGGTGCCCGCTGCCGATGGAAGTGTTTGTGCCAATCACGCCCTCTAGGCCGAGAACATAGTTTTCAATCTCCAGTATATCCGCCTGCGTTCGCGCGATATCGGTGCCTTCAGGTAGTGTGTAGTCAATCACAAACTGCGCCCGCGTCGAGGGCGGAAAGAAGCCTGGGGGAACACTGCTAAGCATTGCCATGGCGGAGGCAAACAAAGCCACGACAACACCGACTGTGACAAAGCGCATTTGGATGGCCTTGGTCAGGATGGAACGATAAACGCGCAAAATCACGTTCTCTTCCTTTTCAACAGCCTTGCCACCTTTTAGCAAAAGTGTGCAGTAGTACGGCGTCAGCCAAATAGCGACGAGCCAGGAAAACAGCAACGCAATTGAAATGGTCCAAAAAAGACTTCCGGCGTATTCACCGGTATTATCTGGCGAGAGACCAATAGGAGAGAAAGCCAGCAAGCCCACGATTGTGCCACCGAGCAAGGGCCAAGACGTCTGAGCTACTACAGCACGCGAAGCTTCTCCTGCATCCTCACCGCGTTGCACGCGCACAAGCGTGCCTTCTACGACAACAATTGCGTTATCAACAAGCATGCCGAGGGCTATGATCAGCGCTCCGAGCGATATACGTTGCATATCGAGCCCATACAAAAGCATGCCGATCAAAGTGCCCGCCACTGTAACGAGCAATATGCCCCCCATCAAAATTCCGGATCGGAGCCCCATAAAGACGAGCAGTGTTCCCACCACGATCACCAGAGCGACGATAACGTTGAGTACAAAGTCCCTTACGGATTCCTTAACCGTGACCGACTGATCCGAGATTGCTAAAACATCGATGCCGATGGGTCGCTCTGACATAAGCGCGTCCATGCGTGCTTTTACAGCCTCACCCATCTCAACAACGTTGCCGCCAAGCGTGTTGGATACGCCAAGTCCAATGGCTGGTTGACCGTCACGATAAAGCAGGTGAGTTGCCGGATCCTTCAAACCACGCGTGATCGTTGCGATGTCGGACAAACGATAAGAACGGCCGGTCTGTGCGTCTGTAATAAGCAGCTGACCAATAGCTTCTGTTGACGCAATCGCCACCTGCGGACGCACCTGCAGCCGGGTCTCTCCGGCCTTTATTGATCCTGCAGGTGTCACAAGGTTCTGCCCTGACAAAATTTCTGCAATCTGTTCGGGTGCCAAACCGAGCGCTATGACGCGAGCGGGCGAGTATTCCACGTAGATGATTTCGTCCTGAACACCGTTGAGAACAACTTTGGAAACGCCTTCGACCGTGACCAACGCGCGCTGTAAGTCTTTGGCGTACTCGTAAAGCTCACTTATCGAATACCCGTCTCCAACAACTGCAAAGTAGACCGCAAACACATCTCCAAAATCATCCAAAACCTGCGTTTTCAAAGCATTTGGCGGTAAATCTCCCTGAGCATCCCTTATCTTTGCTCGAAGCTGAGTGAACTTCTCATTCAACTCGGGATGTCCGGGCGTAGCGGCAATAGTGAATTCGGCGGAAACGCGGCTCAAACCTGGCGAAGAAACAGAGCGAACTTCGTCGATGCCAGACAATTGTTGCACAGCGTTTTCGATGACTTCAGTGACTTCTTCTGCGACCTCCTCAGCGCTGGCACCAGGATAAGGCGTCACAATCTCTGCTTGTCGAATGACGAATTCCGGGTCCTCAAAACGCGGCAACTTGGTGTAAGAAACATACCCGCCAAGCAGGATAAGAAGCGTCATTACGGCCGAAATGACCCGTTTTTCGATTGCGAACTTCGCAAGATCCAAGGGTTCAGCCTCCGACTTTGGTAATTGGCCGCACGATCATACCTTCGATCAGCTGGTTCACACCGGCAGATATAATAGTGTCACCCGGCTCCACTCCGCTCACCACAGCGACGCTGTCTCCGGTTGCTTCACCTAACTCTACTGACTGCTCGGAGACTGCATTGTCTTCGCCAAGCACAAACACGAAAGTGCTTCCGTCTGACTTTGCGGCCACCGCTGTTAAAGGAATCGTCATTGCTTTGTTTTGACCTGGCGCCGTCGCAATCACGCGCCCAACCATGCCTGGCAATATGACGGCGTCTTCCGGAACAGTTACCGCAACACGTCCCTGATAAGTCTGTGTCGCAGAATCTGCTTGGACGGAAAACTCAACCACCTCACTGTCAAAGACTTCTCCGGGCAATGCGTCAAACGTGACCGTGTTCACAATTTTATCGCGCCCTGCCGATGTAAGCGCCGTGACGTCAGGACCCGGCACATCAAAGGCGAGATGTACAACTGAAAGTGCCTGTAGCAGTACAATGCTCTGACCTGCCTGAATATTAGTAAAATTCTCAATATCGCGACGTGCGATAACTCCCGTAAAAGGTGCTTCCAGCGTAGCATCTTCAAGATTGTCTTGCGCTACTTTTAACTGTGCTCGCAGGCCTCGAATAGCCGCTTCTGACGCTGCGATATCTTCTGCGCGCCCTCCTGCAAGTCCAATCCGCAATTGCTCCTGTTGCGTTTTCAAGTTTGCTTCAGCAACCCTTAGCGCCGCCTCGACTTGTTCAAGCTGAGCCGCAGCAGAAACGCCACGTTCAACAAGGGTGCGCGTGCGCTGTTCTTCGTCTTTTGCTTGGTCGAGTTGCGCTTCGGCTGATGCCACAGCTGCTTCAAGTGAGGCAATCTCTTCGGCCCTCGCCCCAGCTCTAAGAGCATCCAGCTGCGCCTCTGCTTGGTCGATCTGGCTTTCAAGCTGTGCAACCTGTGTTTCAAAATCCCTTGGATCGAGAGCCGCGATCAGCTGTCCGGCTTCCACATCCGTTGCTGCACGCACGGGCAATTCAATCACGCGACCGCTAACGCGAAATGACAGTTCAACTTCTGCAGATGGCAAAACCACAGCTGGATAATTTCTTTGTAAGTCTTTTTCGACTTCCTTGACCGTAAAAACCTTGGCTGGACGTGGCGTTTGATCTTGTGCGGCGGCAAAAGATGCCACGAAAATAAACATCCCGCACCAGACGCCCAGTAACAATGAGTTTTGCGCAAACATCGTTTTGTCCCCGCCAGAATTGCAATTACCAAAGGTGTATGCTGATATTTCGCGATTAACCACAAGAGAAAGGCCGAAAGGCGTGTTGTTTCAAATTTTTCTTGGGACAGTTCTTATGACTGCCTGCGCTTTGATCCATGTTGCCGCCATAGCCTACGGTGTCTCTCTGTTGCCAAAGCTCGTGGATAAACTGAACCCGGAACGGACAACGCGAAAGATCGCTATCGTCTTAAGCTTTGGTTTATTGGTAATTGTCGCGGCACACACCATTCAGATCTGGTCTTGGGCGGCATGTCTTTCCATTTTGAACGCGTTTGAGGATTTCTCCACAAGCTTTTATTTCGCAACAGTCACTTACACGACCTTAGGGTACGGGGATTTGATTTTGGGGGAAAGGCTCAGAATATTCGCGACTTTTGCATCGATCACGGGGCTTCTAACTTTTGGTATAAGCACGGCTTTCCTGATCGCACTTATAACGCGGATGTTCCCATCAATCGCCACAAGATAAAATTGAACTGTAAATTAACTGGCGTTTGGGATTAGGCGTTTCTAAATTTTCGCTCCGTGTCGTCCGGCCAGATCAACAAAGAACTGCCAGGCGACCCTACCTGACCGTGCACCGCGTGTGGCCTGCCACTCAATCGCTTCCGCTCTGAGTGTTTCTGCTTCGATCTTCAAGTTGCTTGCTACACAATACCCCTCGATCATGGCGAGATATTCATCCTGTGAACAAGGATGAAAGCCGAGCCACAGGCCAAAACGGTCCGAAAGAGACACTTTCTCTTCCACGGCCTCGCTCGGGTTGATCGCGCTGGAGCGTTCATTTTCGATCATATCGCGGGGCATCAGATGGCGACGGTTAGAAGTGGCATAGAAAACCACATTGTCTGGCCGCCCCTCAATGCCGCCATCAAGCACGGCCTTGAGCGATTTGTAGTGCTGGTCATCATGGCTAAAGCTCAGATCATCGCAAAACAGCAAAAACCTTGCTTCACTGCCTCTCAACACATTGAGGAGCCGCCCGACACTAGGCAGATCTTCGCGCTGCAGTTCAACGATCTTGAGGTTTGGATGATCAGCAACGACCCGCGCGTGCACGGCCTTCACCAGAGACGATTTTCCCATGCCCCGCGCGCCCCAAAGCAATGCGTTATTGGCCGGTAGGCCTTTTGCGAATTGCACAGTGTTCTGCAAAAGCGTGTCACGGGATCGATCGATACCAACCAGGAGGTCCATATCGACCCGGTTGACCTCTGGCACGGCCTCAAGCCGGTCCGGCTCCACATGCCAGACAAACGCCTCTGAGGCATCGAAATCCGGGGCCTGCATCGGGGCCGGGCTCATCCGTTCCAGGGCGGCAGCGATCCGGTCTAACGGATCACTCACGGCTTGTCCTTGTCAGCCACGGCGTTCTCTTCCAGGAGATCACCCTCATCGTCTTCGTCGTCATCCTCAAACCAAACGCCCTCTTCGCGCAGCTTGGCCTCGCGGATATTTTCCACGCGTTTGACCAAAAGGATCGAGACCTCGTAGAGGCCGTAGACAACAGTGAACAGGATCAGCTGTGTGATGACATCGGGAGGCGTGACCAGCGCAGCTAGAACGAGAATGCCAACCATGGCGTATTTGCGCACGCTGCCAAGACCAACGGAGCTCACCAGTCCGGCCTTTCCCATCAGCGTAAGCAGTACTGGTAGCTGGAAGCAAATTCCGAAGGCCATAATGAATTTCAGCGTTATGTCGAGCGACTCGTTGACCTTGCCGAAGAAGGTCACGCGAATGCCTTCTTCTGTTTCCGGTACGACTGCGCCGAAATTGTCGGGCACGGCTGGTAAGTTCGGATCGGTTACAGTTTCGACTTCAGAAACCACGCCCGAAAGTAGGTTCGCAAAAATCGAGCTTACATCCGCAAAACCAAGGAAAAAGGCCATCGCCAGAGGTGTCACGACGAACTGTGCGAAAGCGGCCCCCGCCAAAAACATTACCGGAGAGGCAATAATAAAGGGAAGAAACGCCGCCTTTTCGTTCTTGTAGAGCCCCGGTGCCACAAATCGCCACATCTGATGCGCGATCACTGGGAACGCCAGAATAAAGCCGAACACCATGGAAATGCGGAACAGCGTGAACAGATATTCCTGCGGCGACGTATACTGCAACGTCGGGGATGGATCGCCGAGCTGTCGCAGGGTTTCTTCAATTGGGGCCAATAGGAACTGAAGGATCGGCTCAGCCACCGCAAAGGCCACGACGATACCGATTACAAAGGCGATGACGGAGCGGATCAACCGCGTGCGCAACTCCGCCAGATGCTCGATCAGCGGTGCGGAGCTTTCCTCCATTTCATCGCTGTTGTCTTGCGTGCTCATGCGGTGTCACCTGTCGACGAATTGGCGGCCGTTTTCTTAGTTGCAGGTTTCTTCGCGGTGGACTTTTTCGCGGCTGTCTTAGTCGCAGTTGACTTGGATGTTGTTGCTTTTACCGCAGACTTCTTCGCCGCAGGTTTTTTCGCCGTGGTTGTCTTGGTTGCAGGCTTTTTGGCGGCTGTTTTCTTTGCGGTCGGCTTTTTCGCAGCAGGCTTTTTAGCTTCCTTTGCAGCCGCTGCTTTTTCTGCAGCGATCCGCTTCTCGGCATCACTTGCCGACTTCTTGCGGATCTTGTCGGCCATCTCTTGACGGTCTTCGTCGAACTCCGCGCGTTTCGGCGGATGTCCTGCCAAAGTACTAGAGGTGAAGCTCTCGGTCGACTTCTTCACCTCATCCATTGCCGCACCAACTGGGTTGGTCGCCGCCTTGATCGATTTGGTGACGTCGCTGACGCCAGCATCATCTGCGGCGTCGTTCATGGCGCGGCTGAATTCCCGCGCCATTTGCTTGGCCTTGCCGACAAATTTGCCCACGGCACGAAACATGCCTGGCAAATCCTTGGGTCCTACGACGATCAGCGCAACAACGCCGATCACCATAAGTTCGGTCCAGCCAAGATCGAACATGATTCAGGCTCAGGCTTTGTCTTTGCCGTCTTCGGGCGTTACGTCCTTGGCAGTCTCTGCGGCGTCCTGCGCCTCTTCAATCTCTTTGCCGCCTTCTGCGACACCCTTCTTGAAGGATGTGATGCCTTTGCCAACTTCGCCCATCAGTGACGAGATTTTGCCGCGTCCGAAAAGTACGAGCACCACGACAGCGATCAGAAGGATGCCGGGCAAGCCGATATTGTTCAGCATAATGTCTCTCTCTCCCTACTCCGGGGCCGGATCACGGCCCTGCGGGTTTTCGTCCACCGTATCTAAGGCCAAGCGCGCCCGGTTGGAAGGACTTATCGTAATGATTTGCGTCGAATGACGCAAAAAACCAGTAGGATTGCCTGCCAACTGCGCGATTTAGGCGCGTTGTTCGGCGTGGGACTTGCGCGCGCCTGTAATAACAGCGGCGAACCCAACAATCAGCACGACAATGCAAATTACCAGCAGCTTTTCGTATTTATGACCCTCCGGCAAGATCGCCGCGACCCAAGGCCAGTTTTGGGCGAAATAGGCAAAAGCCCCTGAGATCGCGGCGGCAAAACTCACCAGATAAGACCAAACCGGCACGCGCCAGCCAAGCACCAATCCAGCAATCAGAACCGGCGTCAGAAAAAGGCTCGCTGTGCCACTGACAGCCACCGCATCAAACAGGCTCTTATTGCCCCAAAGGGTCAGAGCCGCACCAGCGACCATGAAGATGACCATGACAATACGACCGCCTGTGAGCGTATGTGGGGCAAGGCCGAGCTCAACGACCATGAGGCGCGATGCGCTGGATAGCGCGGAGTCCAATGTGCTGAGCGCTGAGATCAGCAATGACAGCAAGAGCGCGACGTAGACCCAGGCCGGAAACATCTGCGCCCACGTACCAAGCATTTCGCCCTCATATTCCGCCCCACGCAATGCCGCCTCGATCCCGAAAAAGCCAAATCCTACGATGCAAAGGAAGGAAATCCAAAACGCGTGAAGAAACGATGCGCGCGTGGTTTTGCGATCTGCAAGGAAACCACGGTCCATCATCACCGGGTCATGGATCGGGTAGGAAAAAACCTGAAGCAAGGCCACCAGCAACAAAACTTGACCGTTCCAAGCGCCGCTTGCTCCCTTAGCGGTAAGCACAGCACCGATGTCAAAGCCTGGTGATGAAATCAGCGCCACAAAGGCCACAACGAACACAGCCAAGAATACCAGCATCTGCAACACGTCGCTGCGAAGCGCTGCGCTTAGCCCGCCCCACGCGCTGTACGCCAAACCAAAGAATGCGACCAGTAAGATCGATCCCTCTCTGGCAAAACCAAGTTCTGGCAATGCTGCGCCAAAGATCAAACCGACGACCAGCAGGTTGGCGAAGACCTCCGATAACAAACGCAAGGCGATCAGGAAATTATAGCAAACCGTGCCGACTGGTCCGATTTTCTCGCGCAGCCAATCCTGGACCGAGCCTGCGTCCGCATCACGTAGCCGAGCGACAACATATCCACCCGTCAGAAAGGAGCCGTAATACGCCGCATAGGCCAGAACGCCCCAGATGCCGTAAAAGTAGCCCAGTATCGCAGAGTTCATCAGAGAACGGGCGAAAATCCACGTTGTCACCTGACTGAGAACCAATACCCAAAGTCCAGGTGAACGTCCGTCTTGCGACGCGCCCCCGAAAAAGCCTTCAGCCGTTGCGCGGCGCGGCGCGACAGCAAGGCTCAAGATGATAACAGCGGCAAAAAGCACAATAATCGCAGTGGCTTGCATAGGATATTCCCACAATATTCAACGATGCGCGGCTATCAGGATGTAGCGCGCACCACCAGCGGAAAACACATCGTAAACAAACACGTGATCGAAGTTGCAACAGTAGCGATCACCGAATAGGCAAACTGCGGCCTAGGCTCACATTGTGGAGTTTGTTGCCCCACCATCTAGCAGGATATTTTGACCCACAATAAACCCTGCGTGCTGACTGCACAGGAACGCACATGTCGCGCCAAACTCCTCAATTGTGCCATAGCGTCCCGCCGGGATCGTTGCCGCGCGTTGAACGCGGGCCTCATCCATCGAAATGCCCTGTGCATTAACAACTGCGGAGTCGAGCGCGTCGGCCCTATCCGTGGCATGAATACCCGGCTGCAGGTTGTTGATGATAACACCGTTTCCGGCAACCTGGCGTGACGTACCTGCAACGTAGCCAGTAAGACCAGCGCGTGCGGAGTTGCTCAATCCAAGTACCGGCACGGGCGCCTTGACGCTGACCGAGGTAATATTGACCACCCTGCCCCAACCCCGCTCCATCATGCCGGGCAAAAGCGCCTTCATGAGCGCGATCGGAGTGAGCATGTTGGCGTCAAGCGCTGCAATAAAATCATCACGGTCCCAATCGCTCCACATTCCCGGAGGCGGGCCTCCAGCGTTATTGACTAGAATGTCTGCAGCACCTGCAGCCACAATAAGCTCTGCTTGACCAGCCTCAGTTGTTACGTCGGTGGCAATCGTCTCAACCTGCACGCCAAAATCGGAGCGGACTGCGTCGGCCGCCGCCTCAAGAGCCTCCGCTCCACGTGCATTCATGACAAGATCAACACCGGCCTCTGCCAAGGCTCGGGCACAACCCAAACCTAGCCCCTTCGACGAGGCGCAGACCAATCCGCGTTTGCCTTTAATTCCCAGATCCATGTCATGACCTCCCAGCAGCTTTTTGTCAGATGTAGCACTCAACGGTGAAATCTTGCTAGCAAATCCCCACGACGTTGACCGTTTTGCGCAGCTATCCTAGGCTTATGCAGTTTGCAAGCATGCGAAGGTAAAATAGGCGCGACCCGATAATGACAACCGGCGCTGATAATCCGACCTATTCTCTGCCAGTCTATGTGTCGCGGGACTTTACCGTAATAAACGGCGCCAATTTGGGTGACGCGATATCCTTCGCAGCCGAGCTCGATCTAGACGATACCTACGACCTTAGGGTGGGTGCGATGCTTGGAAAGCTATCGCTTGTTGCGGATGAAGCAGGTCGCATGCGAACATCGCCTGACACACGGTTTGGGACTGCGGGCTCTGCCGTGCATATCGATAGCTGCCTGACCATGATGACCAGCGATGGCCGAACAACGGAAGTCATCATTCTTGTGGAGGTTGACGCACAGGGTGATGTGCTACAAGTTTACGCCTTGCCCCTTGCGGAGCTAAAGCCGCGTACAGGCTACGCTTTGGTCGGAATAGATTCTGAGAACGCACATCAGAAATTTGCCGAGATGGCCTATGCATCGCTAGCGCGCGGCACGCGGATCACGACCGCATCCGGGGCTATGATGCCGATCGAAGCGCTAAAGCCCGGCGACATTATTCTGACGCGTGACGACGGCCCGCAGACCATTGCCTGGATCGGTCAATCCACGCTGCGCGCTGTGGGAGAGTTTGCGCCCATTCGGGTTCGCGCAGGTGCGCTCAATAACGAAGCAGATTTACTTTTGAGCCCCGACCATCGGGTTTTTGTTTATCAACGCTCGGATGCAATTGGCGCCGGGCGCAGCGAGGTCTTGGTGCGCGCACGACACCTGGTCGATGGCGATACGGTTGTGCAAGATTCAGGTGGCTTTGTTGAATATTATCAGTTGCTTATGGAGCGGCATCAAATTGTCTACGCAGAGGGAATCGCAGTTGAAACTCTGCTGATTGATCCTCGCACGCGTGCAGCCTTGCCGCAGGATTTAGGCAACAGTATAGGTAAAAGTACCCCAGAACACGGCAATCAGTCGCACGCGCGTTTCGAAATTGATGAGCAGCATGTGAAGCCTGATATGGCGAAGCTGCTAAAAAACGCCTCAAAAAAGTAATGCCGCCTCACATGGAGTAGAAAAATTCTTCGCGAACAATTTTCCCGTTTGCAACCGTGTAGACACCAACCTCTTCCATATCCATGACATTGCCAGAAGCTTTTTCCTTAGCTTTCATTTTGAAGATCACTGCGAATTTATCGTCACCATGTGGCATCGGATCACTTATATCGCCTTCAATCATTTCCATGCTCGAATTCCACCAATCATGCTTGGCATGGATCGCATCACGCCCCTCAGCCACGCGCGGCATGCCAGTTCCTTCCATGGCGAACGCTTCAGCCGAAACCGCATCAGGCGCATAAAGCCGATCCAGCATGTCACCCTCCTCGCCAGAACGGCAGGCGGCAACGAGTTCATTTGCAATATCCATAAGCGACATAATTTTTCTCCCAAATGTTCATGCTATGTTCTTATCATGCAGGATTCGCACCCTTGCGTCTACTTGTGATTGCAGGTTGCGCAGTATCTTGCCTCTTGAGATCGCCCGCACTATACGCCCGCCCATGCCTGATACCGCTCAAAACCGTCCTGATCTTCCGCCCGAAATTGCCCGGCGGCGTACCTTTGCGATCATCTCGCACCCTGATGCGGGCAAGACGACGCTGACGGAGAAATTCCTGCTCTATGGCGGCGCCATTCAGATGGCAGGGCAAGTACGGGCTAAGGGTGAAGCACGACGCACGCGATCAGACTTTATGCAGATGGAAAAGGACCGCGGTATTTCCGTCTCCGCATCGGCAATGTCGTTTGACTTCAAAGATTTGCGGTTCAATCTTGTTGATACGCCGGGGCACTCTGATTTCTCAGAGGATACCTATCGCACGCTTACTGCGGTGGATGCCGCAATCATGGTCATCGACGGGGCAAAGGGCGTTGAGAGCCAGACACAAAAACTCTTTGAGGTGTGCCGCCTGCGCGATCTGCCGATCCTGACCTTTTGCAATAAGATGGACCGCGAGAGCCGCGATACATTCGAGATCATCGATGAAATTCAGGAAATGCTCGCCATTGATGTGACGCCTGCCAGTTGGCCCATCGGCCAGGGCCGCGATTTTATCGGTTGTTATGACATGCTGCATGACCGTCTGGAGCTTATGGACCGTGCTGATCGCAACAAGGTGGCGGAATCAGTGGCGATTGATGGTCTTGATGATCCAAAACTGGCCGATCATGTGCCCGCAGAACTGATCGACAAGCTGCGCGAAGATGTGGAGATGGCGAAGGAACTTCTGCCCGCACTCAACCCGCAATCGGTGCTTGAGGGGCATATGACCCCCATTTGGTTTGGTTCGGCGATAAATTCCTTTGGCGTGAAAGAGCTGATGGAGGGCATCGGGCTTTATGGCCCGCAACCGCAACCGCAATCGGCCGAACCACGCCAGATTGCACCGGAAGAGAGCAAAGTTGCGGGTTTTGTTTTCAAAGTGCAGGCCAATATGGACCCCAAGCACCGCGACCGGGTCGCGTTTTTGCGCATGGCGAGCGGGCATTTCAAACGTGGAATGAAGCTGACCCATGTGCGGTCAAAAAAGCCGATGGCGGTGTCCAATCCGGTGTTGTTTCTGGCCGCTGATCGGGAATTGGCCGAAGAGGCCTGGGCCGGTGACATCATCGGCATCCCGAACCATGGACAGCTGCGCATTGGTGACACGCTGACCGAGGGCGAGGCCTTGCGCGTCACGGGTATCCCGTCTTTTGCGCCCGAGCTTTTGCAGAATGTGCGCGCGGGTGATCCGTTGAAGGCCAAGCATCTTGAGAAGGCGCTGATGCAGTTTGCCGAGGAAGGCGCGGCCAAGGTTTTCAAGCCCTCTCTTGGCTCAGGCTTTATCGTGGGCGTAGTCGGACAGTTGCAATTTGAAGTACTGGGCAGCCGGATCGAGCTTGAATACGGGCTGCCGGTGCGGTTTGAAGCGTCACAGTTTACCTCCGCCCGGTGGGCGCATGGGCCGAAAGAGGCGGTCGAGAAGTTTGCCGACACAAACAAACAGCATATCGCGCATGATCATGACGGCGACATCGTCTATCTGACGCGTCTGCAATGGGACATTGATCGCATCGAACGCGACCATCCAGAAGTGACGCTTTCGGCAACCAAAGAAATGATGACTTAGGGCGTGTGACCGCTCAGATTTGCTTCTATGCCGCGCCGCCAAAAAGCCGTCTCAGCGCTCCCAACTGGCTTAAAACCACTCCGCTCAGGATCATGGCCAGCCCGAGCAACAAGCTTGGCGGCAGTGTCTCGCTCAATACGGCTGCGCCCAATACAACGGACCAGATCGGTACTTGATAATTCACCAGGCTCAGAAACACTGGCCCGGCATCACGGATCACCTGCACCAGAAGGATTTGCGCCACACCGGTGGGCAGCAATCCAAGATAAAGCAGAGCCCAAAGGCTTGGCCCACTAAGCTCTGCAGGCATCCCCTCAACCCAAAGCGCATAGGGCGTGAAAATCACGGCCGCCACGACCAGAACCGCCGCCGCCAAGGCAACGCGGTTCACCTCTGGGCAGAGCCGGGTAAAAATACTGCCAATCGCGTAACATGCGGCCGCCCCAACGCAGGCAATCCGCGCCAAGAGTTCGAAATCCTCACCGGTGCTCGCCAAAGCGCCCGGACCAATCAGCACGATGACCCCAACTGAGCCAACACAAAACCCGATCAGACGGCGCAATGTCATGCTCTCACCAGGGACGAAGATATGCGACAGCGGCAAAATCAGCAGCGGCACCACCGCCATGCAGACGCCAGCAAAGCCAGACGCCACGATCTGTTGACTCCAGGTGAGCAAAAAGAACGGCACGGCGTTTGAGAGCGATCCCATCGCAAGAATAAAAAACCATAGCTTGCCTGCCCCCTCGCCGGTCACACGCGGTAATCCCGCCCCGAGCGCAAAGGTCAAAACTACTAGAAACAGTGCCCCGAGGCTGAGCCGTGCAGCGACAACCGTAAGCGGACCGACGCCGGTCAAAGCGACGGTGACAAACATGAATGACGCCCCCCAGATCGCGCCGAGCAGCAACAATTTCAGCCAGTTGATCGCGGAGATGTCAGTCATAGAAAATCCGGGGGTCCAATAAAAAGGGCGCCCCCGCCGGACGCCCTTCCGACTTCACTTCAGCGTAGATCAGTTCTTTTCCTGATCCACAAGCTTGCCTGCAGAAATCCACGGCATCATCGCGCGGAGTTTCTCGCCCACCTCTTCGATCTGGTGCGCGTCATTCATGCGCCGCGTACCCTTAAAGAACGGTTGACCGGCGGCATTTTCCTGCATGAAATCGCGGACAAACTTACCGGTCTGGATATCATGTAGGATGCGTTTCATCTCTGCCTTGGTCTGTTCATAGGGTAGAACCCGCGGGCCAGAGACATACTCGCCATACTCAGCGGTATTGGAAATCGAGTAGTTCATGTTGGCGATGCCGCCTTCATAGATCAGATCGACGATCAGCTTCACCTCGTGCAGACACTCGAAATAGGCCATCTCAGGCGCATAGCCGGCCTCAACCAGCGTCTCAAAGCCCATGCGGATGAGTTCGACCAAACCGCCACACAGAACTGCCTGTTCGCCAAATAGGTCGGTTTCGCATTCCTCACGGAAGTTGGTTTCGATGATACCAGAACGGCCTCCGCCGATGGCAGAGCAGTAGGAAAGGCCGATCTCCAGCGCCTTGCCTGAGGCGTCGTTATGAACCGCCACAAGACACGGCACGCCGCCGCCTTTAACGTATTCGCCACGCACGGTGTGACCCGGGCCTTTAGGTGCCATCATGATGACGTCGACGTCCTTGGGCGCCTCGATCAGGCCAAAATGCACGTTAAGCCCGTGAGCGAACGCGATCGCCGAACCAGGGCGCAGATTGTCTTTGACGTACTTGTTGTAAGTTTCAGCTTGAAGTTCATCGGGCATGGTAAACATGATCACATCGGCCCAGGCCGCCGCCTCGGAGATTTCCATTACTTGCAGCCCTTCTGCCTCGGCCTTCTTGGCACTTCCGGAACCCTCACGGAGTGCCACGGCAAGATTTTTCGCTCCACTATCACGCAGGTTCAAAACGTGGGCGTGACCCTGGCTACCATAGCCGAGCATCGCCACTTTCTTGTCTTTGATCAGGTTAATGTCGCAATCGCGGTCATAGTATACGCGCATTTTATCCTCCAGATTTATCTGAGTGGAATATGGCGCTTGCATAATGTATGTAGTTTACGAAATTGACTTTATTGTCCCAGTATACGGATTTTTCATGCGTACAATAAACAATTAATGGATTTTTCATGTTAGATGACATTGATCGCCGCATTCTACGACAATACCAGCACGACCCGGAGCTGCGCACAGCAGATTTAGCCGAAGTTTGTTCCGTACCGACGGCGACCTGTGCGCGACGATTGGAAAGGATGACAAGCGCGGGGGTGCTGCGAGGCAATCACGCGGTCATAGATTGGCGCACATTGGGATACGAGGTAGAGGTCTCACTGCGCATCACACTCGACAAGACCAATCCACGCGCCTTCGACGAGTTCACCGAAGATGCGAGAAACATCCCGGAAGTCATCGAAATTCAGACGTTCCTCGGCCGCGTCGACATGCGCCTTTCCGTGATTGCGCGAGATATGGCGCATTATCAGGAGATCTATCGCGATGCGATCCTCACCCTGCCCCACATCGCGGATATCGAGGCGTTGATGCTCGTCGCGCGGATCAAATCTGACGAGGTCCTGCCACTGTGATTGAACTTGACACCACAGACCGCGCCATCCTCCGTGCGCTTGTGCAGGACGCCACCCAGTCCGCCGGCGCGATTGGTCGCGTGCTTGGTTTGTCGCAACCCGCCACTTGGCGGCGGATCAAGCGGTTGCGCGATGTGGGCGTGCTCAAAACTCAGCGGCTCGAACTCAATAAGCAAAAGCTTGGCTTTGGCGTCAGCGTCTTTCTGGGCCTAAAGTTGGCGACGAAGGGCCGGGTGAGCCTGCAGGACTTTGAACGCGCCGTCTCGGCCATTCCGGAAGTGCAAACTGTGGAACACGTGCTCGGGCTTTACGACTACCGCCTGCGCGTGGTGGCACGCGATATCTCAGACTTTGAGCGCGTTCTGCGACGGCGGATCATGACGCTTCCCGGTGTGGCTGATGTCGAGGCCAATGTTTTGCTCTCCGAAGAACGCCGCCCCGGCCCCATCGGCTAAAACAAAACTCGGTCACCGGAGTCCAGAAAAAGTTTTCATCAAAACTTTTCGGAAGTCTTTTCGAAAAAGACTTGGGTCGCACCTAGCCGCGCGCGCCGAGGCCCAATTGCATGAGTGTTTTGCGCACCGGCGACATGGCGTATAGCGCCTCGATCCCCAGAGCGCGCGCATCGCGCAACAGAGGGTTAGACGCCATCGAAGTCCTGTTGAGCAAACTAATGCCCTGCACTCGCGTTGTAATCTCCCGATACCGCGCACGATGATAGGCGGCCAGCATCTCTGCACTACCCAACCCGTCATAGGAACGATTGGCCAGCTCGATGAGCACATGTAAATCGCCAAGACTCATATTCAGCCCTTGCGCGCCAATCGGAGGCACCACGTGCGCCGCCTCTGCTACTAATGCCACACGCTGTGCAAACATCCGTTCCGCCAGTTGGCTGATGATTGGCCACACTGTGCGTCGAGAAGCCAGTTTCAGCAAGCCAAGCACGCCGCAGGAGCGCGTGTTCATCTCTTCTTCGAAATCTGGTTCATCGAGCGCTGCCAGACGTTTGGCCTCTGCTCCTGTTTCCATCCAGACCACCGCCGATGACGGCTTACCCTCGTAATCGGGCAATGGCACTAGCGTAAAGGGCCCGCCGCTGCGGTGGATTTCAGTCGAGACATTGTCGTGTGGTATGCTGTGCGTGACAGCAAAGCTCAGTGCTTTTTGGCCATAGCGCGTCGTACGGACGCGAACGCCAGCGCTCTTTCGGATAAAGGAATTGCGTCCATCCGCAGCGATGACGAGCCTGCATCGTAGACGCGTCCCATCAGAAAGCCCGACACGCGCCTCACCTTCTCGGGTGAACAGTGTTTCCGCTGCTGTACCAGGGCGAAAATCTACGTGAGTGTCTGTGTCTAACTGCTTCACAAGCGCATGGCGCAGATGCCAGTTCGGCACATTCCAGCCAAAGGGGTTTTCAGAGATGTCAGAAGCGTTGAAGTCTTTAACGACGCGTGGCTCAGGCTCCTTGCCGCCAGCATCGATGATGCGCATGATCTGAAGCTCTGAGGCCTCCTTCGACAGTGTTGACCAAAGCCCAGCTTTCTCGAGCAGCGCTTGCGCTGGTTGCAAGATCGCCGTGGTGCGTAAATCCGCTCCTGAGGCATTCCTCATTGTAACTGGCGGCTCCGGATCAACGCAAACCGTGTCATAGCCCGCGCGACCAAACAGGGCAGCAGCCGACAATCCGGCGACCCCACCACCGCAGACCAAGACATCACAGTCAAACGCGCTCATTTCGACCCTTTTTCTTTCTTTTAGCTAAGCACATACAACAGCACTGCCAAGCGACACGGCGTCACAGCAGTTGCCTCAGAAACCCCGTGAGGTCGTCTGTATGATGATCGATGTACTCTGCAGTAACGGGCTCTGGGGCGACATGAACCGTGCGCAACCCCATCGAAAAAGGTTCAGCGAGGTTGCGCGCTTCGTCCTCAAACATCGCGGCGCGGTTCGGATTTAGACCGTCTCGCGAAAAGATCGCTTCAAACGCCTCGCGGCGAGGTTTGGGATGATACTCAGCATGCTCTACACCGTAAATTTCCGAGAACAGTCCCGATAACCCGCGACATTCGACAACCTGAGCGGCGTAAGGGGCACTGCCGTTCGTGTATACAATTTTTCGCCCAGGCAATTCGGCAATGCGTGCCGCAAGATCTCCATCTGCCTTCAATTGATCAAAGGAGATGTCATGCACATCTTCTAAGTACGGGTCAGGGTCAATGCCATGTTCTTGCATCAGACCAGCCAACGTGGTGCCGTGTGCATGCCAGTACTCGACGCGCAACTTATCCGCAGTATCACGATTCACGCGCAGTTCGCGCATGACATATTGTGTCATCCGCTCCTCTATCTGATCAAACAACCGTACGTGAGGAGGATAGAGCGTGTTGTCGAGATCAAATACCCAGGTTTCGACATGATCAAATCCTTTTGTTTCTTTGGTTTCTTCAGACATTAATCGCCCTTGCTCGGTTTATGTTTGACGCGGCGGTTCACGCAGTTGATACTTTTGCATACAAAACCATACCAAATTTGCAGCCAAATCAATTTAGCGACGCACCAGCACAGGGGGATAGCAAAATACCAGCTCCAACAAAAGATGCGTATGCTCTCGTACTTGAAGCAATTGAAGAGGGTGATTTCAAGCCAGGTGATCGTCTGGTAGAAAGCGATCTGGCCGAGCGTTTCGGGGTTTCACGCACACCTATACGCGAGGCGCTGCAGCGCCTCGAAACACAATCGCTTCTTACGCGCGACGGGCGCAGCCTTATCGTTGCGTCGCTGGATCACAACCAGTTGGCAGAGCTTTACATCGTTCGTGCAGAACTCGAGGGTCTAGCCGCAAATCTAGCCGCGCGGCGTGCGACGGATGAAGAGGTACATGTGCTGCGTGATATGGTGACTGAGGACTATAAATGGATCGACGATCCTGACGCCATGGCGCAGGCTAACCGCCGATTTCACAAACAAATTCATCTAGCATCACATAACAGATTTCTGGTGCAGCAGCTCGACCTTCTCTATCGTTCCATGGCCTTGATGGCGACGACGACTTTGGCAGCTGTTGGCCGACCACAGGATGCGCTAGCGGAACATGATGCAATCGTTACAGCGATTGAAAACGGTAACGCCGAAGCTGCAGGTGAGGCGCTAAAGTCGCACATTTCCAAGGCTTTCGTGACCCGTCTCAAACTCGATTCAGGGGAAATCAGCAGCGTCAGTTAAGTATCCGTCTGCACCTCTGCGCTGTTCCGGTGGCGGAACCGTACCAAGCGATAGGCCATGCGCGGTTTTATCCCAGAAGAACGGATTTACTACCAGTTCGTAAAGCGCTTTGTACGCCGCTAACGCACCTAGCGGCAGGTAAAAATGCATCGTCGGCACCCAGGGTAGCAGATGACGGTGCTTGCGTCCCAGTACCGCCGTCGCAAATATCGTCATATTGATTACCTCAATAGTCAGGAAAAGCGCCGCCAGACCAACCAAAGCACTGTAGGGCATCACCGCTTCCAAAGGATGGGTGAAACCAAGAAAAACCAACCAAAAGGAAAGCAGCAACGGTGCCAAAAGAACTTGCGATACGGCAGCGACAAAATGCGCCTGAAACCCAATAAACTTCCACATACCGAGTTGGCGATAAAGCAATCGAGGCCGTTTCATATGAACCAGATAGGTGGTCATGTAACCCTTGAGCCAGCGCGACCTCTGTTTCACCCAAGCCCATGGCCTACAGTTTGCTTCCTCATCGGTGACTGTTTGGACCATCTCCGTCCGAAACCCGTGCCGAGCCAGACGAAAGCCCAAATCAGCATCTTCGGTGACATTATGGGCGTCCCAACCGCCAAGCTTCTCAAGCGCTATTCGGCGAAAAAAGAGTGTCGTGCCACCCAAAGGAATAGCCAAACCCAAACGCGACATGCCCGGCATCAGCATCCGGAACCAAGCAGCATATTCCATTGTAAAACAACGCGCTAGCCAGTTTTGCCTTGGGTTGTAGTAATCCAGTATGCCCTGCAAACATACCACATCCTCGGGCACCTGTTGAAAGCGGCGCGCAATACATGTGATCTGGTCGGGGCCAGGGGCATCTTCCGCGTCGTAGATACCGACAATATCACCGTCGCAGTAATCCAAAGCATAGTTCATCGCCCGCGGCTTCGTCCTTGGTCGGCCATCAGGCACCACAATAACGCGGATCCACGACGGAAGATCGATTTGTGCAAGCGTACGCCGGGTCAGTTCGTCTTCTTCCTCAAGCACCAGAAGCACATCGAGAAGACATTTAGGATAGGTCAGTTGCGTCAATCTGGCGATAAGTGCGTGGGCCACCTCTGTTTCGCGAAACAGTGGCACGATGACCGAAACGCGCGGTAAAGGTTCTTTCGTTTTTGTATCTGCAGATGCTTCGAGCGCAGTTGGCCCCTCAACCAATCGAGTCACAAAAGCCGTCGTTTTGAGTACCGAGGTAACAATCAAGGTAAACGCGGCCCAAATCGCCAGCGTAAGCAAGATTGCCAGAGGATACATCACTGAAACCGTCGCCAAAATCGCTAGCGACATCGCCACTAGAAACAGACGTTTACGATGATGCGTGGCCCAAGTCCTGCAGCTCTCCAGCGGTGGCACGCGCGCAATAGCAGTCTTTGCCAATTCGTCCTTGCAAAGCTCTGCAATGCGGGACTGAACATCGTCGCGATGAGCGACAAGGACACGAAACCACTTCAACTCTTCAGGCATAAACATAAAGGCTTTATCGACCACATTTGGATCACCGGTGAGCAAAGCTGGTGCGCCATCGCGGTCCGTGACTGGTAGAAAACTCAGCCGGACCAAAGTTTTAGGATCGATCTCCACCTGCATCGCTGGAAGCTCAGCGATTTCTTCTTTGGAAACCGACCGAGTTCGCAAAAGTCTTGCGTGAGATTCAAGAATATCTTCTTCGGATACGAGTTTCTCTGCGAGTAAAATACGGTCAATTGTTGCATCGCAGTTGCGGGCCACATGCCGCGCCAGTGCTGCGTCTTTCACGCTGATCAGACCACGACCAACCAGATCAGTGTCCAACGCTCCTGGTTCCGGTGCGAATTCTGCCCCCTGCGGACCCATCTGCCGCAGTTCCGATATCCCCATAACAATTAACCTTGCCCTTTGAACAAGGATCAAACTCTGAAAACAAGGTTAAGAAGCAGTAAATAAATTGTTAATCTGAAGAGATAATTCGAATTTTAGGTTTTTGCTGCCATAGAGGCGGCGAAGCGTTCAAAAAGATAAAAGCTATCCTGCGGACCAGGGCTCGCCTCTGGGTGATGTTGCACAGAGAAGACCGGTTTGTCCTCAATGCGGATGCCACAATTGGAGCCGTCAAAGAGTGACACATGGGTCTCAACCACACCCTCTGGCAGGGTTTGGCTATCCACCGCAAAACCATGATTCATAGAGGTGATCTCGACCTTGCCGGTCTCAAGCTCTTTGACCGGATGGTTGGCACCATGATGGCCGTGGTTCATCTTAATCGTATTGGCCCCAAGCGCTAGCGCGAGCATCTGGTGACCCAGGCAAATTCCAAAAACTGGGATGTCATGCTCAAGCACACCCTGAATCATCGGCACCGCGTACTCGCCTGTGGCTGCGGGGTCACCTGGGCCGTTGGACAAAAATACACCGTCCGGATTCTGCGCCAAAACATCTTCTGCCGTTGACGTGGCTGGCATGACAGTGACGTCGCACCCGGCGCTGGCTAGACACCTCAGAATGTTGCGTTTTGCGCCGTAATCAATCGCAACCACTTTGTGTTGAGCGTTTTCCTGCTTGGCGTAGCCGTCAGGCCAGGCCCAACGTGTCTCATCCCAGCGATAAGACTGCGCGCAGCTTACTTGCTTGGCCAAATCCATGCCCTCAAGGCCTGCAAATTCGCGCGCCTTGCGAACCAGCGCTTCGGCATCAAGTTTGCCGTCCACGCTATGGGCAAGCGCCACATGCGGCGCACCCTGTTGACGAATTGCTCGGGTCAGACGGCGCGTGTCTATCCCACCTATCGCCACTCTGCCTCTTCGTGCTAGCCACTCATTCAATCGCTCGGTGGACCGCCAGTTGCTGGGCTCGGTCGGATCCCATTTTACGACCATTCCTTCAGCCACAGGATCAGCGGTTTCATCATCCTCGGGGTTCACACCCACATTGCCGATATGAGGGAAAGTGAAGGTGACAACCTGTCCAGCATAGCTCGGATCGGTCATAATCTCCTGATAACCTGTCATGGCGGTATTAAAGCAAAGCTCTGCTGAAACCTCGCCCTCAGCCCCGAAACCGCGCCCGTAAAAGAGCGAGCCATCTGCCAGTGCCAGACATGCGGTGGGATGTGAATCTGAGGCGTCAGGCATGTGCAGAATCTCCGAAAGACAAATTGTCGGGAAACTAGATGTCGCGTCTCATAGGGTCAAGTACCACAAGACCGCAAAATTCCCTTACGTCGGCACTCTTTTGGACGATAGGTGAGAGACAGCAGAACGGTTGCCCCTTGTCACTTAATGGTTTATTCAACGGGCTTGCGAAATGGTTCGGGACCAGAATCGAATGAGTTTGAGAGACACTCTAAGCTCCGCCTTGAAACAAGCCATGAAAGACAAAGACACCGCGCGGCTCGCAACGCTGCGTTTGATCAATGCGGCGATCAAGGATCAGGATATTTGTTTGCGTGGTGAAGGCAACGAGGATGGCATAACCGACGCCGATATCCTTGCCATCCTGGGCAAAATGGTAAAGCAGCGGCAGGAAAGCTCTCGCGCATACGAAGAAGGCGGTCGGATTGATCTGGCCGAGCAGGAACGCGGCGAGATCACGATCATCGAAGACTACCTGCCGCGCCAGCTAGGCAATGACGAGGTTGAGGCGGCAATTGCCACCGCGATTTCCGAAACCGGCGCTGCTTCCATTCGCGACATGGGCAAGGTCATGGGCGAGCTGAAGCAGAAATACACGGGCCAGATGGACTTTGGCGCTGTTGGCCCGCAGGTGAAAGAGCGGCTTACGGCAGCAGGCTAGCATCGTTTGTGCATGGGCTTCATATTTGGCGAAGACCAATCTGCTTGCAAAATATCTTTTGCAAAATGCAACGCATGCGACACATCGTATGCGCTGATTATTTCCAAAGCGACAGTTAGATGAAGCAGGAGGCTCCTTTTCATCTAACTTCCGCATAAAAAAGGCGGCATTCAACGCGCCGCCTTCTCCAAAGTATCAACTGAAACAGTGCGTCAAGAATCTTTCCGACGACGCTTCATAACGCTCAAGCCGCCGACGCCTGCAAGCAAAAGCCATGCGGCTGCGGGAAGCGGAACAGAAGAAATGCCAATGTCATATGTCGCACCGGGGCTACCTGGCTGTCCGTCGATTTCAAGAATGAAGCTACCAGCAAGACCGCTGAAATTGAGCAGGTTCTCTGTTCCGACGCCGCCATCTGTAGCCGTAATCTCTTGGCTGAACAGAGCAGTCGCGTTCCCGACTTCGAAGATCGAGAATATGGCGCTGGTTGTGTCACCATTACTTGCAAAGTTGCCAGCAGGATTCGTGATGTCCGAGCTATCGAAGAACTGCTGATCGTCAATCGGCAAGTCAACGAAGGAAATTGACCATGGAGTTAAAGTTTCGAATGACCATGTGTCTACGGCCGTCACGATACGACCAGCTATACCCACGTCGGTATTCGGCGCAATAACACCCAAATCCAGAGTGCTTGTTATATCGCCGCCTGCACCGGGGCGATTGCCGTTACTTTCAATCACAATTGGATTGAAAGTTGTAGCCACCGCTGACGTTGCCGAAAACAACACCGCGGCAATTGTCATTGATATTTTGTTCAACTTTAAAACTCCCCCAAAAACACAATCACCGAAGCTGAATACCTCCAAGTTAAGGACTTGTAAATAAGATAAGTCGCCAGCCTGCAACGTCGCAGGCACTGCCACGCACTAATCGGACTAACGAATTAGGGATGACCTTTGCCCAATTCGGCTTGTCAAAGTTAGGTGCTTGGATGAGGTTGCGGCAAGGCGACCGCCCGGAAAGCCTCCAAAAGCTCCGAATAAAGTGCTTTTCGTTCATCCTCGGATAAAAACGCACCGATCTCGACCTCACGACCCTTGCCTTGCAGGGTGACGTAATGTGGCACTGGGCCGCCGGTTTCGTGCATCTGCACTTTGGCCCAATAACTTTGACAATCCCATTCCTGCACTGGTCCCCGTGGGTTTCTGCGTCTTAAAACAACAGATTCAGGATCTATAGTCAGTTGCTCTTCCAGCGTGCCCGATTTGTAAGATGCCTCCAGCGCAAACCATATCGCCGCCACAGCGATCAGCAGAAATGGCAGCATGCCCCAGAGCACAGCCGTGCCCAACACCGAAAAAAGTGGTAAACTGATCATACCAACAGTGATCAGGATAAAGGCAGCAAACCCCCAGCGCGGCAAAGACCGATGCGGCCAGAGCGCGAGCTGCCGGGTTTTACCTTCGTCTTTTAATTCATCATTCCAGCGATAAGGCATGATGATAATTTACCAAAATGCGTTGAAAGAAAAAGAGCGACATATTGCACCACTTGCACTGGTATTTCAGCTTTCGAGCCAGATCGTCACCGGGCCGTCATTTACTAGCGAGACCGTCATGTCCTCCCCGAAGACACCCGTCTGAACAGGAACACCTTGCTCAGCCAGCGCATTGGCAAATACTTCATAAAGACGCTCGCCTACTTCGGGTGGTGCGGCCGCGGAAAAGCCAGGACGGTTGCCCCGGCTGGTATCAGCGGCAAGAGTGAACTGCGACACCACCAAAGCGCTGCCAGAGATGTCTGTCACGGATCTGTTCATTTTGCCCGCATCATCGCGAAAAATACGTAGTTTCGCGATTTTTGCAGCCATTGCGCGAGCTTCCTGATCAGTATCGCCCTGCATGGCGCAAACCAGCACCAGAAGCCCGTGACCGGTTTGGCCAACCACCTCGCCCACAACCGAGACCTGCGCCTCGCTCACCCTTTGCAGCAATGCCCGCATTGTTGCTCTCCATCTTATATAACCACATTGAAGGGACGCAGCACGCCAAGCAAGTGACTTTGCCTGCCGCAAAATGCAGTGGTAGGAACGCCTTATGGATCAGAATACGTTCGTTCCCCGTGGTGCAGCCAGCCTATCTGTTGATTATGACGGGCCGCCTAGGGATTACTACTTTCTGCTCCTGCCCAAGCTCACCCTGCTTGCCTTCACCTCAGCGATCGAGCCGTTACGCGTGGCCAATCAGGTCTCGGGCAAGGCGCTTTATCGGTGGTTTGTCATGACCGAGGATGATCAGTCAGTGCATTGTTCCTGCGGCGTAACCATATCACCAGACACACAACTCGCTGATCTGCCTCGAGAGGCTTTGGCTTTCGTCTGTTCTGGTATTGAGCCGGATACAACCACCTCATCTTCTAAAATCCAAACCTGGATCACCCGACAGATAGCGCATGGGGCGCGGATCGGAGGCATTTGTACGGGAGCATTTGCCTTGGCACGCGCCGGGCTGTTGACAGATAAACGCTTCACCTTGCATTGGGAAAATCAGCCTGCGTTTCGCGAGATCTTCATTGGTTTGGAGCCGACCGGACAGCTTTACGAGATTGATGGTTCGCTCCTCACCTGCGGTGGCGGGTCGGCTGCGAGCGATATGATGCTAGAGATCATTGAACGCGATCACGGACCCGCCTTGGCGGCGATTGTTGCCGACATGTGCCTGCATCGTCGCGCAGGGCACAGAAGTGCACCGCAGCGTCCCGTTTATGCTGCCGCTCTGGGCAGCCGCAACGCGCAATTGATTGCGGCCACCGAATTCATGAACGATCGTATCGAAGAGCCTGTCGAAATTGCCGATGTAGCAAAGAAGGTTGGGCTATCACGCCGTCAGTTGGAGCGGCATTTCCGCCGTTACCTCTCCGTCACACCAGCGCAATACTACCTTGATCTTCGGATCAGCCGCGCCCACGCCTTGCTGAACGAAACGCAGCTCAGCATTGCAGAGATCGCAGCGGCAACTGGATTCGTAAGCTCATCGCAGCTGGCGCAACGATTTCGTGCCCGGTACGGTAAGACGCCTTCCAGTTATCGGAGATCTTGGAACGGCG
>JBCDDS010000017.1:0-41492 GCA_039180185.1 Pseudomonadota bacterium | reverse complement strand
CCCGGCCTGTTTGGCGTAAACCTTAGCAATAGCGGCGTCATCTTCGTGGCCCAAACCCATGTCTGCTGCAGCACGGTATTGTGCCAACGCTGCCTCAGTGATCGGCGCCTGAAAGCCAGCACTGCGCGCGATTTCCAGCACAATACCGAGGTCCTTGGGCCAGATATTGATCTGGCTTTTGGGGCCATAGTCGCCTTCGACGATATGCGGCGCACGGTTTTCCAACATCCAGCTGGTCCCGGCGCAGTGTGGGATTACTTCGAGAAATTTGGCAGGCGTGATGCCTTGGGTCATTCCGAATGTCAGGGCCTCCGTCATGGCGGCGATATGAACGCCAGCGAGCAGCTGATTGACGGCCTTCATGGCCGAACCCGGCCCGGCCCTGTCACCCAATCTGAAAACGGTCTCCGAAATAGCATCCAACGCGAACTTTGCAGCGTCAAATGCCTGTGGCCTACCCGCCGCCATGATTGAAAGCGCGCCTTCGGCGGCCTTCACCGCACCGCCAGAGATGGGCGCGTCGAGATAATGAATGTCGAGCGCGGCGCATCGTTTTTCCATCTGGATTGCAAACTCAGGCGGAACGGTTGCGCAGCCGATCACGGTGGCACCAGCCTTGAGATCGGACACCACGCCATCCTTACCAAACAGGACTTCTTCCGTTTGCGCGGCGTTTAGAACAACGACGATCACGGTGTCGAGTGAACCGGCGACTTCGATTAAATTGCCATCTGCGCCGCCTTCTTCTTGAAATTGATCAACTCGCTCCGGAACTACATCTATCCCGTAGGTTTCATGCCCAGCCCGCAAGCAAGATTGGGCGACACCGTAACCCATTGAGCCGAGTCCAATGACAGCAATTTTCTGGCGTTTTTCCATAGGCGGCAAAGTGTTTGATTGCGCGGCTGGGTTCAAGCTTTGAATTAGCCGAGATGTTTCGCAATAAGATCCGCGCCCTTGCAACCAATCATGATCGAGGCTGCATTCGTATTGCCACTTATAAGTTGCGGCATAACAGAGGCATCAGCCGCATAAAGTCCCTCAATACCCTGAACTGCCATCGTGTTTGCATCGACCACAGCCTCGGCATCGCTCCCCATTCGCGCTGTTCCAACCGGGTGATAGATCGACTCCGCGGTCGCGCGCACATGTGCATCGAGATCAGCATCACTTTGCTTCTCACCGCCAGGCAAAAGTTCTTTGCCGGTAATCTTTGCCAGAGATGGCTGTCTGCATAGTTCACGCAGAACTTTCAGTCCTTCTCGCATCATCACCCTGTCTTTTTCCTCTGCGAGGTAGTTCGGATCGACCAACGGAGCGTCTTTCGGATCTGCGCTCGCCAATGTCAGGCTCCCTCGGCTTTCAGGCCGGGTTTGCGTGGTGTCGATTGCGAAGCCATGGCCGCGATCGTCTTCCGTCGCACCATCAAAGGCCAACGCGTTGATGAAATGTAACTGCGTGTCGCAGGCTGGTGCGTCTTGCTCAAGCTTGAAAAACGCTCCTGCCTCGAGTCCTTGCTGCCGTCCTGCGCCCTGGGTCGCCAAAACGTATTTTAGCCCCGTCCAAAGGTAGTTCGGAAATTTCGCATGCGACCAGAGTGATAGCGGCTGTGTCATACGATGTTTGACCTTTACCTCAAGGTGGTCATGCAGGTTCTGACCGACCTGTGCGCGATCTGCCACGACGTCTATGCCATTGGACCGCAAGTGATCCGCGGGTCCAATACCCGAAAGCATCATGATATGCGGCGTACATATGGAGCCTGCTGCAAGCACCACTGCACCTGCATGCAGTGTCTCAACACCCAAGGTCGTTGCGATGCGAATTCCGGAAACGCGTGTGCCTTCAGTATCAAGGCTGAGTACCTGCGCGTTGGTCCGCACATTCAGGTTCGGTCGCGCAAGAGCAGATTTCAGGAATGCGTCGGCCGAGCTCCACCGACGACCGTTCCTTATGTTGAGTTGAAACGGGCCGAAGCCGTCCTGCGTCTCGCCGTTGAAATCGGGATTGTGCGGATGGCCAAGTTCCACACCGGCCTGAATGAATGCTGCAAAGGCAGCATTGCCCGATTCAGGATTGCCGACATAAAGCGGCCCGTCGCCGCCGTGATAGGCGTTCTCGCCAAGCTCGTTATCCTCAACCTCCCGAAAGTAGGGCAGTACGTCCGCGTAGGACCAGCCTTCACAGCCCATCTTGGCCCAGTTGTCATAATCCCAGGCATTGCCGCGAATATAGACCAGCGCGTTGATCGAGGATGACCCGCCAAGCGTCTTGCCGCGCGGAGTGGTCAGGCGCCTGTCGTTCATATGCTTTTGCGGAACCGTCTCGAAATGCCAGTTCCAGCGCGGCGAGCTGATGGCCTTTGCCACACCGACAGGCATGCGGATGAAGATGTGATTATCCGTCGGCCCTGCCTCAAGCAGCAGCACCTGTTTAGAGCCGTCGCGAGATAGACGTTCGGCAAGCGCGCATCCAGAACTCCCCGCGCCGACGATGATCAGATCAGGATGGCTCACGAGAGCAGATCCTTTAAGGCTTGATCTATAACTGCCGTGTCTTCGGTTACCCGCCCGCCACCAGCGTAGTGACCCCAGATTGACTCGATCACGCGCAATTCCGCGTTTGGCATCATTGCAACCTCGGCCTCGTTATCTTCAACCGGGAAGTAGAAGTCCGTCCGGCCTGGCAGGATGATCGACTTTGCCTTTATCGCGCCATAGGCGGCTTCACGATCTCCATTATACACAGGATTGTTTGCCAGATCGCAGGACTGCCAAGTGGCGATAAGCGAAAGCATATCATTGGCATCACGACCGAAATAGATGCCGTCCCAATTACCCTTGAGGTAGTCTTCGAGCGAGGCGAACCCCTGCGTCTCCCACATCTTGGCTCGGTACCATTCCCGGCTAAGCGCCCAACCGGCCCAAATTCGTCCCTTGGCTGTCAGCCCGCGCCAGGGCTGCTCTTTGTAGTAACCATTCTGCCATGCAGGATCGCTGATGATGCCCTGCTTCACACCCTCTAGAAAAACATATGTGTGTGGAGCGGTGGTGCCCTGACCACAAAAGCATGACATCGTCTCAACCCGATCCGGGAATAGCGAGGCCCATTGAAACGCCTGTTGTCCACCCATTGACCAGCCACAGACAAGGCGGACAGTCTCGACTCCAAACACTTCGCGCAAAAGTCGCTCTTGCAGGCAGACGTTGTCATACTGCGTTACCAGTGGAAAATCCGGGCCTGAAAGCGGACGCGCCATATTCGAAGGTGAGGAAGACAAACCACTGCCCAGCATGTTGATGCAGACAATGAAATACTCTTCCGGATCAAGTGCCATACCCGGTCCGATCAGGTAGGTTTGATCGTCATGCGTTCCCGCATAACGCGAAGGGAAAACAATCACATTGTCTTTGGACGTCGCGAGTTTGCCATGTGTTTTGTAGGCCACCTTGCAGTCGGGAAGCGTGAGGCCGCACTGCAACGTCACACGGCCTGCATCAAAAATCTCATAATTCATGGCGCGTCCTTTTTTTAGGCAATGTGGTGATAAATATACCCTTCACATTGATCTACATGCGGCAACAAAATAATTCACTTGTGAGAAACATTAATTCCCAGTAGGAATATTGCATATGCCAGCTTGAGGGCTAGTTCTAGCAAATTCTCAGCAAGCACTGGTCAAAAAGACCACATAGCCACAGATGAAATGATGAAGCTATCGGTTACCACATCAGGACCGACTTGTCGGCCTTCCTGTCCTCTTGTAACCGCATGCCCTTCGGCATGCGCAGATGGCTTTGTCTCCAATGACCGGTTCGCAAGATAAGGAGGGTCTGATGCTGCAAGTGACCACTCTCCCGCCGGAGCACGCGCCTTATCTGGATATTGCAAATCCGGAGTATTCGATACGGTCACCTGAGGTGCGAGAGGCTCGTGCGCTGAGTTGGTATGCCAGAACGCCTTATGGTCTGGCTATTCTGCGTTACTCTGAGATGGGACGCCTGCTAATCCATCCTTCGTTGCGTCAGGGAAGCCATGCTTGGCCCGAATTGAATGGTGTGAACGCTGGGCACTTTGCCGATTGGTGGCGCAAGACCATTCTTGTCACGGAAGGTGACGATCACTTGCGCCTTCGCCGTTTGGTAAACCCGGCCTTCACACCAAAGACCGTCAAAGGTTTGATGCCTGACTTTGAACGACTGACCAACAGTCTTATAGAACCGTTTATCGACCGCGGTGAGTGCGATTTTATGACTGATTTCGCGGATCCTTATGCAGGCCGAATTCTCACGATTCTGATCGGTATGCCGGAAGATGCCGCACAGGAAATCCTTGATCTGTCAGCAGATATGGGGCTCGCCCTCGGCGTCACCTACAAACAGAGCTTGCCCAAAATCGAGGCGGCGACCGAGAAAATGTATAAACTCATTGAGGATGTTCTCGAGGAGAGGTTGAAATCTCCGGGAAATGACATCCTGTCAATCCTTGCCAGTGCGTCGCAAGGAGAGGATTCTCTTACCCATGATGAGCTTTTGACGATGGGTGTAATGCTGGCGTTTGCTGGGGTCGATACCACGCGTAATCAACTGGGATTGGGTATGTCGATGTTCCTTCAGCATACGGAGCAGTGGGAAACGCTTGCCGAAAATCCAAATCTCGATATGGCGGCGGCCAATGAGTGTATGCGTGTGCGTCCGACGATAACGTGGGTGACACGCGAAGCGGTAGAAGACTTTGAGTTTCAGGGTCTTCAGATCAAGAAGGGTACAACGCTGCACCTGATGTCAGAAAGCGCAGGTACAGATCCGATGACGTTTGATGACGCCCCATTTGATATTACGGAAAAGCGCACCAAGAATTTCGGCTTTGGTGGCGGGATGCATGTGTGCTTAGGACAGATCGTGGCAAAGAACGACATGGCTGTGGCCTATCGCCTATTGTCACAACGTATCAAATCGATCCGTTTGAACGGTGAGCCTGAGTACTTGCCTGACAGTGGCAATACCGGTCCGATCAGCCTACCAATCGCTTTCGAGAAACGCTGAGACGTGACCGAACCGGTGCGATATATATTCAATCTGCCAAAATAAATGTGACTTTCAGTATCACGCGGTATTCGCTGATCTTGCCTTTTTCGACAGTTACTTTCTGATCTTGCACCCAGGCGCCTGTCACATTTTTCAGTGTCTTGTTGGCGCGTTTAACGCCTACTTTTACCGCATCATCAAAGGATTTCTCCGACGCGGCGATGATTTCCGTTACGCGAGCAACTGACATAGTATCTCTCCATTTTGCAGGCGTGCGCTCTTGAATGCGCACTGACGGCCACGAGACACTTTTTGCAGTTGATGACAAAAGGTGAAAAAGTTGAACTTTGAAACCATAAAGGAATTTTCGTTTTGTTGTCTGACCTGGAAGCGCTCGCAAGTTTGCGCCACGAGTTCCACCGTCAACCCGAGCTTGGTTTCCAAGAGGAACGAACAAAGGCGCGCGTGGCCGGTATTTTGCGCGACCTTGGCCTTGAGGTTCATGAGGGCGTGGGTGTTGTCGGAATACTACGCTCGGGAAAAGGTAATCGCGCCATCGGGCTCAGAGCCGATATGGATGCGCTGCCGATAACTGAGGCGAGCGCGCACCACTATGTATCTACAAACCCTGGTGTGATGCATGCTTGCGGGCACGACGGGCACACAACCATGTTGCTAGGTGCGGCAGATCGATTGGCGAAAGAAAGAGACTTCGACGGCACCGTGGTTTTTTTGTTTCAGCCCAATGAAGAGCTCGGCCTCGGTGCTCAAGCAATGATTAAGGAGGGCGTCCTGGAGCGGTTTCCAGTCGAGGAGGTCTATGCGATCCATAACCTCCCGGGTGCGCCGGTCGGGCAGGTCTCGACGCGACCGGGGTTGATATGTTCATCCGAAAGCTTGTTTGAGATATCGATCACCGGCCAAGGTGGCCATGCCTCCATGCCGCAAGCCGGGAGAGATGCCATCACAATTGGGGCCGAGATGGTGCAAGCGCTGCAAACCATCGTTTCGCGCAAGCTCGCACCCGGTGCAGGCGCGGTGGTGTCGGTGACGGAGTTTCTGACCGATGGTCAACGAAACGTGCTCCCCGGTTATGCGTCGTTGAAGGGCGACGTGCGTGCTAGAAGCCAGGAGGACCGAACTGAAATCGAAGCTCTGATGCATCGCCTTGTGAAAGGGATTGCAGAGGCGCATGGGGTTTCGGCAACATGTGATTTCAATACGGAGTTCATTGAAACGATTAATGCAAGTGAACCGACTAAAGCCGTGGTAAGAGTGGCTGCAGAAGCCGGGCGAGATACCATTCCAGACAGAGAACCAATGAGCTTCTCTGAAGACTTCGCGCATTTCGCCGCCGCCGTACCGGGCTGTTTTTTCTTGCTGGGAAACGGAGAGCAAGGTGTACATGGTCAACCGCTTCATTCAAATGACTACGATTTTAATGACGAGCTTTTGCCAATAGGCGCTGATCTTTGGGTGCGCTTGGTGCGGGATCGCCTGCCTGAGATCGGTTCCCGGGGATGACGGTCTTTGCCAAACGTATGAAGACATTTTGTGAGAGCCTCACAGAGTATAGTCTCGACGTCGCGCTTATCACGGACGAGGACAATGTCTATTACCTCTCGGGCTACTATGACTATCTCCACATGGAATTCGGACGGCCGACAATCCTGGTTGTCGAGCGAGATGGTACGAGCCTGCTCATTACACCGTCGATCGATGAAAATGCAGCCCACGCAAGCGCTGTTGTCGATCGCATAGCGGCGTGGAATGACGGAATGGGAGACGAGTGGCGAGAGCAGTTGCCAACTGTGCTTAAGGTTGGTCGAAGTATCGGTCTCGAACAGGAACGGATGCCAGCCATTGTTCGCCAGTACGTGGATGAATGTGTTCCGGAAGAGCATACTGATATAGCTCCGCTGCTATCAAAAATGCGGATGATAAAGTCACATGAGGAGCTTCAGATAGCGCGGCATGCCGGACAGGTGGCCGGTGCGATGATGGCAGCTGGCCGGGGTGCCATTGGGGACGATGTGCCGGAGTACGAGGTGGCCTTGTCAGCGTCACAGGCAGGTACTCGTGCCGCCGCGGAGCTTTTGCGTACACATTATGATGACGCCGACATGTCGCCTAACACTCATTTTCTTCAGATCATGGCATCTGGCGAGGCCATCACCAAAACTCATCACCGCGCGACGACGAGGATCATGCGCGCGGGCGAGCCCGTGTTTCTATGTTTTTGTGGAATGACGAACTTTCATCGCTTCAAGCTTGGGTTCGACCGCACCTTTTGGATTGGCGAGGCGGATGCCGCTCAAACGGCTGTCTATGAGGTTGCCGTGGCCAGTCAAGGAGCTGCGCTAAAGGCGCTGCGCCCCGGGGTAACGGCAGAGAGTGTTCATGCCGAGTATGCGGAAGTAATTCAAAGCGCGGGCTATGACTATCCGTTTCGCTGCGGGCGTGCCACGGGTTTCAGCTACCTCGAAGACCCTCAGCTGGTGACCGGTGACAAAACTGTGTTGCAACCCGGAATGGTCTTTGCCGTAGACGGATCCGTCTCCGTCGAGAATTTTCGCGCGCAGGTTGGCGATAGCTTCATCATTACCGAGAAAGGTTATGAGCAGATCACGGAGCATCCAAAAGCAGTCGCGGATGTGACGCTTCCTTAACTGCGCAATACGAGAACCGATTGTTTTGAATGACGAACAACACGCGCGGCATTCGATCCCAAAAGATAGTCGCTCAACTCAGGTTGATGTGCTCCAATCAGGATCAAGTCAACCTCCAATGACGATGCAAGACTAAGCACCCGATCATAGGCTTTGCCGATTTCGACATGCGGTTTCGCATCAAGTCCAGAACTTGACAGCGAAGCTGACAGTTGCTCCATCGCGGCTTTTTTCCCTTCGTTTTCGAACCCCTTTTCGAAGTACGATCCCACAATGGCCATTCCAACATCGGGAACAACCGTGACTGCATGAATCTCTGCCTCCCATCCAGAAGTCAGTTGTTTCGCTGCATCCAAAACACTGCACGTGTCCTCGGCCACCGAAACGTCGACTGCGACCAGAATTTTCTTGAACATGTCGCGCTCCTTAGAATGCAGGTTGGGTTTTGCGAGGCGATTGCAGACCTGCGATTAGCAAGATCAAGATTAAAGCCGGTATCCAGAAAATCTCTTTCGCCATGCGTTCGTTTTCTATTTCCACCGCTTCAATTTGAGCCGGCTCATCACCGTAGAAATCATAGTCATTGCCTAGTTTTTCGAAATAGGTCGTACCCGGAAATGGCTCATCAAGTGTCAATAGCCCATCCTGCTCAATCACGGTGAGACCTACAGCATCCAGTCGCTCGGCAGCTGTGCCATCAGCTTCCGGCGTGTAATTGAGAGTGATTGTGCCCACTATCCCGGTATCGAAGTCAGGAGCAGAAACGCGCAGGCGCGCAGTGCTTCCCGTGGGCAGCTCTTCAATCGCGGTTAATGCAGCGGGTCCTGTCACAACAGTGTATTTATCCTGCCACTGGTCGAGGAAGAAGTCCGGGCGGAAGAGCATGAACACAGCTGCAAGCAGAAGCACGCCTTCCCATTTTCGGGACTTTGCTATGAAGTAGCCCTGCGTAACTGCGGCAAAGACCAGCATCGCAATCAAAGACACAAAGAACACAACGACGGCCTTGCCCGCGCTCACGTCAATCAGAAGCAAGTCAGTGTTGAAGATGAACATGAATGGCAGAAGCGCAGTTCGGATGTCATAGCTGAATCCAACCAGGCCTGTCTTGATCGGATCCCCACGAGATATGGCCGCGGCTGCATAAGCGGCAAGCCCGACGGGCGGCGTATCGTCGGCCAAAATCCCGAAGTAAAAGACGAACATATGTACAGCGATCAGGGGTACGATCAGACCGGATTGCGCACCAACGCTGACGATGACCGGAGCCATCAATGACGACACGACGATGTAATTAGCCGTTGTTGGCAGTCCCATCCCGAGGATCAGCGACAAGATTGCCACCAGAACAAGCAGGATGATCAAGTTACCGCCAGAGATCACCTCAATCACCTGACCGATGATCTGGTGTGCGCCAGTCAATGAGATGGTGCCTACGATGATACCAGCAGCACCTGTGGCGACGCCAATACCAATCATATTGCGCGCGCCGCTTTCCAGACCTGCGATAAAATCACGAATTCCGGCGGCAAGCTCGTTTGCGGTCTGAGATTCGCCACGGAACATTGCCTTGATAGGGCGGTGGGTTGTGGCCACGATAATCATCGCAATCGTCGCCCAAAATGCTGAGAGCGCGGGCGAAAGGCGGTCAAGGTACTCTGTGCGTACCATCAGGTTCCAAACCAGAACAAAAATCGGCAAGGCGAAGTAAGCGCCACCCAAGAACGTTGGAGTGAGCCTAGGAGCGGTCACCGCTTTTGAATTTGGATCGTCGATCTCGATATCGGGAAACTTGGACGCCACGTAGAGTAAGCCAAGATATGCAGCTCCAAGCAGAATAAGTGCTGGATACACCGTTGCGCCCGGCATCATAGGTTCCAACATGGCGCGGAAGGCCACCACGAGGAAAGTGATTGCCGCCATGCCCAGGAAACCGGTCAGGAACAGGATGAGGATCATAAGTACGCCAATGTGGCGACCTGGCTTCTTCAATCCTTCCAGGCGCAGTTTAAGTGCTTCAAGGTGAACAATGTAAAGCAGCGCGATGTAAGAAATTACCGCGGGTAAAAATGCGTGTTTGACCACCTCTATGTAGGGAATATTGACATATTCCACCATAAGGAACGCAGCAGCACCCATCACAGGTGGGGTTAACTGACCGTTCGTGGAAGAGGCCACTTCAACCGCCCCGGCCTTCTCCGGAGCAAAACCGATGCGTTTCATAAGCGGGATGGTAAATGTACCGGTTGTAACCGTGTTGGCGATCGAGGAGCCGGAGATCATACCGGTCATCATTGAAGACAAGACAGCCGCCTTTGCCGGCCCGCCACGCAGCGCGCCGAGCAACGCTATTGCAACCTTGATGAACCAGTTGCCGCCACCTGCCTTTTCTAACAATGCTCCGAATAGAACGAAGAGAAATATCATTGTCGTAGACACGCCCAACGCGACGCCAAACACGCCCTCCGTCTGCATCCAGTAATGGCCCATGGCCTTGGTGAAAGATGACCCGCCGTAGTTGGTGATGGAACCGATCCATTCGGAGTAGCCGCCAAAGAACGCTAGACACAAAAACAAAGATGCAATTATGACCAGTGGAAGTCCGAGAGATCGGTAAACTGCAATCATCAGAACCAGCATACCGATGCCGGACATCACCACATCCGTGGTAGTCCACAAGCCTGGACGATCCGCGATCTCAAATCGGAAGACGACGAGGTAAAGGCAAGCCGCTGTACCTAGAATGACCAATGCCCAGTCATAGAGTGGAATGCGGTTGCGGTGTCCAAACATTGGAAAGGCGAGCGTTGCCAGAACGATAGCAAAAGCAAGGTGCACAAAACGCGCTTGGGCCACGATATTGGCAAAGATTCCAATACCTGTGGCCTGCGCTAGAACTCCCGGAAGTTTTGACGCGATATAAAGCTGAAAAAGCGACCATATGATGCAAAGTGCAAACGTCAGCTTTGTTGCAAACTGTCCTGCATTTCGTGCGCCTGTGTCGGCCTCGGCGACCATGTCCTCGGCGCTTCTTGCGGTGCTATCCGTCATTTGTGTCCCCCTGGCGCTTAATTTTCGCCTAATTCAAAAACGCCAGCGCTCCGGGAAAGGGGCGCTGGCGCAAATGTTACATACGTCTCGCGACGTGATTTATTCCATCAGCCCCAGCTCTTTGTAAGCTTTCTCGGCACCAGGATGCAGAGGCGCAGAAAGACCGTCGCTGATCATCTGTTTGGCATCAAGATTGGCGAATGCCGGGTGCAGACCACGGAAGTCATCAAGATTTGCCATCACAGCCTTTGCAACCGTGTAGGCCACATCGTCTGATACGCTCGCAGACGTTACAAAGGTTGCGCCAACACCGAAGGTGGTGGTGTCTGAATCAGTTCCGGCATACATGCCGCCTGGGATCGTCGCCACGCGATAGTACGGGTTATCTGCCACAAGCTTATCAATCGCATCACCCGTCACCGAGACCAGCTTTACGTCGCATGTTGTAGTCGCTTCTTTGATCGCCGCAGCAGGGTGGCCAATGGTGTAGATCATCGCGTCGATGTTGTCGTCGCAAATCTGTTTTGCCATCTCAGAGCCTTTGTACTCTGTAGCTAAAGCAAAATCATCCATGCTCATGCCGAACGCGTCCATCACGACTTCCATCGTTGCGCGCTGACCGGAACCCGGATTACCAACGTTTACACGCTTGCCTTTCAGCCCTTCGAATGAGGAGATGTCACTGTCGCCCCGAACCAGAAGTGTGAAGGGTTCCGGGTGAACAGAGAACATCGCGCGGACATCAGGGAATGGGTTGTCCGCAAATTTGGACGTGCCGTTGAATGCGTGAAACTGCCAGTCGGACTGTGCAACACCGAATTCAAGCTCACCCGCTTTGATCGTGTTGATGTTGTAAACTGACCCGCCAGTTGATTCCACGGCACAGCGAATGCCGTGATCCTTGCGCTCGCGATTGACGAGACGGCAAATTGCACCGCCGGTCGGATAATAGACGCCCGTCACACCACCAGTTCCGATTGAGATGAACTGTTGATCTTGCGCTACAGCGGCGCCACCAAATGCAATGGAAATGGCCGCAAATGTGCTGCCGATAAAACTTGTATATTTCATGGTGTTCTCCCTGTGTGCTGACCCGAAGGCCAGGTATTTTATGAGCGTGGCGCATCTTTTCACCGATGTCACGCCAAAAAATGTGAGAGCGTATTGGGCGCGGTTTTGCTGCGGGAAACGCATCAAGTCCCGTAAACTTTCTGAACGCTGGGGCGCAGAGAAGTAGCCTCCGCGATTCGTTTCACGCTGGGAAACTCTTCAACTTTCGGATGATCTTTTGCATCGCTGAGCCAAGTTGTAAGCATGTAAAGATAAATGTCCGCCGCGCTGAATTTGTCGCCGAGTAGCCATTTATTGTCGGCAATCTGACGGTCTATCACACCCCAAGTTTCTCTTAAGCGGCGGTTGCCGCGCCTTTCTGCGCTCGGCTCGTCGCCAGGTGTATCGGCGAAACGATCCGGATAATAGGTAAGCTGAAAGGCGTTTTGAACGGAGTTAGAAAAGTACACGAGTGTTTGCAAGTACACGGCCCTAAGTGGATCGTTCAAACCTGGTGCAAGACCGCTATCTGGATGACGATCACATAGAAAGACTGTGATCGCAGCACACTCGTACATCGCTTGATTATCCCAGACGAGAACAGGCACCCACCCGTTAGGATTGAGCGCCAACTGTTCTGCGGGCCGGGGTTTGTCCATATCGATTGTGGTTTGCAAAAGTTCGTACTGCACGCCTATTTCTTCAAGCAAGACGCGCACACCCATCGAGGCGCTGCCGTCCGCGTAATATAGTTCGTACATGTATAAACCTTCGCAACTATCTCTGAGAGAAGCGTATCGCGGAGATCATCTTAGGCATAGGTCAAATAATCAGTCTTCGATTGCTCTTCTATCACCGGATCGTCAAGCTTTGTGATAGGTTAGATTTCTTCCAACTACGCGACGGCGCTTTATCTCAACTCTCGAACGGAGTTGTTTTAGATGATGTCTTTGCGATCTTTGGTCCAAGTGGTTTTCTTAGCCTCACTCGTGTTGACTCATTCGGCGTCGGCTGCAGAACGTTGGACGATACCATTAACTGAAAGAAACTGGCAGGACATCAAAGTGCCAGGCATCGCTGAAAACAGATATCAAATACGCGATCAGGTTTTGAAAGTTCAATCCGACAATTCCGTGTCATTCCGGTACTTCAAGTTACCTGCGTCTATTCAGCGACCAGACTTTGTGTCCTGGAGCTGGAAGGTCGACAGTTTCTCTGAAGTGGTGCCTCAAACAGTAGCCGGACGCGATGATCGCCCCCTAGCTATTCATATTTGGTTCGATGACGGTTCAGACAAATCTCTGTTTGGAAATCTTGGGACCTTATTTGGGTATCCAAAGGTCGGTCACCTGCTAACATATGTGTGGGGTGCCGATGATGCGGTTGGCAGCGTGTTGCAGAACCCACATTATGAAAAGGGGAAGTTAATCATTCTTGTCGGGGACCAAGGCAAAACCGGAGAATGGAGCAAAGTTACCCGTGACATCGTCCGTGATTACAGAAGAGCTTTTGGGACGTCGCCTGACATGTCTGATCTGCGATATATTGCTGTATCTGCAGACAGCGATGATCTCGACGGGCATAGCGTCGGCGCCGTTCGCTCCTTGTCCCTCAAATCGTCTAATAGGCTTGCCGCCAAGGCTTCGAATTCTGGGACTCAATAACCAGCACGCCTTCTCAATTTGCGAAGGTGTTACATCAGTTTGTCGGCCGTAAAAATGAATATTTCTATCATCATTCCGACTTTGAATGAAGAAGACGCATTACCCGCTCTTTTGGCCGCGCTAAAGAAAGAAGCGAACATTGCTGAAGTTATTGTCGTTGATGGTGGCAGCACTGATTGCACTTGCGCATTGGCAAAGAACGCAGGTGCACGCGTTATTGAAAGCGTTTGCGGACGCGGGCAACAATTACGTGCAGGGGCAGATTTGGCAAAAGGTGATGTTCTTTGGTTTCTGCACGCAGACACTGTGCCAGAGTCTGGTGCCTCGATTGCTTTGCTGGAGGCTCTTGAGAATTCGCGCGATGCACCCGGTGGAAACTTCAGAGTGGTTTTCGACGGTGATAGCGAGTTTGCGAAATGGCTTACTGGATTTTACGCCTGGCTGCGATCTCATGGTATCTATTACGGTGACTCCGCGGTCTTTGTTCGACGTTCGATATATCACGAGATCGGCGGTCTGACAGACACGGCACTGATGGAGGACTACGAGTTTTCCAGAAGACTTGAGCGTGCTGGACCAACCCTCAACATTGATACAGCTAATGTTGTGACGTCGTCACGGAGATTTAACAATAGAGCACCATGGTGGATAGTTATGCAATGGATTTCAATACATTTATTGTATTATTGCAACTTTTCTGGAAGGTGCTTGTCCAAGCTTTATAACTCGCGAATCCATTCCCCGGCAGATCAGAAATAGAGTGAGCTCCTAAAGACGGGTAAAGCTCGCGACGATCTAGTAATGCAGCCAACAATAGTCACGAATCCGACAGCAAAGAAATGCAACCGAAACTCACGATTTGGTGCAATCAGTTGTTTTGAATCGGTTCGTAGTCGACCCGATATCAACGCGTGTATCCGACCAAATAATCGCACACACATGAGGCATAAAATGTTACGCAAATTTGCATTTGTACTTTTGGCCGCTTTGATCCCCACTGGTGCTCTGGCTGATTGGAGTTCTTCAGCGCCCAAGGCACTCGGCAAATGGGTGGCACATAACGCATCCAATAATCAGCCGGTTGATCACAGCGCTTGGACTAAACTACTAGGGAAGTATGTGAAGCGGGATTCGAGTGGTCTTAACCGTTTTGGCTATGCCAAGGTCAGTGCTGCTGATAAAGCCGCACTCGACGCCTACATACAGTCGCTCGAAAAGGTAAAAATTACGGACCGCTCACGTGCAGTCCAGAAAGCCTATTGGCTGAATCTCTACAATGCTGTGACGGTCGACCTTATTCTGGACAATTATCCGGTGCGCTCGATCCGCGACATCAAATCTGGGCTGATCTCCATAGGGCCGTGGGGCAAGGAACTCGTCACCGTCGAGAGCACCGACCTTACCTTGGACAACATTGAGCACAACATTCTGCGTCCGATCTGGAAAGATCCGCGCATTCATTACGGTGTGAACTGTGCTTCAGTTGGATGTCCAAATCTTCATACGAAGGCTTTCACGGCGCGAAACACAGAAAAACTCCTGGATCAATTGGCCCGCGACTACGTCAACAACCCGCGTGGTCTCAGTATCTCTGGTGACAGGGTTACGGTTTCTAAAATATACAAGTGGTTTGCTTATGATTTCGGTAACTCCGAAGAAGGCGTGCTGAACCATCTTGCACAATATGCAACGCCTGACCGGCGCGCCGCTCTTGAGCGTGTGGGCAGCATCTCGAAAAGCAAATATGACTGGGCTTTGAATGAATGACTAACATCTGATGTTATCAAAGAGACCCGCTATCGAGAGTCTTCGGAAGCGGGTTTTCTATATTTCATACATTCTTGATCAAGAGCCTTTCGGTAGAGCCGCTAGCCAGTCCAGGCCGTGACCTACCCACTCAGATGGAATCGAATGTCCTCGCTCGTGCAGACAAAGCTCCAAGATGCGACCGCTCTTACTTTTGTCCCAGCGATTGCAGGTTAGGCGACGGTCACCGCTTTCCACCTCACGACTATCACTCGTGACACCGTTAAGCTCTGCCAATACTTCAAGGCCTTCCGTAATCGGCATAGAGTTGTAGATACCGATTTCATCGAAGGCGACGACGCGATCAGCAGTCCCGTGGATATGACGCAAATTAACTGGGCCGCTGGGACATTCGTCCGGATTGGATCGCCAAAATCCACCGGCTATAGGAGCGTAACCGCGAAATAACTCTCCCATATAACAGGCCACGTTCCAGACCATGGATCCGCCACGAGAGAACCCTGATGCTAAAGTTTGCGTTTTGTCTATTGGCCAACGACGATGCACGTCCTTCATGATTGCGCGGATATAAGCCTCTTCATTTCGACCCTGTTCAGCGCGGCCACGACCAATCTGTCGCCAATAGCCAATTTCGGCATAGGGTGCCACAAATAAGGCTCCGCGGTTGGTGGCTCCTCGAACCATACCGCGGTTGCGGAATGTGCCCTCGGGAGAGCCATTCCAGCCGTGAAAATACACCACCAATTTCAACGGCGTTTTTCCATCCCAGTCCTCTGGAGCCGCGGCAAGATAGTACCCACCTGGTACCTTGCATCGTTCTTCACTACCGCAAGCCTGCGAAAAACTTGGAGTAAGTAGTAAAGATAAGAACAGTAATACAGCGCGCATCGGTTCGCCTTTTTTGGAGTGCGTAAACACCTTGGAGTAACCACTGGTTTCCGCAACCCACATGTCTGTGAACGTTCCTCATGGAACATCAGACATCTGAATACTCGCATGGGTTTTAGATGTAAGACGAGATATAGTTCTTTAGAACTTCGCTCTAAAGCTCAAACCGAACTCCTGATCTTCATCGAAGGGTTCCCCTTCCGTGCCAATCGCATAGTAGGCTTCAAACTTTCCGAGCGCGGTGTCGAATGAAGCGCCGATACCATATGAACTTCGAAAATCCGCGCTGTCTTCCAGAGTTCCGGCTGGCGCTATATCCGTGTCGACATTCCATGCAGAGCCTATGTCATAGAAAGCGAATGTCTCGATTTGCGGTTGGTTCTGAAAAATCGGTATTAGAAGGTCAGTGCGCGCGACGGCAAAGTAATTCCCTCCCAGTATCGTAACCAGATCACTCCCGTCAGGTGCACATCCTATGCAAACGTCGCGCGGTGAAACTGTGGCCCGCTCAAAACCGCGTAGGCGCGACCCTCCAAGCGTGAAACGTTCACTGGCTCTTGGATCATCATTGTCCAGCGCGGTTATTGCGCCTAGCTCAACAGTAGTGCGAATAGCAAATCCGCTTGGCGTAATCTGTTGGCGAGCATTCAGAGTCAATCTACTTTCCGAGTAGGCAGTGTCACCGCCAAGACCCGTAAAGTCCTGATCAAATCGAAGACGCCACGCACGGGGTGTTTCAAAACCGTTTGGATCGCCCTCTGAAGCGAAAAGCACGGAGAAACCAACACCGGAGGAAATGTCCTGACCATCCTCTGCCTGAAGGATCGGAGACGCTAACGCGTTAACGTTGTATATTTCGCGGATCGCAAATGTGTATCGTAATTCCAGCAGACCATTCTGCGCGATATCGTAAGTTATGAACGGTTCAATACTGCCCGATACAAAGTCAAAAGCCGTGTTATCGAAATCAAAATTTTCGATGTCAAAACGGACACCGCCTCGGCGTTCCGCGCCCCAAAACCTGTCCGAGCTAAATAGGTTCCGGAACGTTTGAGATTCTTCGGCGACGACCAGATTTGAACGAATGGCCAAACCCCGGTCAAACGCGTTATCTATCGACAAACCGATAGATCCGAAAAATCCGTCATCCGTATCGAAGCCGAGACCGAATGTTAGACCGCCGGAAAAAGGTGGTGCTTCCTCGACAGCGATGATCAAAGTCTCGCCGTTTGATGAGATTACGATGTCTTCAAACTCGCCAGTAAATTCCAAGGCTTCTAGCGCTGCGATGAGTTCTTCTTCACCGACTAAATCGCCAGTTTTAAGTCCAGAAGTTGCGATCACATCCTGATCTCTAAACCGCGAATTTCCATCAACGATTATCTTTTCAAACACACGCGGAGCGGGTGCATCTTGCGCAGCCACTTTTACGGGTGAAAGTGCAATCGCTGCGCAAGCAAACAAAACCCATACGATACCGTTGCGCAGCACCACAGAAAATTCCCCCTTTTTAGAAAACCTTTATGCATTTTTAATTTTATTTAGTAAAAGGATTTAGAGGGAAAATAAGCTGGCGAATGCCAGAAACAAAAAACAAACGCGGACAGACAATAGCTTAGACAAAACTCGTAGGATTTTACCCAATCAAAACTGGGCTGTTTCTGTGAATAAATTGAAGTCGAGAAAACCCGGAAAAAGAGAAGGTTCTGTCTAATGCTGAGAAAAATACCACTTTCAGTTGTATTTTTTGGTCTTCTTGCGTCCTGTGGAGAGACGCCAATTGTTCCAGGCGAGCGGGACGTGCCGAGACCGAGCGGATTTTCGCCCAGTGTGGTGGAAGAATTGGAGGCAAATCGAAATGGCGAAGAGCTTTCTCCGGATGAGGCTCGAAAACGTGTCGATGAATTCCGAGTCACGAAAGACAGCGCATCGCGTGAGTGGCCCGTGGACTCCATCACTTACAAGAGATTTCGCAACCCTGGGCAACGTGCAATTTACCTCAGACGCGCGTTGGGCCGATACGCCTTGATCGAGGCAAAAGAACGCTCCACAGGAACCTCACTTGCAAAAGTACGCCAGGCCTCAAAACGCGTCGCGCCCAGTACATCCGGCGAATGGTGGGCCGGTTCGATCCATCGGGCTGATCTGACGCCGGGAGAAACCAACCGAGCCATTGCTTTGCCTGACGTCGTTTATGACGCTGTTAAGCACTCGCCTCAGATCGCTGCGTTTGGCGACTTACCGGCTATTCGAGGGACGGCTATTCAAGAAGCCCGGGGGCGTTTCGTGCCCGAGTTCTTCGCTGAGGCAAGCACTTCTCGCAGCAATTCTCGGGCGACCAGCCCTGCCATTGCGTCAGGTGCCGCACGTTCAATAACCGACGAAGACGAGGTTGAGTTCGGAGTGCGTTCTCGCCTGATAACAGGCGGTGAGATTGCGGTCTCACAGAGATTTACAAATACAGATTCAAACCGAACCGCCTTCATTCCGAGTGAACAAACGTCGTCTCAGACGGCTATAGTGCTGGTTCAACCGCTGTTACGCGGGGCCGGTATCACTCGAAATGATGCCCCGCGACGCATCGCCAATATGGACACTCAAATCGCGACAGAGGAGTTTCGACGCCAATCCGAACAGCATTTGTTGGAAACCGAACGTGCGTATTGGAACCTGTACGTCGCGCGCGCCGTGTTCTTACAAAGATCGCACCTGGCGGGCCACGGTGAACGTCTTTTGCAACAAGTGAGAGACCGGGTGGAAATTGACGCGGATCCTGTTCTCGTGAACCGCGCAGAGTCACTCGCAACAATCTGGCGTGCTGATGCTGTTCGCGCCAAGTCGGCTGTCGACAATGCTGAACTGCGACTAGCATCTTTGGTGAACTCGCCGAGAGTAATGCCCGCAAACCTTGAGCTTCTGCCCACTTCCGCACCGAACGGTGCGTCCCGTATTCTTTCGGTCAAAGACACCATCGAAGAGATTTTCGTCAATCGCCCTGAGTTGCAGCAAGCGATACTTCAGTATGAAGCGGCTTTGCTCCGGGAAGGTGTCGCGGCAAACGAAAGTCTTCCGGAGCTTGATTTGATTTTGGAGTATAACGCTCAAGGCGGTACCGACGGCGGAAGTTTCTCAAGCTCGTTCAATGACCAAGACGATGGCGACGGCCATGTGATCGGCCTCACGTTCTCAGTCCCACTTGGTTTTGATGAACGCGATGCGCGTTATAAGCGCCGTCGACTAGAGACGATACAGCAAGAGCGCCAAGTTCTAGCCGTTATCTCCACAATTCTCACGGAAATAGACATCTCTGCCAACGAATACATTATCGCATCTGAAGACCTTGTGGCCCAACGTCGCGCACAGCTTGCCGCGCAACGCGATTTGGTCACCATCCGCGACCGTTGGAATGGCGGCGTCGGAGAAGGTCAGGATATCGCCGTGTTCTCTGCTCTGCTTGACGCCTACGAACGCGTTCAATTGGCAGAGCAATCGGTCGCAACCGCACGCGCCACACGAGAGATCGCATCGGCAAACTTGGCGCGAGCACGTGGCGTCTTGCTGAAGCGATGGGGATTGAAGACCAACATACAAAAAGACATTCGAAATGAACCAACTTACAAGTTGACGAGAAACTAAGCATTCCAGACTTTAGTTCTTCGGCCGGAGGCGTCATGCCATGACATCAGTGCCAAAGTTTGAGCTTCTTGAAGACCGTATCGTTTTGGATGGTGCGGACCCAGAGGTCATGATCACTGGCCCAGACGGCGGCATTCAGCTCGGCGAACAGGATGTCGGATTTACGCTTACTTTCGATAATGTCGGGCCTGAAACAGGCTATGTTCCCTACGCGGAACTTATTATCCCGACATCTGGAGGAGATGGCGAAGGAGACGGGCCGACTTTTGACAGCGCCTCATTTCTTGGCACAGCGATACCAACGACTGTTTTGACGTTTGACACCAATGGAGAGGTTCAGCACCCGTTTCTGACTAATCCGGACGGCTCTGCTCTGATCGTGACAGGCGGTCAGGAAGGTGACACATTAGTAGTCTTCGAACTGCCCTATGGTTCGTTCTCTCCTGGAAATCCGGCGGTTGATATTGATGTAGTAATTGACTTCTCAGATCAGGCGGATCTTGGCTCTTTGCCGGAATTTCAGGCGCTAGGTGGGTTTGCTCTCGGCTGTGACCCCTTGGACAATCCGCTGGTCGACGCACCAATAAGAGGAACAGCGGATACTTTACAAGTTGATCCGCAGCTTTTGGAAGTCTCAAAGGTAAATAACGGTCCGGAAGAGGAAGGCGCAACCGGCCCAAGCTATATCTATACCTATGATCTTATCGTTGAAGTGGCTCCCGGACAGTCAATCGATAACTTCACGCTGACCGACAATCTTCCGCCCGAAATCGTTTATCTTGGAAACGTGAACATCTCCGGTGGTTCTGGCGGCACTGTTACCACAGAGCCAACAGTAGGTAATCAGGTCCAGCCTGGAGAACAGTTTATCGTGGACTTCTCCGAAGTTTCGGGAACCGTTGTCGTCTCTTTTGACTACTTCATTAGCAATGATCCGTCAGATAGCCCCGATCCCACTAATGATCCGGTTACGGGGCTTCCCACACCTGTTGAAAACGAGGTGACTGGTTCGGGAACTTGGACGCCCGCAGACCCGGATGATGCTCCGATTGTTGTGTCAGACAATGCGATGAACATCATCGAAGCGTCATCGATTGCGATCCAAAAATCGAACCTTTTGCTGCCAGCAAACGACGTCAATGCACCCGGTCCGTCCCCCGGTGACACATACGTATTCACGCTAGATATTCAGGTCTCTGATTTCTTCACTTTTGGCGATCTTGTTGTGCAAGATATCCTCGGTGACGGCTGGGACTATATCGATGGGAGCGCCACTTTTGTCAGTGATGAAGAAGTGGGCGCGATTACGACATCGACTAGCCTGACAGGTGTCGAAACAGTTGTGACAAACACGCCTGGCGCAGGCGAAACGACCATAACCTGGGATCTGTCTCAAGCTTTGATCAATGCTGGTTCTGACGGACTTTTGACAGGTGACATTGCTGGCGATGGCAGCTCTTCAGGTTCAAACACAACAGTTACCATCACCTACGAGGCTATTATTCTAAGCGACTTCGCAAACCCGGGCTCGGGCGACACTGCAATCGGTCAAGGCGATGCATTGAGCAATGCCGCAACCGTCACTGGCGATGTTCGTGCAAATCTATCCGACGGAGGTGACCCAACGATCGCGACGGGCAATACAGTTTCAGATGATGGCGCTTCGGAGGTCGTGATTCCTCGTGGCGCAATAGAATCGAAAACTGTTTTTGCATTGAACGGGAATACGTCGCCGCCTGCAGATGTCGTCATTGGAGCGGGTGATACGGTCACCTTTTCAATTGTCTACCGTGCACCGCTGGCCATTTTTGAAGACTTTCAAATTGTGGACAACCTACCGCAGTTGGTTTTTGACTCTGCCAGCGAGTTTGCGCCTGCGACCACGTGGATTGCCAACCCTGTTGACGATACCGCACCGCCGCCAGCTGGGCAGGCTTATTTTGGATCGGGAACGTCAGATTTCTTCACCTCTCAAATTCCTACGATTTCGACAGATGGCCCAAACAACGGCTTGATTTTTGAGTTTGGTGATTTCACGGGAACGGCAGCGCCTGAGGAAGTTACGATTGAAATTCTGTTTACGGCCACTGTCGAAGACGCGATCTTTGCGCCTGAGTTGTTTTTGACCAATCAAGCAACCGCGTTTGAATCGAATACTGCCGGAGTTCCGGTGGATTCCACAGCGATTGCACAATTCACGTACGGCGAGCCGGTACTCAACATATCGAAGGGCGTTGTGGCGACAGACGCAAATGACCCGGAAGTAGCGATCACCGGGCCAATTGGCCTATCCGGTGTAACCGTGCCCGATACGAGTGTGCCAAGGTTCTCTGGAACGGTTACGTCTCAAGGGCTCAACGTCGATGCCAACATAGAAAACATCGATTCCGGCGATACCGTCACTTTCGCAATTGTACTTGAAAATGAAGGCATTGCGCCGAATGGCGCCTTTAACGTCACAGTTACTGATACTATCCCGACGGGTTTCGAAATCCCGTCGTCTGGCTTGAACCTTTCGATCACTGACGGCACCGGCGCTCCAATCGGCTTTACGCAGCCAGATGGCAGCGCTGCGGTCCCGGCAGACCTGTTCACGACAGGACTGTTACTCAACGATGATGGCCCGCTGGAAGGCGCGTTGTCAGCGTTCAACAACACATCAGGTGAAAACATAGTCGTCGTCACCTATGACCTCGTTGTCAACAACGATGCTGATCCAAGCGTTCCACTTGTGAATACGGCCGCGATCACAAGCTTTAATGCTTTCGAAGGTAATGGGATGCCGTTTGACCCGGTTGACGGCCCGGTTAATCGCGTTGTCGACCCAATTGAAGATACAGCTCAAGCAACCGTCGAGGAAATCGAGATTTCCAAGACGTTTGATACCTCCTCGCGCCAGTTCAACAGCGAAATATCAGGGCGCGGTGGTAGAGAAGTTGCGATTGGGGAAGAGTTTGAATTTGTCGTCCGCGTCGATTTGCCTGAGGGCGAGTTCCTGAACTTCGAGATTTCCGACGCGGTGACCAACGGTGGTTTGACGCTGATCAGCGCTCAAATCGAAACGTTCGGCGCTGAACCTGCTTCGATGACGCCCAACATAGTCTCATCCACAGGACTTGGGGTTGGTGACAGCGTTGCAGCCGTTGGAAACGCTTGGCTCTTCGATTTTGGTACTCTTGAGAATACAAGCGACAACGATTCCACAAACGATTTCATCGAAATACGTGTATTCGCGCGAGCGGGCGATGACGAGGTGGGCAACGCCAATCACTTTATGCGCAATGTGGCAGAGGTCAGTTTCCAAACGCCTGGCGGAGATACTGTCACGGACAGGAACGGTGCAAACATCCGGTTGATTGAACCTAATGTGCAGCTCGACAAGTCTGCTGCGCCTGCAATCGTCGATGCGGGCGGGACAGTTAACTACATCGTGGACATCACAAATCCAGCGACCTTCCGTGATGCGCCGGCTTTTGACCTGACCTTATCGGATACTCTCGATCCAAACGTGGTGCTTGATACCTCCAGTATAATGGTCTTGCTTAATGGCGCCGTTCAGGCGTTCGACGGTACCAATTTCGCTTTGACCACCAACGTAGGCGGAAACGCGAATGCCTTCGAAGTGTTCATCGACCAACTCGACCAGAATGACGTTGTTGAAGTGTCGTACGACGCCACTGTTCTGCCGAACGTGCAGGCAGGATTAACGATACCAAACACTGCCGACCTGATTTTTGATTCAACGCCAGAAGACGACAGCGCGATGGATGGGGATGATCGGGAGTTCAGTCTTACCGACGATGCGGAGGTCATAACCCGTGCGCCTGGTGTTGATAAGTCGGTTGTGCCCGGTAGCACCACCTATGACGAGACAACAGGTAACGATCTGGGCATTGGAGAGCTGGTAACCTATGAGCTGGTGCTTACGATTCCGGAAGGGTCTGTCGAAGATGTTGTCGTCACCGATACTTTGCCTGACGGTCTTGAATACGTCAGCTCTGAAGTCATTCGGATTGGTGACGTGACAACACCGGGTGCCACTGGTCCTGCAGAAAACATCGACGGCTCGCTTTTGGCGGTTGGCGATATGGGTGTGAATGTCGGGCAAGTGACCACGTTTACTTTTGGCGATTTGACCAACCCCCCTGACCCTGTAATGCCGGTTCAGGACAGCAGGGATGAGATCGTTGTGCAGATTACGGCACGCTTGACGGATGATCCGATCAACGTTTCGGATGGTGTGGACCTGACCAATACTGGCGCGCTGTCTTTCACTGATGGCGGCGGCATGACGCAGACGGTGGAAGATACCGAAACCGTCACAGTAGTCGAACCTAATGTAGACATCGCCAAGACTGTTACGCCTGCCACCGCAGACGCAGGCGACACGGTCACTTATGAGGTCCGTGCCACGAATAACGGCAATGGCCCAGCCTTCGACATGATCATCAATGACGACGTGGTCGGTCCGGAGGTTTCGGCCATTGGCGTGGCAACTATCACTATTCTCGATGCGGGCGGCGGCGTTTTCACACCGACCGAAGCACCAACTTTCACGTTTGATGGTGTGACTGGTGCACTTGAAGTAATTGTGCCCGAATTGCCCGCAGGACATGAGGTCGTGATCGAATACGACGCGGTTGTGCAGGAAGGCGTACTGTTCTCATCTACGTTCACAAACACGGCTTCTGTAGCACGCTACGATTCCAATCCGGAAGGAGACGCTTTCACACCTCCTGCGGACCCGGATGAAGAAGAACGTGTCTTCACAGGCCCGTCTGACATGGCTGAATTTGCCACGCCCGATGTCACCTTGGATAAAGCGTTTTTCTCCTCCGGCGATCCAAACACAACAGATCCGACAGGCGGCAATAACGCTGAGTTGAATATCGGGGAAGAGGTTGTTTATGAGCTGACAATCACAGTTCCCGAGGGCACGGCAGATATAGTTCTGACGGATGACCTACCACCCGGACTTCTAGCGCAGTCTGCCGAAGTGATATCCATCGGCACTGTAGGTGACACCTCTGCGAACATAGCGGCGGGTGATACAGACGCTTCATCCGCTTCTATCACGATAAACGGCTCCCGCGATCAGGTAAGCTTTGACTTCGGCACGATCAACATCGTTGGCTCCGATGATGCGGCCGCGACAAACACGCAGATCGTTGTACGCGTCACTTCGATTGTGGAAGATCTTGCTGGGCTAGCTTCTGGCGACATGCTTACCAACACGGCAACGGTGTCTGTCTCCGATCCGGTAGGCGGTGGACCGCTTCAAGCTGATGTAACGGCATCGGAAACCGTCGATATCGTAGAACCTGAACTTGATATCGACAAAACCGGCCCAGTTGGTGCCGATCCCGGTGATATCGTCGATTATGTGATCACGGTGACCAATTCGGGTGATGGACCAGCTTATGATGCTGCGATCACCGATCCGCTGGCCGATCCTAATCTTACATACCAGACGGGTTCAGCTCAGGTCTTTTTGAACGGCGCGCTTCTTGCACCGCAGCCAAGTATTGTTGAGCCGGCCCCGAGCGAAACAGATGGATTTTCAATAACCGGTCTAACACTTTTACCCGGCGATGTCGTGACAGTAGAGTTCGAGGTCGAGCTCAATGCCGCTGCGCCGAATGCGCAATCATTCCTCAATACAGCCACGGTGGAGTTTGACAGTTTTGACGGTGATGGCACAGACGCTGATGGCAGCCCGCTGGGCCGCGACGGCTCTGACTCAGACGATCACATCATTGCGACAGTGCCGTTCATTGAAAAGACGCCCGTCGGGTCGCAGCTTACAGAGACAGATAGCCTGCTGGGGTCTACACCATTTGCTCTCGCGATCGGGGAAGAGGTCACTTACAGCTATGACATCACGTTGCCGGAAATTGATCTGGCAAGTGTGATCGTCACGGACCTTCTGCCAACTGGGTTGGAGTTTGTTTCCGTCTCAGTAACCGACGTCAATGGGACCGGTGCTTCAGGCCTCGTCACAACCACCCCCGATGTGGGCAATCCGAACCTGATCACGTTCGATTTTGGGGGAATGAACAACGCGTTTGACGGCTCGATCGGCCCGGACGATGTTCTCGAAGTAGAGATTGTTGCGCGCGTGGTCGATCTTGGATCGGTGAACGCAGGCGACACTTTGACCAACACGGCTTCGCTCGACGTAACACCGGTTGGCATGGGCGCGTTTGACACGCAGGTCGCAACAGCAGACGTGTTTATTGTCGAACCTTCGCTTTCGATCGACAAGACCGGGCCGCTCGCACTTGATCCAGGTGGCCCAGCGGAGGCGTTTCGTATTGAAGTCACCAACGATGGCGTGCTGGGAGCAGAGGGTCCGGCTTATGATCTCGACATAACCGACACGCTTCCTGCGGGTATGACTTTGGATACCGGATCGCTTAGCTTCGCAACGGCGGGTGGTGGTCCGCTAATTCCAGGCAGCCTTGTGGCGACTGCGGGTGGATTTACCGCTGAATTCGATGTGCTGTTGCCCAGTGAGACGATTGTTATCACCTACAATGCCTCGCTTGATGCTGGCGCGTCGCCACTCACCACATTTGAAAACACAGCCAGTGCTGATTACTTCAGCGCGCCAGAAGGCCTGTTGGACCAAAGTGGTGGTCAGGCCGCGCGGGACTACGCTCCTGTCGAAGATACACACACGGTTTCCACTCTTCCAACCATAACGAAAGAGGCCATCGGCTCCGGCACGCCAGAGACGCCAGATGACGCCGACAGCGATATGATCCAAGATTTGGCGATTGGTGAGACCGTCACTTACGCATTGACGCTTACCTTGCCAGAAATTCCGCTCGATACTCTGATTTTGACCGATATGTTGCCTACCGGATTGAGTTTCGTTTTGGCCGAGATTGACGGCATCGGATCCGAGATCACAGTTGGTGGTTCAACCGACCTGATGGCGATAAATGCTGCGGCAAGTATTGTGAACGTTGGGCAGGACCTGACCATCACGCTTACGGACGTCGATAATGCATTCGTTGACGGTGTTATCAACACAGCGCAAGACGCGATTGTCGTGGAAATCATCGCGCGGGTTGAGGATATCCCAGCCAATGTGGCAGGTGGGACTCTTCTTACAAATACAGCCGGTCTCACCATAACGCCTCAAGGCGAGGCAGCGCTCACAGAAGTCACAGACACCGAATCCGTAGAAATTGTAGAGCCCAATTTGGTTGTCGATAAAGCAAGTAGTATCGCCGTCAATCCGGGTGATCAGGTGGACTACACCGTCACGATCGAGAATGACGGAACCGCACCCGCCTTTGACGTGATCGTCGCTGATACGCTTGCTGATGCCAATCTGACGCTTGTGCCTGGCTCAGTGACACTTACTTTGGCAGGTGTTGATATCACTTCAAGCGTCACTGTGACAGAGAACGCAGGCGGGTTCAGTTTTGAGCTGGACAATAATGCGACTGGCGACCCATTCCCTCTATTGGTTGGCCCTGCCAACGCATTGGTCGTGGATTACTCGGCAATTCTAGATGTAAATGCACCAGATGCGCAGACCTTCCTGAATACCGTAAACGTCGACTACGATGGCCTACCCGGCGATCCACTTGATGAAAACGGCAATCCCGTGGATGACAGAGATTACACGGCCACCGATGACGCATCCGTAGCGACCGTTCCGTTCCTGACGAAAACACCAACCACATCGAACTTTGCCGAAACAGACAGTGAGATAGGAGACAACCCATTTGATCTAAATATCGGCGAAGAGGTGACGTTCACCTTTGAACTCTTCCTGCCAGAGATTCCCCTCGACAGCGTGGTTTTGGAAGAGACGCTACCGCCAGGCCTCGAATTCGTACGAATTGAGAACGTGATGTTTGGTGCTGGTTTGACGGATCTTTCTGGCGGTGCTTTGACCGCACCGACCCCCATTCAATTTTCAGCGCAGAACTTCCTGCTTGATTTTGGTGGTATCCTGAATCCAGAGGACACTTCGCCACCAACAATAGGGCCGGACGATGTAATCACTGTCGAAATCACGGCGCGGGTGACCAATGATGGCGTTCCCGACGCGGGGGACATACTGACCAACAATGCAACGCTGGAGGTGGTGCCTGTAGGTGGAGCACCGTTTAACACTGTCGATGCATCCGCGGATGTACGTGTCGTCGAACCAGAGCTTGAGATTGACAAAACTGGACCACTCGCTGTCGCACCTGGCGGAGATGGTGCATTTGTTATTACCATAGAAAATAGCGGTCCAAATCTTGTGCCGCCAGCGACCGGACCTGCATATGACGTGGAAGTGGTCGACACACTACCCGCCGATTTTACACTCGATGCTAGCTCGATCAGTATTACGCTTAACGGGTTGCCTTTCACGCCTGGCGCTGGCGACCTTACGACCACAGCTACCAGTTTCGCACTTGATGTGGACGTTCTTGAAGCGGACGATGTGCTGGTCATTTCTTATGACGCAACACTGGCTGCGAGCGCGCCGCCTTTGACCAGTTTCACCAATACAGCCACGGCAAACTACGACAGCGCGCCTGGTCCATCGAATGATCCATTCGAAGAGACTTATGCACCTGTCAGTGACGACCACACGATTATAAGTGGCCCGGCAATAGAGAAAACCGCTATCGATACGGGCTTTACCGAAACTGCAGAGGACGACGACAGTGACGGCTTAACTGACTTGCAGATCGGCGAAACGGTCACCTACGAGATCGAAGTGCTTTTGCCGGAGTTTGATCTTGATAGCTTGGAGTTTACTGACCTTCTGCCAACCGGCCTGCAGTTTGTCTCAGCCGAAGTCTCTGAAATCGGAAGCGCAATCACAGTCGGTGGATCGACCGACCTCACCGCGATCAATGCTGGTGCAAGCTTTGTCGAGATGGGCCAGATGCTTTCCGTTACACTGGCTGATGTTGATAATGCGGATAGCGACGGTGCAGGTACACGGGCCAATGATGGTATCGTTCTGCAGGTCACAGCGCTGGTGGAAAACATCCCGGCAAATGCAGATGGCAGCACGCTGACAAATACCGGTGGTGTCATCATTGATCCAGAAGGGCCAGATGGACCATTGGACGAAGTGACCGATACCGAGACGATTGAGATTGTCGAACCGGCTTTGGATATAGAGAAGAGCGGCGCGGTAGCCGGCAATCCAGGTGACTCTGTGCCGTACTCGATCACCATCAATAACACTGGCACAGGTACCGCGTTTGATGCGCTGATCAGCGACCCATTTACGGAACCACTGCTCACGTTTGATACAGGCTCCGTTCAGGTATTTCTCAATGGTGCGCTCTTGGCACCGCAACCAACAGTGACAACGCCAATCACTGGCGGCACAGATGGGTTTGAGCTTGTTGTGCCGGTGATTACGCAGGGTGACGAGATTCGCGTGGAATTCACCGCAACAATTGATCCGACTGCACCGACGACAACCTTCTTTTCCAATACTGCGAGTGTCGAATATGACAGTGCGCCGGGCGATCCCGTCGACGGCATGGGAATCCCACTTGGACGCGACTATGCGCCGGAAACTGATGATCATCAGGTCTCGACTGGCGGCACTATTGAAAAAACCGCCACGGCTTCGGAGTTTGTTGAAACACCTGAAGATGCAGATATGGACGGCTTGCAGGATTTAGCGATAGGCGAAGAGGTGACCTACCAGCTTGTCGTGACGCTGCCGGATATAGACATGGACAGCGTGGTTGTTACCGATTTGCTGCCAACCGGTCTGCGTTTTGTTGAGGCACGTGTGGTGACAATCGGCTCCGACATAACGGTAAATGGAAGCACCGACATTGTTAACGTGGGTGCTACAACGACGGTCACATTCAATGACGTCGAGAACATGCTCACTATGACACCGACCGGCGTAAACGATCAAATCGTGGTCGAGATTGATGCCGTCGTCACTAACATCCCAAGCAATACAGACGGCATTCAGCTTACCAACACAGGCGGACTAATCATTGATCCTGCGGGTCCAGATGGGCCTCTTGCTCCGGTGACGGATACTGAGACGGTTGAGCTAATTGAACCAGATGTGTCTGTTCAAAAGACGGCTGGGGTGCAGCCACTCTTTCCTGGTGCTACGGTCGTTTATTCCGTCGTGGTTACCAACGACGCCAACGCGACTTCTCCCGCCTTTAATACAATTGTCACGGACAACCTGCCTACGGGACTGACACTGACCGGAGTGGTCAGTTTGTCTGATCCGATGCTCGGATCTGTTTCCGCAACTTCGATAGCGGGATCGACCGCGCTGATAGTGAACGTGCCAATACTGCAACCCGGCCAAAGCCTGACGATTGATTATGAAGCACTTGTCGGTTCAACTGCTGACCTGACCTTTGGTGTGACCAACACCGCCGATATTGCTACGGATTCCACGCCAGATCCGATGAATCCAGACGGGCGGACGACTATGGATCAAGACTCGGCAACGATCTCTCCGGTCTTCGATGTAGTAGTTGACGACCCGCCGCGCGTCTCGCGCGCAATAGAGGGCATTGACGACGCATTGTTCTTGCCGGTTCTGCAAATCGACCCGATTTTCACCGGAACCGCAGAGCCTGGATCAAACGTCACGATCAAACTGTTTACGCAGGACGGTCGGCTCGATTACGTCCGCAACATTCTGGCCGACTCCGGCGGTCATTGGATTGCGATATTCCCACGGGTGCAGTTAGAGCCGTTAGACGAACAATTCTTTGAATTGCTTGAAGGCTCAGTTCTTTTTGATCAACCGGTGGAACTTCTCGATCAGGTTCCGGTCGGTGAGTTCTCTTTCGCGCCAGAACTGATTGATTTGGAAATTCAGTCTAATCTTCAGGATGAGGCATTCACGATTGACGTCTCCGTGGACCGCCCATCAACTTTGCCACAAGATCAGAGCATATTTAATACGCGTCTGTTCTTCTTCCCCGGAAATCTAGGTGAGATTTACTCGACCAATGACACGCTCAATGTGGACGAGGTATTCCAGAATATCGCCTTCAGATCCGTGCAAGAGCTTTATGAAGCTTCAGCAGATCCATTGGGGACAAGCCTGAATCGCTTCAACTATGAATTCATCAGCACACAAACAGCGGCGCCAGGTCAGTAGCGCGGTCTAGATCAGGAATTTGAGCAGGAGCCAGTTTCTGAGGTTGCGATAAAAGACCTGCCAAATCGGGCTGTACTTCTCATTCACCAATAGAACGCCGGACAACCCGGGTGTAAGACCAGTAGTCTGCTCCGAAAGCTGAGCTTGCGCTGGAACAACGGGGGTCTTCTGGGTGGTATCAATCGCAGGTGAGATAAACTCAAGCTCAGCCGCGAACGTCAGAGACGGATCAAAGTCCGGCCGAAAAGTACCTTCTTCGCCTTCGGTTACACGCCCGACTTCTGTCTCAACAATCGATAGCTCAAGATAGAGTTGCGAAGGATCCGTAACTTCCAAAAGCGGCTCTCCCTGACGCACGGTCGAGCCCACCCGCGACTTTAGATCGCCAAGGATTGCGACGCCATCAAGCGCGCTTTTCAGCACCGCACTCGACTTACGCGCCTCGAGTAGATCGATCCGGGTCTGCAGGCGTTCCACTTCTATTTCAGCATTGCGCAGGAGCGCTGCGTTACGGCTTGCCCGAGCGCTTTCGCGCTCGATGATCGCATTGGACCGTTCGGCAATGACGCCAAGAAGCTCCAGGTCCGTCTCTTGCACATCCAGCCGTGCGATAAGCTGGCCCTGAGCAACTGCTTCATTTTCTTTGACTGCGACCTCCGTCAGAATTCCAGTGAAGGGTGCAGTCATAATCCGTTTATTACTCGCCTCAACGCGTGCTGGCAAATCAACGCCATCAGGGATTGGTATCATCGCAAGACCAATCAAAATTAGCGCGGCAGACCCCAACTTAACCAAGCGCTTCGCGGTCCACTTCGAAGCAGCTTTACGGTGGCGAGCTTGTGTATAGACCCCTGCCGCGATCGGTAAAGCGGAGGGGTTGCGCCGAGCGCCATCGAGCAAGAGCGCAAGTCCTTTGTCAGAGCCGGGCAAAACAGCAAAGACTTTTTTTTGTGACAACAAACGTAGCCTTGCGGTTTCCGTCAAATCGTCGCGCATTTGCTTAGGCAGCTGAGCGCGTTTAGCGAAACCTTCCTGACCTGCAATTGCCATCTCTGTTATGGACTGACCGTCATAAAGACCTGCTGAGACAACATCAGCTCCCGTGAGCTTCGCAATCTGATCCGTCAGGTTTTGCAGACTGTCTGGGTGACCATCCGCAACGGCCAGAACGCTTTGAACTAACTTCTGCTGACTTTCCAGGTCTGGGTGCCGGAACTTGGCGAATGATAGATTGGCTAACAGCGTGATGCGTTCGTAGGCCAGCCCATGCGCAACCGCGCCACCAGCTGGCAATATCGCGACTAATACCGCGTCGCTACCATCGCTAAGCGCAACACTCGCAAAGATGCGACCATCGCCAAAACTGACTGGTTTGGCGTCTTCTTTTGCACGCTGCGCATCAATCAAAACAGGCAAGTCAGGATCTGGGTTAGCGCGCTCTGATCGTGCCAGCATGATCCAACGCTGCTCTTCGTCACTTCGCCAAACAGAGACAGCACTTGAGTTGGTTATTGCAGCAGTCAGTTCCACTAGTCGATTAGCAAAGGGCGGCGTAACAATGTCCAAGTCAAAACAAGCCGATATTGCATCGCCTAGATCACGTCCGGTTGACGCCTTTTCCGTAGGCTTTTCTGTGGGCGATATGTCCGGCTGCAGCGCCATATGGGTTCAAGGACGAGATAGCTGAATGGATGTGCCAACCAGCAAAGCACGATCGGGGTTTTCTAATTCGAAGCGCACGCGCACACTCTGGCTTGCAGGGTCTACACGAGGATCGATTGAGACGATTTTAGCTTCGATTTTGTTGGGTTCGAGACCTATGGACGCGACGAGGGAACGGCCAACTTCGACATCCTGCAGCCAGTCTATTGGTACAAAGGCCGTTGCTTTTAAGCGATCTAGGTTGCCGAACTCCAATACGGTCACCTGCGTGTCGATGATTTCTCCTTTCTCGACCAAAACGTGCAAGACCGTGCCATCAAACGGCGCCTTCATCGAGAACTCTTCAAGAGTAGCCAGCTCTAGCTGATACTGTTGTTTAAGTTGATCTGCCGTCTCCTTGGCGATTTTTCTATCTGCCTGTGCAAGCATGATTGCTTGTTCCGACTGATGAATTTCCCACGCCTGTGCGGCTCCCTTTTGTCGAGCTATCTCAACGCGCTCAAAAAGACTTTTCGCTTGTTCAACAACGATATCGGCCCGCTCTTCGGAACCTGTTGCTTCTGCCGCGGATTTTGCCAGTCGAAGTCGCGCTTGTTGCACGCGTGAGTCTATCCCGGCCAGAACGGTACCCTCAGCAACATCCTGACCTTCGCGAACTGCGACTTCTTCCAGGCGTCCTGCTACGGAGGATTTGATTTCAACGAGTTGCACCGGTTCAAGGACCGCAGAAATCGATTGTCCGACCGCAAAAGCAGGCGAGACCGCGCACAGAAGGGTGAACGCAAATCGGAGCATCAAAGGGATTGCCCCAGTGATGAGAAGTTGGTCAGCGACATATGATGCGCTGTATAGATGTTCAGAACGCCACGCCTCGCTAGTCCGGCCAGATCTTTATCAGAAAGCTTTCGTATTTTTTCTTCAGAGATGATGTGAAAGCCCTCGACTTTAAGCGACTTACCCTTGGCGGTGATCGTGACGGTCGACGGTTCTACCAGACCAAGCGCGACCGCCTCCTGCATCGCTGAACGAGTTCGCGCCAAAGACATCTCATAGCGATTACAGAAGTCCATGACGTTCTTCAAAAGCGTGCTGGGCTGTTGATCAACGAACAAAGCACGATCCGCTTCGCCCTTGGTTTCAAAAATTATCGAGGACAAATCGGCACAAAGAATATTGCGATCTGCCTCAACACCTTCGCGCACATAACAGAATGGGTAACGTCGCAGGTAGGCGGGGATATAGGCACCTTTAGTCCAGTTGCCGTCAGTGTCGACATGATCATTTTTACCTGTCGAATACCCAACCAGAGCAACTGGCGTTGGTTCTTCACCACCGGCAAGAACGATTGGGTAATGGCGTGCTACCTGAGGAAACTCGTCCGCGGTGACTGGTATCGCATTGGCGCCCTTGGCATAGTCGTAAATACGCGACGACGAAAGGTAATACCCACTGTGTCGTTCCGCAGTAAGTGGGATCAGCGTTTTATAAAGCGTTGGAAGTTTATCGGGCTGGAGCTCTTTGTCCTTCTTCGCAACCGCTCTGCGTTTAACCATTACTGTCGTGCCTCTTGGTTATTGCCAAATCGATTTAACAGAAGCCTATCCTGAAGCAGGCGCGCACCATAGAGTTTAATCCGTTGATATACAGACTGTGGGCCGCCCTTCAATCTGGCGATGACTGAGCTTCCATGGTTTATAGTCGCGAAACACTTCCGCTGATCAGGGGAAAGCACTGCTTTGAGATGCACAATTCCGTCAACAGCAATTGCCGTTTGTTGGGTTCTTTCCAACTTGGCAAACACTTCGCATTCGGGCGCATGATGGAACCGCGCTCGGATTAACGTGCCTTGATCCAAGTTCAAAGACTGCTGAAGCAACTGTTGTTCAAGCCGAAGTTTAAGTTGCGGCTCTGTAAGCACCGAAACCGCGGCGAGTTTGGTTTCTGAACCTCTTTCCACCCAGCCCCCATCAAACCAACGGCTATCGAGGCTGGTCCAGATCGCATCATCAGGTGGTGAGACAGAGAGGGCATTCAGCCGTTTGATCAACTCAGCAAGAGTGTTCTCATAACCTTCAATTTCGGCCTTAAGGCGAGCCTGTTCTTCTGCTGAGGAGAAGTTTGCGCGTCTTAGATTTTCGAGCGTCGCCAGGCGAAGGGTCAAATCTTCGACACGTTGATCGAGTTCTGGATTCTGCAATATGTATGCGCCATCCTGCCGGGCCTGCACCAATCCTGCTTCGGTTGGCTCAAGAAACCTCGTTTCATACTTGATGTATTGCCCCGGAACATTCTGCCAGTATGGCAGGGGCAAAAAGCAAAACGCGACTAGTACAGCAAATGATCCAGCCACCAAAGCGGACTTCAAAGGGCGCACTCCTTTCCCAAGCGCAAACTTGGTCGACGCATAGAGCGGACGGACCAACAAGGTAGACAATAGAACGACAAGCGCCAACGGCGCCAGGCGTCTGTCGAACTGATAGACCAGCCAGAATATACCGGCAAAAATCGACCAACGGTAAACATACGAAATCACCCAGTAGAAAAGCTCACCTCGGTTTGCCTGCGTGAGATCTGAACCGAACGCACGAGCGAAAGTTGTCCGAGCCGCGATGCTGGCGCGCGCTGCGAGATTAGGTTTTCGCAAGTAATCGGTGAGCATAAAGTAGCCATCCAGCTTCACTGCTGGATTGAGGTTGAACAAAAGTGCCAAAGCACCAGCAATTACTGCAAGCTGAAGAATGACCGTTTGAAGCAAGCCGGTCTGAGTCTGCGCCCAAAACAGCGTTAGAAACGCCATGATCCAAGTCTCAAAGTAAATGCCACCGGCGCCGATCATCACGCGCCTAAAACGGCTTCTCAGACGCCAAGCTCCGGTGACGTCGGTGAATGGGAAGGGCGTAAACGCGAAAATGCAGATACCTGTACGAATTGGTCCAGGATCAAGGTTTTCCTGACGACACATTTCCTGATAGGCGGTCGCGTGCCCCAATTCGTGAAATGCCTTCAAGGCAATGAATAGAAACGTAAATATCAACCACTGAGCGACACTTGCATCATATATCTGGGTCAGTGTGACCAACATCTTTTCGCGGTTTGAGACAAGCACAAACACCATGGACGCCATAGCAATCGTCCAACAAAAGTACCCGAACGGCGAGAAAAGCAACCGACCTAAACCAGAAAACCGTTCGGCAATACTGCGAACGTCAAAAATGTCCCACCGCGTCATTACGATTTTTGCTTCCAGCGGTGTTTTCGTCGCGGGTGCCTTGGCTCGCGTTGCTCCAGGCTCTACCAAGATTCCATTATCAATAAGCCGCTGCAGTAGGATTTTACCTTGATCTGCTCCAATGCCCGCGAAACGCAAGCCAGATGAAACGGAGCCAGTGTCTTTCAAGCCCTGAAGAAAACTAACTGTTTCTCGGTTTACAGAAAAGTAGCGACCAGTCGCCTCGTTCGTGATGACATACTCGCTGTCTAAGCGGCTATCTGATGAAACATCGGTGATTTTCACGAAAGGGGGCAGAGTGAAAGTGCCGGCCGTCATAGAGGCTCGATTCCTACTTAGAGAACATCAGAGGCGTCCAAAAGACTTGAAATCTCGATTAAGTTTTGCTTTGGATTATCATGAAGACTGTGCAATTCAAAGACCAGCAAACACCGTGATTTTACGCCGAAAACTTGGTTAGGTTTCGCTCGGCTGCAGACCAGCAGATCATATGGAAAAGAGCTAGCGACCGTTTCGAAACATCAATGATTTCTGTTCGGAATCTTACATAAAGTACGCTCCCAGAATTCCCCCAGCGCTGCACGAGTATTCAATTGGCTCCACTCAGACAGAATGTATGGCTACTCCATATTTCGATCGCGTCTGGTTCTACGACCGCCAATCAGGATTGAGAGCCGGTAATTCAGTGTTTTTAGCACGACTGCCAAGGCGGTTCTGCGCGTTGCGACGGAGGGTCGAGTATAATTTGCTCAAAGCGGTCCATGACTTCGAATTCGGCCGTGTGTTTTTTGAGGAAAACTGTTCCAGGCCCAATTGCGTAAGCGCACTCTCCAGTTCGTTCTCAGCAAGTGGTGCAAAAAACGTTCTCCATTGATCCAAGGCAGTGAAAACAGCCCCGAGGTCTCTCTGCGCTATCGCTTTTAAAACAATTCGATGCGCATACAGCTCTGATGCGAGCCAGCGTTCCCGGCGCTCCGAGATATAGCGCGATGTCCAAGGCGCGAGTGAACGCACGGTTCCCGCAATCAAAATAAGGACGACAACCGCGCCGAGAACAAGGCGCCATGGAATGTTGTCCGGACTGATACCGGTGGCAGGTGAAGATTTGATCGTTAGTGAAACGGCGGGAACCTCTGCGGTTTCCACTTTACCGGTTTCCAAGTTGAACCAATTGATGCGCACCGAAGGCAGCGTGGCGGCACCTTCTGATTGCGCCAAATAGGTTGTCTGTTCCTCGCGTGTACCGCTTAGGACACCTAGTTCTTCTGTCTCGCGCACTTTCGGTTCGTCCGAGTATTCGCGCAAGTTGTTGCCGGTCACTGTTGGCATCAATTGAGGGATTAGAACAGGAGTTGTCCCCTCGATTCTCGCCGTGATCGTTCGAACCAAAGCATCGCCAATATCCAATTCTGGCGCCCCTTCCGTCTTTGCTTCGAGTGAAAAACCGCGCGCAACGATAAGGGGTCGCAAATCAAGGGCGTCTTTAGGGATCACTACATTAAATTTGATATCAGGAAGTGGTTCTTTTGTGGATTGGGCATCTATTGTACCAGCAACCGCATACCTTATCGTCACAGTCCTGCCTGTAATAGTGAAATTTCCATGTTGTAGCGGGTATATTCGGTAGGAGCGTTGTACGCCCGACCATGTTTCTGTGCCAATGCGCTGGCTGATAGGTTGGCTCGCCCTTTCGGGAAGTCGTACCATCAGGCCCGGTAGTTCGAGAGACGGAAAGTCTGGTGGGCTGGGCATCCATGTGGGCACCAAAATCTTGATGCGAACGATGAAGGGTTGACCCAATATCGTTTGCGTTTCCGGCAACTCTACGAAAACCTTAGGCTTTTCCTGCGCTGCCACCGGTTTGCTGAAAAGACAAATCGCAGAAACGAGAATAATCAACCACCGCATCAGTTGCTCTCCTGCGTGTCCAATAAGAAGCGACTGCGTAGGAAGTCACGCATATCGGTGTCAATCGACTGAATCCATTGTTCAGTCGTGAGTGGCGTCGCAGCATCTTCGGTTGCTTTAATCTGTGTTTCTGCACCGCGCGCCGCTTCGTTGTCGAATACGATATCATCGGCGCCAAGCCCGCTTTCCTCTCCTGTATCAGATTGCTCGCGGGCAGTCTCAACATAGTCCACTATGGCTTGCGCGATATCGCGATTGCGCGCGGCTGCAGGGAAAGCAGGCTGGCGGATCAAGGCGGCTTCAAAGCTTCGAACGGCGGGTCGGTATTGTCGGTTTTTGATCTCGGCCAGGCCTTGCGCAAACGCGGCTTCGGCAGAATCCAGACGTGAGAAAATAGAAATAGCGTCACCGTATTGCCCCGCGCGGTATTTGGCATATCCGCGCCACATCGGGTTTTCGAAGAGCTCGCCAGCTTCTGCAAACTGCTTGTCCTCGAATGCCAAGCGTCCCTGTTGGTCAGGAGTAAGGAACCAATCCATCCATCCATCCGCGTATGCAGTTGTCGGTGTTTGAGCTAAAAACAACGACATAAAGACAAACGACCAGCGCATGGTCCAACCGCGTCGGAACCATAAAGCGCATAAGGCTGCCGCGGGCCATGCCAACCACCAACCGCGGTCGTCCCATTGCAAGCGGTCATCTGCGGCAAGGGCGGCCGCGTGCGCAGAGCGAACCTGCCTTTCAATTTTAGTGATGTCAGACTCATTCGTCGACAAACGCACCACAGTGGCTCTAGAAACGCGGTCCAATTGCGGAAGCGTAACACTTGGCGGGGTTGTTACGAAAAATACAATTGGCGTCTCGCGGTCTGAGGAGTTTGTGTTCAACAGCTCGACATCACTTGGATCGAGGTCATCCAGCACGAACAGGACGGCACCCGGGGTTTCGGCAGTCGCGAGAACATCGAGCGCGACGGACATGGCTGCGGCGGCATTATTGCCCTCTATCGGCATCACGGCCGCGTTCAATCCCTCAAGGAGCGGACGCAGAATATTTGGATCCTCTGTAAGCGGTGAAACGCGATGAGCGCTTCCTCCGTAAGCTATAAGCGCAGTTCGAGCACCGGCACGCGCTGCGATCAGGTCAAGAATTTTGAACTTTGCACGTTCCAGCCGGGAAGGAGCAAGATCAGGTGTTTCCATTGATGGAGTAACCTTGAGCGCAATCACGAGAGGCGCTGTTTCTGCGACCAGAGGATTGGGTATCTTGTCCCAGGCTGGACCTGCGGCAGCAAGCGATAGTAGGGCACCTGCGAGGACCGCGCCGTCGATTGGATAAAACAGCCGCTGGTTTAGACTACCGACAGTGAGAGCCTTAGCCAGATGCGGCGCGATACCAATTTGTTTGTCCTTCGCGCGTTTTGAACGCGGCCGGACCGAATACCACAAAAGAACCAGTGGGATCACGGCGAAGAGCCAAAAAGGCCGGACGAAGTGAAAGTGTTCGATCAATTCGGTCATGCGTCAACCACGTGCGAACGCTGTAGTCGCAACCAGGCACCTACACCGAGCAGAATTATCAATGCGGTGCCCAATGGAAGATGGACAAGTGTTTCTGTTGGCCGAAAACTGCTGGTTTCGGTGATCCGTGGGGTTAACTTATCGATTTCCGTGTAAACGCCCTCAAGAGCTGTTTGGTCGCTGGCAAAGAAGTAGGAACCCCTGGTTTGATCGGCGATCGCCTGCAAGGCTTCAAAATGGGTTGCTGATTTGCAATCACCGATAGTGCCCCTCAGGCTGCGATGTAGATTGGGGTGCCGGTGCGCACCATGGCATAGACCAGTTCCATCTCCTTGTTGTTCACAGAGATGCAGCCAGCGGTCCAGTCAGGCCCGAGATCTTTGCGTTTTCTGACGCCGTTCGGGCGTCCGTGAATGAATATATCTCCGCCAGGGTTTTTACCGGCTGCGGCGGCAAACCTTCGGTCGGCCCTGTTCGGATAAGATATGCCAAGCGACAAATGAAACGCGCTTTTGGGGTTGCGGCGATCGATAAAGTAATGGCCTTCGGGTGTTTTGCCGTCGCCCTCAAACTGCTTATGACCATCCGCGGTAAAGCCAAGCTCCACTTCGAAATGCTCAAGTACGTTCTGCTCGTTCATAAGGAACATCAACCGACGGTCTTTTTCGATAATTATTTGCGTCACTTCAGGACCTTCATAGCTCTGAAATTTCGACCGCGAACAATTGGCCAGCCCCATAGCCGCCATTGAGAGAAGCAACTGCCTGCGCTTCAACATCGTTATCTGCCTCTGATTTCGCTGCCTTTTGCGCCGTTTTAGCCGTAAGCCGCAAAAATTTCTAACGTTTTTCGTTAAATCAGAGAAAATTGAACAGGGCCTTAAGCGGCAAAGTTTTCACTCTGCCGCTTGCTCCGGTTGCAGAAAGCCACCTGATTGACGTTTCCAAAAGCGCGCATAAAGCGTGTCGTCGCGCAAAAGCTGATCATGCGTGCCTTCTTCTACAATCCGACCGTGATCCATCACGATGATGCGGTCCATCTGTGCGATGGTGGACAAACGGTGCGCGATGGCAACAACGGTTTTACCTTCCATCATGCCATAAAGCGTGTTCTGAATTTCCGCCTCAACCTCGCTGTCGAGCGCGCTTGTGGCCTCATCCAACAACAAAATTGGTGCGTCCTTCAGGATCACACGGGCCAGCGTGATGCGTTGACGCTGACCACCAGAAAGCTTCACTCCACGCTCGCCGACATGCGCGTCGTAGCCGGTGCGCCCTTCTGGATCCTGCAGATCGAGGATGAAGTCATGCGCCTCCGCCTTGCGCGCCGCTTCAATCATCTGCTCTTCGGTAGCTTCAGGACGCGCATAAAGAATGTTGTCGCGCACTGAACGGTGCAAAAGCGAGCTGTCTTGCTGCACCATGCCGATCTTGTCGCGCAGACTTTCCTGAGTGACGGCACTGATATTCTGACCATCAATCAGGATTTCGCCTGACTCAGGATCGTAAAACCGCAGGAGCAATTTGACCAAAGTCGACTTTCCAGCGCCCGAGCGACCGACAAGTCCGATCTTTTCACCAGGTGCGATTGAGATTGCAACATGATCAAGGCCACCGCTTTCGCGCCCGAAGTGATGCGACAAGCCATTGATCTCAATCTTGCCCTCTTGCATCGCCAAAGCACGCGCATCTGCGGCATCAACCAAATCGATAGGCTGTGCAATCGTCTCCATCCCCTCGGATACAATACCGAGCTGTTGGAAGAACGACGACAAAGCCCACATGATCCAACCAGTCATGGCATTTAGTCGCAGTGTTAGCGCCGTAGCAGCAGCTACAACACCGACGGAAGCCTCTCCTATGTTCCAAAGCCAGATCGCCCAACCAACAACACCTATGATCAATAGGCCATTCAGCGTGACCAGAACCACATCCATGATGGTGTAGATACGCATCTCTCTTTGGAAGGTCCTGCGAGTGTAATCGATAGCTTCTTTGGCATACTCAAGCTCACGCTCGTTATGGGCAAAAAGCTTTACCGAGTGGATGTTGGTATAGGCGTCAACCACGCGGCCCGTGACCATAGACCGCGCATCTGAGGCAGCTTTAGAGGCGGGACCGATACGTATCAATGTCCAACGCACCAACAGAAGGTACAGCCCAAGCCAGATCAGAAGCGGCACGGTTAGCCTTGGATCAGCGTCTGACAACAGAACCGCAGCACCGATGATATAGGCAATGGAAAACGCTATGGCGTCAAAAGCTTGAAAGACGGCCTCTCCCGCTGCTGGCGGGGT
>JBCDDS010000016.1:0-41804 GCA_039180185.1 Pseudomonadota bacterium | reverse complement strand
AGCTCCCGAATGAGCGCCACCTCCGGCGTCTCCCCCACCTCAACCTTGCCTCCCGGAAACTCCCAAAGCCCTGCCATCGATTTTCCGGCAGGTCTTTGCGCCAGCAAAACCCGACCCTCCACATCGATCAGGGCGACGGCGGAAACCAGGATAACCTTCAAGATCGGTAATCCGCATTTATTGATATATATCCGTGAGTTAGATCACAGGTCCAGGCCACGGCCGTGCCCCCGCCAAGCCCCAAATCTACCCGGATTTCAAGTTCCTGTTCAGTCATGTAATCGGCCGCGGCTGCCTCGGAATATTCTGGGTTTACCCAGCCGTCCTTGGCCACCAAAATCTCGCCAAACCAGATCGCCAGCTTATCCCGATCCGCCGGCGCGCCGGATTTGCCGATGGCCATAACTACCCGGCCCCAGTTGGGATCCTCTCCCGCGATCGCGGTTTTCACCAACGGCGAATTCGCGATCGCCATGGCATGAGTCTTGGCATCTGCATCACTTGACGCACCGGTCACAGAGACCTCAACGAACTTTGTGGCACCTTCCCCATCGCGCACAACTTGATGCGCCAGATCGAGCATAACTCCCCGTAATGCCTCCATAAATCCGACGCTTTTGTCCGGGACTTTCACACCAGAAGCACCGGTCGCTGCGACCAACAGCGTGTCGGAGGTAGAGGTATCACTATCGACGGTGATGCAGTTGAACGTCTTTTTGTTCAGCGCTGAAACCATCGTCTGCAGTACTTCACGCTCCACCGCCGCGTCGGTGAAAATATAAACCAGCATCGTCGCCATATCCGGCGCGATCATGCCAGATCCCTTGGCAATACCCGCGATTTTGACGGGCTTTCCGTCAACCTCAATTGTAGTCCCCGCCCCCTTTGGAAACGTGTCAGTGGTCATGATCGCGTCCGCCGCGTCAGCGATTGCTTTGGGCGATAGATCGTCCTTTAGCTCCTTAAGTTTCTGCGTGATCCTCTGATGCGCGAGCGCCTCGCCGATCACACCAGTTGAGGAGGAGAAAACACGTGCCTCCGGAACGTCAAGAACCTTCGCCACAGCACTGGTCACGGAGTGAACAGCACCTGCCCCGTTGCTGCCTGTGAATGCATTGGCGTTGCCAGAATTTACAATAATTGCAGCGGCTTGATCGCTGTCGCCCCCGATCTTATCCTGGCAATCTAGCACAGCCGCCGAGCGCGTGGCGGAGCGCGTGAAGACCCCTGCGATCGCTGTACCAGGCGCCAAACGCACGAGCATGACATCACTCCTGCCAGCGTATCGAACGCCTGCTTCGATTGCGGCAAATTCCACGCCGTCGATGGCTGGCAGATCAGGGAAACGTTCAGGCGCGAGAGGAGATCGCGGAGGGGTTTCGCCCATGATTATTGGTCCAGAATTTCAAACCTACTAATGATACTTGGGTCCATAGCGTTAATATCGATCTGTGTCACTTCCGCTTTCTCACGAAGATCGTTTACGTAATCATCAAGAGCTTGCTGCCGCGCCTGCTCTTCGAGTTGTGGGCGGAGCTCCTCAAAGTTTGGCCGTTCCTTTGGACGGGTCTCAGACAGCTTAATCACGTGCCACCCAAATTGCGTTTGAATTGGTGGTGAAAACTCATCTGGTTCCAGTGCTACAACACCGGCATAGAACTCCGGGACCATATCTCCGTCGCCAAACCAGCCAAGATCACCTCCCGCCTCGCCCGACGGGCCAGTTGAGCGTTCCCTAGCCAACTCTGCAAAATCTGCGCCTTCTTCCAGCTCGGTCACGATCGCCTTTGCTTCGTCTTCGGTCTCGACAAGGATATGTGCCGCCCTGTATTCAGTCTCACTGCTTTCATCAGGGTACTGTTCTTCATAAATTTCCTTAAGGACTTCTTCGGAAGGCGCTTTCCTGGTAGCTTCGCGCATTGCCTCCGCTGCGATCATTGTCCGGGTTTCATTTTCAATTGCAACTTGAGTGCCGAGCGTCGGGTCCCCTTCAAAGGCTTGCATCAACAGTGTCTGTTGCACGAGCTGATCCACAATCGCTTGCAACAGCAAATCATCGGGAAATTGACTGTATCGTTGGGGTAGTTTTGCACGCATCGCTATGACGTGCGCCAAAGTAATTTCCTTATCGTTAACCGTCGCAATGACCTGACCGGGATCAATTTCTTCTTTTGCTTCAACCTGATCAGAACCCTCTGTATCAGCGTTCTCTTCTTGGGCGTACGAAGCTTGCGCCACAAGCATAGCCGTGCAACTAGCCGCAGTTAGGAATTTATGGAAATTTGGCATGCTATATCCTTTGTAGCCCGCGCCTTCTCGCGCTCTTTCTTTGCAACGTTGACACAATGACGGGTGCCGCTTACATCGCCCTATGATCAATACCTAAGACGCTCTTGATAGTTGATCTAGAGCCGCGGAATAAAAGGGGCAAGTTCTTGCCCTTTCACGAATAAGCGAAAGACCAGAACGGATTTAACATGCTTGGATTTGGAACTGTTGCCAAGAAAGTCTTTGGGACTCCGAATGATCGCAAGATCAAGGCAACACGACCTTTAGTCGACAAAATCAATGCACTGGAGCCAGAGTTTGAGGCGCTGTCCGATGACGGTCTGATGGAAAAGACACAAGAGTTTAAGTCTCGGATTGAGAATGGTGAGTCGCTCGACGATTTACTGCCTGAAGCGTTTGCTAATTGTCGCGAAGCGGCGCGACGCGCCCTCGGTCTACGTGCTTTTGACGTTCAGTTGATGGGTGGTATTTTTCTTCATCAGGGTAACATCTCTGAGATGAAGACCGGAGAGGGTAAAACACTCGTCGCGACTTTCCCCGCTTATCTCAATGCTTTGACAGGCGGCAACGTGCATATTGTTACGGTCAACGATTATCTGGCCAAACGTGACGCAGAGTGGATGGGCAAAGTCTACAGCGCTCTAGGGCTCACCACTGGTGTCGTTTATCCTATGCAGCCAGACGAGGAAAAGGGCGACGCTTATGCGGCCGATATCACGTATTCGACCAATAACGAGCTGGGATTCGATTACCTACGCGACAATATGAAATCGTCGCTAGAAGAAATGCGTCAACGTGGGCATTTCTTTGCGATTGTCGATGAGGTGGACTCGATTCTGATTGACGAGGCGCGGACGCCGCTGATTATCTCTGGCCCCGCGCAAGATCGAAGCGAGCTTTATGTCGCGATTGACAAGCTCATTCCGGACCTGACCGATGAACATTTTACGCTCGACGAAAAGACGAAGAATGTCACGTTCACTGATGAAGGCAATGAATTCCTAGAAGAGCTGTTGCACAAAAGCGAGCTGCTGGACGGTGAGCAGTCGCTTTATGATCCCGAAAGCACCACAATCGTGCACCACGTCAACCAGGGTCTTCGGGCGCACAAGCTTTTCCTAAAAGACCGAGACTATATCGTACGCGACAATCAGGTTGTCTTAATTGACGAATTTACAGGTCGTATGATGCCCGGACGTAGGCTCTCAGAAGGGCTACATCAGGCGATAGAGGCGAAAGAAAGCTGCGCAATACAGCCGGAGAATGTGACGCTCGCTCAAGTCACGTTCCAGAACTATTTCAGGCTCTATGAAAAGCTCGCTGGAATGACCGGCACTGCCGCGACAGAGGCGGAAGAGTTCGGGCAAATCTACGGCCTTGGCGTGGTCGAAGTGCCGACAAACTTGCCGATCACGCGCGAAGATCAAGATGATGCCGTTTATCGAACGACCCGTGAAAAATTTGAAGCGATCATTGAAGAGATCAAGGAAGCACACGAAAAAGGCCAACCCATCCTGGTGGGTACAACGTCGATCGAGAAATCGGAAATGCTGAGCGAATTGCTCACTAAAGCAGGTGTCCAGCATAACGTTCTCAATGCAAGACAGCATGAGCAAGAAGCTCAAATCGTGGCTGATGCTGGTAAGCTGAATGCTGTGACGATTGCCACAAACATGGCGGGCCGGGGGACCGACATTAAGCTTGGGGGTAATGTCGAGATTAAAGTTCTTGAGGCTATCGCAGCTGATCCCGACGCCGATCCTGAAGAAATTCGAGCTAAGATTGAAGAAGCACATGCTTCAGACGAGCAAGCCGTAAAGGATTCTGGAGGATTGTTTGTTCTGGCAACTGAGCGTCACGAAAGCCGCCGGATCGACAATCAGTTGCGCGGCCGTTCCGGACGGCAGGGCGACCCAGGCCGTTCGGCCTTCTTTCTGAGCTTGGACGACGACCTGATGCGTATTTTTGGCTCTGAACGGCTTGAAAAGGTGCTTTCCTCCCTTGGAATGAAGGAGGGCGAGGCAATCATTCACCCGTGGGTCAACAAAAGCCTTGAGCGTGCGCAGGCCAAGGTCGAAGGCCGCAACTTTGATATCCGAAAACAGTTGCTGAAGTTCGACGACGTTATGAATGAACAGCGCAAGGTGATTTTTAAACAGCGCTTGGACATTATGCGCGCCGATGATCTCTCGGAGATCGTGGGTGATATGCGTGGAGAAGTAATTGACGACCTCATCGACCAATACATGCCGCCTAACACATATGCCGACCAATGGGACATGGAAGGTTTGAACGAGGCCGTTATCGAACAGCTCAACTTTGAAGCTCCTGTTATCGCATGGGGCGATGAAGAAGGTGTTGATGACGACGAAATTGCAGACCGCCTAGATCAAGCCGCAGCCGACATGATGGCGGAGAAGACAGAGGCATTTGGCCCTGAAAATATGCGAGTGATCGAAAAGCAGCTACTGCTGCAAACGATTGATACCAAGTGGCGCGAGCACTTACTGCGGCTAGAACACCTGCGTTCCGTGGTTGGATTCCGCGGGTATGCGCAACGCGATCCGCTTAATGAATACAAAAATGAATCTTTCCAGCTTTTCGAAAACATGCTGGAGAGTCTGCGTCACGACGTTACTCAGAAACTGGCGCAGGTACGCCCGATTACCGAAGAAGAACAGCAGGCTCTTTTACGGGATCTGCAGGCACAACAGGCGGCAATGGTAGACGCACCTCCGCCTGATGAGGACGTTGAAGAGAAACCAACCGGTCAACCTGCCGAAGGTTTCGTCGAAAACGATCCTTCGACATGGGGTAAGCCAGGGCGAAATGAGCCTTGCCCGTGCGGTTCGGGTAAAAAATTCAAACACTGTCATGGACGGTTGAGCTAGCAAACTTTGGACATTCTTCAGTCTCATTGACACCTAAGCTTCGCCACAGATCGGCCCTTTTCTACTCGTAGCGTATGTTTGACATACTCGGTGCGGGAGAGTGGAATGATTAAGTCTGTGACACCCAGAAGAGCCATCACTGTCGGTGGAACGCTTGTTTGCGCTTTCGGCACTGGTTTGGCGATGCAGTCTTTGGCAAATAGCTCAGTTGGGCCTGAAAAAGTCGCAGACGAACCCGTTTTAAGTTCTATTTCCGTCACGCCAATCCCTGCAAATGAAAACCACGAGCAAGAGAATGCACTGGACGGCGAGATTGAGAGCATCAAGCTTACAGCAGCCAGTACACGTCCGAACGGAGTTGGAGCGCAATTCGGCGCCGTCCCACTAGATCCACTTACGAATGCACCAACTATACTTGCGTCTATCGTGAAATCACCACTTCACGGTATCCCGCAAGAGATCGACGGAACGGCAATTGAATCGCCTACCTGCGAAGTTCGCATGTCATTGACGCCAGAGGCAGCCGCGATGGTTCGCGTTGCCATCGACGCTCCTTGTCAATCCGATGATCATTTCACGCTGAGGCATGAAAACCTCATGGTTGCGGACATCACGGACGCCTATGGCTTCGCTGAGATGTTGATGCCTGCGCTGAGCGAGAATGCTGTCTATACAGTTTCATTTGAAGGTGGCGATGGCACGGTGGCGAGCACTGTCGTCGATACTGTCGATCTTTATGACCGTTACGTGGTGCAATGGACCGGTGAAAGTGGTCTTCAGTTGCACGCGATGGAGCATGGTGCTGGATATGGCGACGAAGGTCACGTCTGGGCTGGATCAACCCGTGATATGTCCGCTGCCGCCAAAGGTGAAGGCGGGTTCATGACACGGCTGGGCAATGCTGACGTAGGCAACGCCCTAGTCGCAGAGGTTTACACTTTCCCAGCTATGACGGCGCTTCGCGGGGATGATGTGTCTGTTAGTCTTGAGGCCGAAATCGATGAGTTGAATTGTGGAAAGGACATCACAGCTCAGGTGCTCGTCAAATCAGGCGCGTCGGATCTTGATTTACAACAGATTGTGCTTTCTGTGCCCGGATGCGAGGCCGTTGGTGACTTTCTGGTGTTGAAAAATCTTAGCGAAGACTTGAAACTCGCAAGCAACTAATCGCTGCGAACCGAGGTCTTTCATGACAGAAATACGTGCGGCGGGCTTCGCCGCACTATTTTTTTGGGTTGTGCTGCTGGCCGTGTCTCAGCCTGCACTGGCTCAGGACGTTACACTGACGTCCCGAGACGGCAATGTGGAAATTTCCGGCGACCTTTTGGGCTTTGATGGTGAGTTTTACCGTGTCGACACGATTTACGGCGAGTTAACGCTTGATGGCTCTGGGGTCGTCTGCTCAGGGCCCGGCTGTCCAAATTTGGAGGCGTTTATAGCGCAGGCCACGTTTTCTGGTTCCCCAACCATTGGTCGCACTCTGATGCCTGCTTTGGTCGAGGCTTTCGCGATACGGGACTCCTACCGTCTCGAAAAAGAAACGCTTCCCGGTGGCAGTATCCTATTTCGCTTGAGCGAGAAGGCAGACGATGGACGGGTTTTAGGAGAGTTTGAGTTTCGTCTGACAAACTCCGGAGAAGGATTTGCCGACCTTCTGGCCAATGAGGCTGATATCGCCATGTCTATGCGCGAGATCACGCAGGAGGAACTGGTATTAGGTCAGGATGCTGGCCTTGGTGACATGAGTAGAAGAGGTCGGGCGCGCGTACTTGCGCTTGATGCATTGGTTCCAGTCGTTTCACCTAGCAATCCAGTGCAAAATGTTACCCTTTTGAACTTGGCTGATATTCTGTCCGGCAAGATAAGAAACTGGCAAGAGCTCAACGGGCCAGATGCGCCAATTGCCGTACATTTGTTTGGACCTGAGACTGGTATTGGGCAGGCGACAAAAACTCTGATGCTTGAACCCACCAATGCGAAGTTAAGCGATGTAGCCACGATGCACCCGGATGGTGTGTCACTTGAAAAAGCAGTGAAAGATGACCCATTCGCGTTGGGCATCACAAGCCAGGCGGAAGCAGGCGTGAACTGGCAATTAGGTTTAAGCGGCGCATGCGGTTTTGCTCTTACCGCAACACGAAGAGCGGTCAAAACTGAGGACTATCCACTCACGGCGCCATTGTTTTTGTATCTCCCTGCACGGCGATTGCCCAAGTTGGTACGTGAATTCATTGGTTACCTACGCGAACCTTCTGCGCAGTTGGTGATCCGTCGGGCCGGATTTGTTGATCAAGCACCTGAAGAGATTGCCATAAAAGAGCAGGGCAATCGATTTGCAAATGCTATTGCTAGAGCGGGTGGTGAAGTTTCCCTAGAGCAACTCCAAAAAATGGTTGGAACGCTATCAACAATGAAGCGTCTGACAACGACGTTTCGGTTTGAAACTGGGTCGACGCGACTTGACGCACAGTCCAGATCGAACGTTCAGCAACTGGCTCGATCATTGGAACTCGGTCTTTATGACGCACGACAAGTTGCATTTGTTGGCTTCAGTGATGGCGAAGGCCGCGCATCATCAAATGAGTCGATTGCCTTGCGTCGGGCCGAGGCTGTTCGCGAAGCAGTGCTGGCAGCAGCGGAAGCAGTTAACTCAGAACGGCTCGATCTTAGCGTGGCAGCTTTCGGAGAAGCGTTGCCAATGGCATGTGATGAATCTGCTTGGGGACGTCAGGTTAACCGTCGCGTTGAAGTTTGGGTTCGATAGGCCCTAGAGCAATCCTTCAGAACGAAAACTCAGTTCGCAAGATTTCCCGATGATCAGATGGTCATGCAACGATATGGACAAAGCGCCTGCGGCTCTTCGTATTTCGTGCGTCATCTCAATATCCGCCTCGGAAGGCGTTGGATCACCGGAAGGGTGGTTATGAACGAGTATCAAGGCTGTGGCATTGAGCTCCAAAGCGCGCTTCATGATCTCTCTTGGGTAAACTGGTACATGGTTTACGGTGCCGCGAGACTGTTCCTCATCAGCCAACAAGGTATTCTTGCTATCAAGATAAAAGACACGGAAGTGCTCCTGTTCGCTATGTGACATGGTGGCTTGGCAATAGCGAAGAAGTGCATCCCACGAAGAGACAACTGTTCGATCAACAACTTTCGAGTGCGCCAGTCGATGTGCGGCCGCTTCTACGATTTTGAGTTCACAGATTACGGCATCTCCAATTCCTGATACGTGCTTAAGCTGTTGTCGCGGTGCCGAAAGAACGCCTTCAAATGTATGAAAACGTTGTAAAAGTTCGTGTGCAAGCGGTTTCACGTCACGGCGAGGAATAGCGCGAAAAAGAACGAGCTCTAGCATCTCGTAATCAGGCAACGCGTCCGCTCCACCGTTCAAGAACCTGTCACGAAGTCGCCTTCTGTGGTCGCGGATATACGAGGGTTGCGGACCACCTACAGATGGCGCCGCAACAACTTCGTCGCTATCAAAAAGTGGCAGAGGAACCTCTGAAAATTGCGGCGGTCGAGTCATAAACACAGATTGCCGCAATCAAGATTAACACCAGATTAATTAGCTCTTCATGCTGTCCCAGAAGTTTTTTACAGATCTGAAAAAACTACTGCTTTCTGGGTTGTTCTCTTCTGAAAGCGTGTCGAACTCGCGCAGAATTTCTTTTTGACGGCTGGTCAGGTTAACAGGTGTTTCGACTGCCAGTTCGATAAACATGTCGCCGTGGCCACTGCCGCGCAGCGCAGGCATACCTTTACCGCGCAATCTCATCTGACGCCCCGACTGAGATCCTTCTGGGATTTTTACGCGGCTGCGACCACCATCGATCGTTGGCACCTCGATGTCGCCACCGAGAGCTGCGCTCGCGACCGACACTGGTACGCGGCAAAAAAGATTGACCTCTTCACGTTCGAAAATTTTATGCTTTTCTACTTCGATGAAAATATAGAGATCGCCAGATGGCCCGCCACGCATCCCTGCTTCACCTTCTCCGGAAAGGCGAATGCGGGTTCCCGTTTCAACACCTGCAGGAATGTTGACGCTCAGCGACTTGTCTTTCTGGGTGCGACCTTGTCCACTGCAAACCCTGCATGGATTTTTAATGATTTGGCCTAAGCCTCCGCATGTCGGACATGTACGTTCGACTGTGAAAAACCCTTGTTGCGCTCTGACCTTTCCCATTCCAGAACATGTCGGGCACGTGGTGGGCTCTGCTCCTCCTTCTGCACCAGATCCATCGCATGCGTCGCATGTAACCGATGTGGGAACGCTGATTGTTTTTTGTAAACCTCTGTAAGCTTCTTCCAGTGTTACACGCAGGTTGTAACGCAGGTCCGCACCGCGCGCGGCACGTTGCCTTCCGGAGCCGCCGCGTCCGCCACCCATGAAATCGCCAAAGAGATCGTCAAATACGTCCGAGAAGGCGCTGGCAAAATCTCCCTGACCGCCGAAACCTCCACCGGGACGCGCGCCAGCGCCGGTGCCCGCCTCAAAGGCGGAGTGCCCAAAGCGATCATACGCGGCTTTCTTCTCAGCATCCTTGAGGATGTCATAGGCCTCGCCGGCTTCCTTGAAGGCGCTTTCCGCATTTGGATTGTCTTTATTGCGGTCGGGGTGAAGTTCTTTGGCCTTCTTGCGATAGGCTTTTTTGATGTCATCCGCAGTGGCGCCGCGGGAAACCCCAAGAACATCATAGTAATCGCGTTTGGCCATAGGAAATCTCCTCAGCCGGAGGACAGGGGCAGCATAGGCCGCCCCTGCCAATCCGCTTTACGCATCACGCGCGCTTGTCTTCGTCGAGATCTTCGAAATCGGCATCGACGATATCGTCGTCGCCGCCCATCTCGTCAGCCGCTGCAGGCTCGTCGTCGCCTTCTTCTTGGCTGGCCTTGTAAATTGCCTCGCCAAGTTTCATGGCCGCCTCTGTGACGTTTTGGATACCAGCCTTGATCTTTTCGGCGCTGGCGTCCTCTTTCTCGAGATCATCTTTAAGCGCGGCCACCGCAAGCTCGATCGCTTCAACCGTAGTTGGATCAACCTTATCGCCATGCTCTTCGATCGATTTTTCGGTCGAATGAATCAGGCTCTCAGCCTGGTTACGGGATTCGACCTGCTCGCGACGCTCTTTATCAGCCTCGGCATTCTCTTCCGCGTCCTGCACCATCTTTTCGATATCTTCGTCGGATAGACCACCGGATGCTTGGATGGTGATCTTTTGCTCTTTGCCGGTGCCTTTGTCCTTGGCCTCAACAGAGACGATGCCGTTTGCGTCTATATCAAAGGTCACTTCAATCTGAGGCATGCCGCGCGGGGCCGGAGGGATCTCTTCAAGATTAAACTGGCCGAGCAGCTTGTTATCCGCCGCCATCTCACGCTCACCTTGGAAGACGCGGATCGTTACGGCGGACTGGTTGTCTTCTGCGGTCGAGAAGATTTGCGACTTGTTGGTTGGGATCGTTGTGTTGCGGTCGATCAGGCGGGTGAAGACGCCGCCAAGTGTTTCGATACCAAGAGACAGAGGTGTGACATCGAGAAGAACGACGTCTTTGACATCACCCTGCAGAACTCCAGCCTGAATAGCGGCACCCATGGCTACGACTTCATCAGGGTTAACGCCCTTATGAGGTTCTTTGCCGAAGAACTTGGTTACTTCGTCAACCACTTTTGGCATACGAGTCATACCGCCGACAAGAACGATCTCGTCGATGTCGTTAGCACTAAGACCTGCATCCTTCAGGGCTGCTTTACAGGGTTTCAGCGACGCTGCGATCAAGTCACCAACAAGGCTTTCAAGCTTTGCACGTGTCAGCTTGATGACCATATGCAACGGTTGACCATCTGCACCCATCGAGATGAACGGCTGATTGATTTCTGTCTGGCTCGAGGATGAAAGCTCTATCTTGGCTTTCTCGGCAGCTTCCTTGAGACGCTGTAGCGCCATTTTGTCTTTCGTCAGATCGACGCCGTTTTCTTTTTTGAACTCATCGGCAAGGTAGTTGACAATGCGCATGTCAAAGTCTTCACCACCGAGGAATGTATCGCCGTTGGTGGATTTGACTTCAAAGAGGCCGTCATCAATTTCTAGGATGGTAACGTCGAATGTACCACCGCCGAGGTCGTAAACAGCGATGGTGTGTGTCTCTTCTTTGTCCAAACCATACGCCAGCGCAGCTGCTGTTGGCTCGTTGATGATCCGCAGAACATCCAGACCAGCAATTTTGCCAGCGTCTTTGGTGGCCTGACGTTGTGCGTCGTTAAAGTATGCAGGTACAGTGATGACCGCTTGGGTGACATCTTCGCCGAGGTATGATTCAGCGGTTTCCTTCATCTTACCGAGGATGAAGGCAGAGATTTGTGACGGGGAGTATTTCTCACCCTTCGCTTCTACCCACGCATCGCCGTTGCCGCCATCAATGACGTTGAACGGCATGTTCTTTTTGTCCTTAGACAAATCTGCATCGTCTGCGCGGCGACCTATCAGGCGTTTGACGCCAAAGATTGTGTTTTCTGGGTTAGTTACTGCCTGGCGTTTTGCCGGTTGTCCAACAAGCCGTTCGTCATCGGTGAAAGCAACGATGGACGGCGTGGTGCGGGCACCTTCGGAATTTTCAATCACCCGCGCTTGACTGCCATCCATAATGGCGACGCAGCTGTTTGTGGTTCCAAGGTCGATGCCAATGACTTTAGACATGATGTTCGATCCCTTCTTCTTGAGGCGATAGAATGCGGCTCGACCCGGAAAGGCATCTCACCACAGATATGTTGCAGGTCTTTTCGATCCCGCATTTCGGTGGGTATATAGGCAGGCAAAATCAGGCCTGCAAGGCGCGCAGCGCGCTTAGGGCAGGGATTCAGCGCTAAAAATGGATTTTTGACCCGATGAACTGGCAAAAATGACGCAAAATCCTCTCGAGATAAGGGGGTTCAAGATCTTTAAAACCTTCCTTGATAGTACAGCACAAAAAGAGCTGGTTGGTGATTTGCGAGCTGTCGTTCGAAAGGCTCCTTTGTTCGCTCCGATGACACCTTATGGCAAGCCGATGTCAGTGCAAATAACCTCTGCAGGTAAGTACGGTTGGATCTCGGACCGGCGTGGTTACAGATATGAAAAAAGTCATCCAAGTGGAACGACCTGGCCTGCTATCCCAGATGGTGTAATCAAGGTATGGCGCGATCTTGTGGACGAAGCTCGTTTGCCAGACTGCTGCCTCATGAACTTCTATAAAGAAAGTGCGCGCATGGGGATGCACCAGGATAAAGATGAGGCGGATTTTGACTGGCCCGTTCTATCGATATCTTTGGGAGATGACGCGCTCTTTCGCATCGGTAATCAGGAGCGCGGCGGGAAAACCGAGTCTTTCTGGCTTCAATCCGGGGACGTGGTCATTATGGGGGGCGCTGCGCGTTTGACGTACCATGGTGTCGACAAAATAAAGCATGGGAGCTCGACGCTTTTGAAATCTGGGGGCCGGATCAATTTGACTTGCCGTGTTGTTGATTAATGCGCGCTCAATTTGACAAGCTGCAACAGCCCGTAACGTAGTTTACGCCAGCTGCTTCTGTAAGAAACAGATCTACGCTTATGCCGTACGCTCGATCTGACGAACCGTCGCTGCACTGGTTTCGGTGAAAGATGAACGTAAATACACTTTCGTCGCTTTGACCAAAAACTGCGTATCTGTCACTTCGGTTAGAGGCCGTAACCGGTTCTAGCATATTAATGTTGATCGGGTCTTCGGATGGGCGCGAAATCTGAGCAACTTCGCCATCGTTTATGTCGAGCGACCAGAAGGGTTCATTGCCAATGCACGCCAAAGGGCGGGGGAGTTCGTTATCAACTTGACCCGAGCGCCGCGTCATGAACCGAAGTGATACCCAGCCAGAGATTTCGCCGATGTTTATCTGCCCCCACTTCCCAGTTTCGTCCTGTGCAACAACCTCGATCCGACGTTCATCATGCCTGAGCTTTGAGATGATCGACGCTGAAAGTTCAGGCCGTTCACGAACATTCAGCATATCGTTCGTTTCAACACCGCTCACATCAAAGAAAGCTGGAAAAGACTGAGCAATTGCGGGATTGGCGATAAACAGAAAAACAAAAGTGAGAAGGCTTCTAATCATCGCTTTGCATTCCAGCTACTAGAGACGTGTTGTCTGGTATAAAACTCTGCAAGCAGGCCAATGACAAGCAACGTGCAGCCCACATAAAGCGCATATTCATAGCTCGAGTTTCGTGGGAAGTAGTTTGCGAATACAAACCCTCGACACTGATCTATTGCGTGAAAGAGTGGGTTCCAATCAAACAGTACAAGCATTGAGCTCGGCAGCATGTTTGCCACGAAAAGTTTTCCGGACGCGATCATGTTTGCGCGCGTGTACACGGTCTGTAACAAACCAACTGCGGTCGGAAACCATGGCTTCATAGACAGAAAAAGTAACCCAACGGAAACGCCGGTAAACCATGCTAAAAGCATCATTCCCATCGTTCCGATTGGGTCATCAATTTCAATTGGATTGATCAATGTGTGGTATAGAAACAATATCACGACTGCGGAAAGTACCTGAATATACAATGATCCGATTGCAGCAGATGTGATTGAAATCACTGTATTCATAGGTGCGTGCTGCATCATAGGGGATGACGGGCCGTCCGCTCCAGCAACAGCTCCCAATGCTTTAATGTGTGTCAGGAAAAGAAAGACACCAGACATCATATACAAGAGAAAATCGCCGCGTACTTTGACGCCGCGCAGGCCAAACACCGAAAACATCAAATAGAAGGCCAAGACGAAAACAACGGTCGTCATGATGCTGTTGGCTAGCGCCACGAATGCGTTTCCGTGGGCCTTTCTCACATCTCTGACGGTCGTGTGATAAATCAGCTCACTGATCGTAATCACAGAAGTCAGAATAGATTTACGTCTGGCATCTTGAAACATCGTATTTTGTTCGCCTCAATCGAGCAGTCACGGAATTCTTGCTGTTCCGTTACAGGCATACCATAAGTCTGTTCAAGAATTCCGGCAACAATACTGTGAAGTAGCGTCGGAAACATGGAGCAGAAATGTGGAATACCGAAAATTTGTAGAAGTTTCGCGCCGTCTGGCCATCGAAGCAGGCGCAAAGATTATGGAGATTTATCAGGCTGACGACTTTGATGTTAAGATCAAGTCGGATGATAGCCCGGTTACGGCGGCTGACGAGGCAGCCGATGCGCTGATCTCCACTGGGTTAAGAGACGCGTTTCCTGATGTTGCTTTGGTAACAGAAGAACAGGCTGACACGCATGATAGCTCCGCCAATAACTTTATCATTGTTGATCCACTAGATGGCACCAAGGAGTTCATTCACCGTCGCGGGGACTTCACGGTGAACATTGCCTACGTGCAGGATGGTGTACCGGTGCGCGGCGTCGTTTACGCTCCAGCTAAGCGCCGGATGTTTTTCACTCAAGAAGATGGTCGATCTGTAGAAGAGCAAGGAGACTTTGACGTTGCCTCGATTGGCCAAGTCAAAGCCTTACGCGTCTCTGATGCGGATAACGACGCGTTGATGATCGTCGCGAGCAAATCGCATCGTGACCAAGCAACAGATGATTACATCTCGAAGTACAAGATACGCGATATGAAGAGCGCAGGTTCATCGCTTAAATTCTGTCTTGTCGCTACAGGAGAGGCGGATCTTTATCCGCGTTTAGGCCGCACTATGGAGTGGGATACTGCGGCGGGACACGCGGTTCTAAAAGGGGCCGGCGGCGACGTCGTTCATTTTGACAACCATGAACCACTCAACTACGGCAAACCTGGTTTTGCTAATCCATTTTTCATTGCGTTCTCTCCCAAAGTAGAACTGATAGGTCAGCATTGAGCGTCCTAATTATCATTCCGGCACGTTATGCCTCTTCGAGATTTCCAGGCAAGCCGCTGGCAATGTTGAAAGGCGCAACGGGTGAAAGCAAAAGCTTGATCCAGCGCAGTTGGGAGGCTGCACAGCAAGTTTCCGATGTTGATCGGATCGTGGTGGCAACCGATGATGCGCGCATTGAGCAGGCTTGTCTTGGTTTTGGTGCGGAAGTTGTGATTACTTCGTCGGACTGTGTGAATGGCACCGAGAGATGCGCCGAGGCTTTTTCAAATCTGGGCGGCGGTTTTGAGGTGATTGTCAATCTTCAAGGCGATGCGCCGTTGACTCCACCTTGGTTCATCGAGCAGTTGATCGATGGTCTGAAATACGATGATACTGCAGATCTTGCGACGCCAGTTTTGCGCTGTGATGCGGATACTTTGGCGGCATTTCGCGAAGACCGTGCAAACGGTCGTGTTGGCGGTACGACGGCGGTTTTTGGCGCAACGCATCATGCGCTGTATTTTTCCAAAGAGGTTATACCATTTGCTGATAAACTCTATCATGGCGATGAAGAAACGCCGGTTTTTCACCATGTAGGTGTATATTGTTATCGGCCGGCAGCTTTGTTGGAGTATCCCGCTTGGCCTGTGGGTCCGCTGGAAACCCTTGAAGGTCTTGAACAATTACGGTTCCTTGAAAATCGCCGAGGCGTTCTTTGTGTTGAGGTGGAAGCGATGGGGCGCAAGTTTTGGGAGTTGAACAACCCGGAGGATACCGCCAGAATTGAGGAAATGATGCTTAAAATGCACATGCCTTGAGAAATGCTCGCATATTCTCACCGTAAATTGTTCACGTTTTCTACATATTGGTAAGTAATACGCGTAGAGTGGGGCGCGCGGCTAAAGACAGGATTAGGAAATGCGAAAGAAACTAACCAAAGCAATTTTTCCGGTTGCAGGTTTAGGAACTCGTTTTTTGCCCGCTACGAAGTCGGTTCCGAAAGAAATTATGACCTTGGTGGACCGGCCATTGGTGCAGTACGCAATCGATGAGGCGCGCGCTGCTGGCATCAAGGAGTTCATCTTTGTGACTTCGCGCGGTAAAGGCGCGCTTGAAGACTATTTCGACAATGCCCCGCAGCTGGAACAAGAGCTGCGAAAGAAAGGCAAGGATGAGCTGCTCGAAATATTGAAGTCCACCAACATGGACAGTGGCGAGATTGCCTACACGCGCCAAAATAAGCCACTTGGCCTTGGTCATGCGGTCTGGTGTGCGCGTCGTTTGATTGGCAACGAACCATTTGCGGTTATTTTACCAGATGACGTGATTTCCGCGAAAAAGCCCTGCCTCGAACAGATGGTCGAGGCTTTTGAAGAGACAGGAAGCAACGTTGTCGCCGCGATGGAAGTTCCAGACGAAAAAACGTCTTCTTACGGGATGCTCGACATCAAAGATGACATGGGAAAACTGGTTTCCACGAAGGGTATGGTTGAGAAACCTGAACTGGGTACATCACCATCAAATCTTGCGGTCATTGGTCGCTATATTCTGACCCCGACCGTGCTTCAGAAACTTAACAAAAAGAAAGCTGGTGCTGGCGGAGAGATACAGCTTACCGATGCGATTGATGCGGCGCGAGATGAGGGCGATGAGGTTTATGGATACCGCTTTGACGGCAAACGCTTCGATTGTGGATCGAAAGCTGGTTTCTTGCAGGCGACCGTTGCTTTTGCATTGGAGCGCTCTGACTTGCGAGATGATCTGTGGAGCTACCTCAACGATGTCGTGCACCCCGTAAAAGCAGCGGAGTGATCAAAAAGCTGTGCGGTCGAAGTTTCCATCGTTTGGTGAGGTTTAAAACTAGACACAAACGTGTTTTCGTCCGAGTCTGCCGCAAAGGAGCAGATATCGAAATATGCAAGTGAGCGTTCTTAAAGAAGCGCTTTTGCTCTATCGGCTGCGTTGGAAACGCCGTCGTTTCCTATTGCGTTCACTGCGCAAACGCCGACAGCTAAAACAAGTTGAAAACCGGACCGCTAGTATTGCCAAGAATGATATTCTGGCCTTTGTCACTGTTCGAAATGAGCTGCTGCGTCTTCCATTCTTCCTGGAACACTACCGCAAACTTGGCGTTAACCATTTCCTAATTGTCGACAACAACAGCGATGACGGGACGCTTGCATATTTGAACTCGCAGCCTGACGTCTCGCTCTGGCATACTCATCACAGCTATAGGAAGTCCCGGTTTGGCGTAGATTGGCTTACGTGGTTGCAGATGAAATACGCCCACGGTCATTGGTGCCTGATGCTTGATGCGGACGAGATCCTTATCTATCCGCACCACGATACCAGACCGTTGCCAGCCTTAGTCGGATGGCTGGAACAGCGAGGTCGGCGCTCTTTCGGGGCGTTAATGTTGGACATGTATCCAAAGGGGCCGTTGAGTTCGAAAAAGTACCAGTCGGGTAACGATCCATTTGAGCATCTGTGTTGGTTTGATGGTGGTAACTATTTCATGCAGAAGAAACCGGATCTACAGAACCTTTGGATCCAGGGCGGCGTCCGTGCCCGTGAGTTTTTTGCGAACGAACCCGAACGTGCGCCCACTATGGGAAAGACACCACTTGTGAAGTGGAACCGGCGCTATACTTACGTGAGCTCAACCCACTCATTGCTTCCGCGTCACTTAAATCGGGTCTACGACGAAATTGGAGGCGAATGCATTTCGGGCATTCTGCTCCACTCAAAGTTTTTGGAGACCGTTGTAGCGCGCTCAGCTGAAGAGAAGATGCGTGGGGAGCACTTTGCAAACAGTGAGCTCTACGGAGCCTACTATGACGGACTGGCGGCTGACCCGACCCTATGGTGCGACAAGTCAACGCGATTCAACGGCTGGCGTCAGCTGGAGGCGATGGGGCTAATGTCTAAAGGGGGTTGGATTTGACAGACCCCCTTCAGATTATTCCTTTGCCAAGGTCTAAATCTGTTTACGCATGTGAAACTATAAAATATTTAAAACAAAGCTGGTTTTGGAACCCGATTGTGATCTGTGATTGCATCGCCCAGAACTCGAACAAGAATACGCGTGGTCAAAACCGCGCATGCTGGGCATCGGCTTCCCAGATCTTGAGGGGAAAAGAGCAGTGAGTGTGCTGCAGTCATATGTGATGCGGATTCGCCGCAAGAGGCATCGCGTTCGTGCCTTTCGCAAGCATTTTTCGCTGAAGTCTGTTGCAGACCGGACGTCTAAGATACGTCCGGGTGATATCCTTTTGTTCTCTACGATGAGAGACGAATGCGTGCGCTTGCCGTACTTCCTAAAGTACTACAGAGACCTTGGTGTCGCGCATTTTTTGATCGTCGACAATGATAGCAGCGACGGCACTCGTGATTATCTGGCTGCGCAAAGTGATGTGTCCGTTTGGAGTACGAAGGCAAGTTACAAACGAGCTAAATTTGGTGTCGACTGGCTCAACTGGCTGCAACGGAAATATGGTCATGGGCACTGGACGCTCGTGGTCGATCCTGACGAACTTTTTATATATCCATTTTGCGATACGCGTCCGATCCGGGCGTTAACAGACTGGTTGGATGTCAGTCAGGTCAGATCATTCGGTGCGATGCTTTTGGATATGTATCCCAAAGGCAGAATTGACGAAGTCCCGTATACGCCAGGACAGGATCCTTTGGAAATTGCCTCGTGGTTTGATCCCGGAAACTACGTGATCGAAAAGAACCCAACCTATGGAAATCTCTGGATTCAAGGTGGCCCTCGGTCTCGTATGTTCTTTTCAAACCGACCTAAGAAAGCTCCAGCACTCAACAAAACTCCGCTCGTGAAATGGGATCGTCGCTACACTTACATAAGTTCAACGCATATCCTTTTGCCTAGAGGGCTCAACCGCACCTACGATGAATGGGGTGGCGAAAAGGCCAGTGGAATACTTCTTCACGCGAAATTTTTAGATACGTTTACGGCAAAAGCCGAAGAAGAGTTAAAGCGTGGTCAACACTACTCTGGCAGCGTGGAATACAAGGCTTACGCAGAATCTGTACGGGACAATCCTGACCTTTGGTGCAAATGGTCAGAAAAGTATATAAATTGGCGGCAACTTGAGATCCTTGGGTTAATGTCAAAGGGCAATTGGGCATGAGGAAAACAAGCAGGTGAGCGTCGGCATCATAATGCTCGTACACACGGCCTTTGATCGCGCTGAGCAGGTGGCGCGACATTGGGCTGCTGCGGGTTGTCCGATTGTTTTTCATGCCGATAAGGACGTGCCTAAGAGTGCTTATAACGATTTTGTTTCGTCATTGTCGGATTTACCGCATGTCCGGTTTAGCAAACGTCACCGTTGTGCATGGGGCTCTTGGGGATTGGTTGCTGCGACACAAAGCGCATCGCGTTTAATGCTCGATGAGTTTCCGGACGTCAGACATGTATATCTTGCATCGGGATCCTGCCTGCCGCTCCGTCCGGTACAAGAGTTGATTGACTATCTCGCGGAACGGCCAAAGACAGACTTTATTGAGTCTGCTACGACAGCAGATGTTCCCTGGACGATTGGTGGGCTTGATCACGAGCGTTTTACGCTGCGGTTCCCGTTCTCTTGGCGCAAGAATAAGTTTTTGTTCGACAAAGCGACGGCGCTTCAGCGCTTCATCGGATACCGGAGACGCATTCCAAAGGGTATTGTGCCACATATGGGCAGCCAGTGGTGGTGCCTAACGCGTCAAACGCTTTCGGCCATACTTGATGATCCGGACCGTTCCGTTTACGAGCGGTATTTTCGATCAGTTTGGATCCCTGATGAGAGTTATTTTCAAACTCTTGCAAGACTGTATACGCGCCAGATCGAAAGTCGGTCACTTACTCTTTCAAAATTCGACTATCAGGGCAAACCGCACATTTTCTATGATGATCACCTGCAGTTGTTGCGGCGCTCAGATTGTTTTGTGGCCCGAAAAATTTGGCCATTTGCGGATCGTCTTTATGAGGCTTTCCTGAACGACGGGGCGGGTGCGATGAAACGCACCGAACCCAACCCAGGCAAGATTGACCGCATTTTTGCTAAAGCTGTTGAGCGTCGCAAGCGTGGACGACCAGGCCTACTGATGCAAAGCCGCTTTCCGGTCGAAGGCCGCGAGAACGGGCTGACCTGTGCGCAGTACTCCGTTTTTGAAGGTTTCAGCGATTTGTTTGAAAATTTTGAGCCATGGCTCGCAAAAGTAACCGGAGCGCGTGTGCATGGACATCTCTTTGCGCCTGAACGCGCTGAATTCTCTGAGGGTCAAACCATTATCAACGGTGCGTTAAGCGATAGTGCGAAATTGCGTGACTATAACCCGCATGCCTTTCTCGCCAGTCTGATTTGGAACACCCGTGGAGAACGGCAGTGCTTCCAATTGGGTCCGCGTGATGTTTTCGAAGATGTTGAGTGGGAGATCTCTAAGGATCCCAACGCTCAGATATCGGTTATTTCCGGTGCTTGGGCTGTCCCGCTTTTCAAGTCCAACAGTAACTTTTCTGATCTAAGGCAAGAAGCCGCGCGGCTTCAGCAGATCGAAAGCAAACATCTTGAAGTACTGAGATCAACGTGGGCGAAAGCGCGGGTTCGAATTTGGACCATGGCCGAGTTCATCGAGGCACCAATGGAGCCATTGCAAACCATTATAGACGAGATCGGCAAGCAAAGTGTTCATGGCTTGGCGGAAGTTCCCAAAATGGCCAATCTCACAGGTTTTGGCCAGTTTTTGCAAAACCTCAAGAACCAAGGCATGCATCCCTACCTAATGGGCGATTTCCCAGTTGAATATAATCTACAAGAACCGCAACAAAATGCGCGCAAACCCTACCTTGTGCGATAGGGCCTGATGGACCGGCGCTTCGACTATTTCGTCATGTTCGCAGAGATGCGAACCGGTTCAAACTATCTTGAAACTAATCTGAATGCCTTCGATTCTTTCCAGTGCTTTGGAGAGGCGTTCAACCCGATGTTTGTCGGGTATCCAAAAACCAATGAAGTACTGGGTGTTGGTCAAAGGGAACGCGATGCAGATCCCTTTAAACTTCTTGATAGGATCAAGTCTGAACAAGATATATTGCCGGGGTTCCGATACTTTTCTGATCACGATACCAGGATTTTCGATCATGTCGTCGATGACGCTCGGTGCGCCAAGATAGTCCTGACACGCAACCCGATCGATAGTTATGTTTCGCTCAAAATTGCCGAAGCCACGGATCAATGGAAGCTCACAAATGTGAAGCGTCGCAAGGAAGCAAAAGTTCGATTTGTGTTACGAGAGTTCAATGAGTTTCTAGATAAAATTCAGACTTTCCAACGCAAGCTCCTAAACCGACTGCAAACAACGGGACAAGCGGCGTTCTACATTCACTACGAAGACCTCAATGAAGTTGGCATCGTCAATGGCCTCGCAAAGTTCTTGGGTAGTGACGAAGAGCTTAAATCACTCGATAGTTCCCTTAAGCCTCAAAATCCAAAACCACTCAGCGAGAAAGTCGAGAATTTCGAGGTGATGCAGTCAGCAATTTCCGCTGGAGGGCCATTTGACCTTACTCGAACGCCCAATTTCGAGCCGAGAAGGGGGCCTTCTGTTCCTAACTTCATCGCGGGTGCTCATGCTTCTCTGTTGTTTATGCCGATGCCTTCAGGGCCGGAGGCGAATGTCGTTCAGTGGATGGCCGATCTCGATGGCGTCGACCCGGAAGCGCTTCATACTCACTTTAAACAAAAGGACCTCCGCGACTGGATGCGTCACAAGGTTGGGCATCGCAGTTTCACTGTTCTGCGTCACCCTGTGTCGCGTGCGCATGCTGCGTTCTGTTCGAAAATTTTGAGTACAGGCGACGGCAGCTTTTTGGAGATTAGAAAAGTGCTGCGAAACTTTTTCAAGGTGCCACTTCCAAATAAGATCTCCAACGATGACTATGACGCAGCAAAACATCGAGATGCTTTCATAGGCTTTCTTGAATTTTTGAGAGCTAATCTTGCTGGACAAACACATGTACGGGTAGATCCGAATTGGGCGAGTCAGTCTTCCGTTTTGCAGGGCATGTCTCAGTTCAGAACGCCCGATCTTATTTTGCGCGAGGACGAAGTTTCTGCTGCACTTCCTGCCCTTGCAAAATCAGTCGGATACAAGTCACCCGCGAAACTGACCCTAGAAGCGCCTAATCAACCCATAGCGCTAGAAACTATCTATGATGAGAATGTCGAAAAGCTTACGCGCAAGGTTTACCAGCGTGATTATGTGAACTTTGGGTTTTCAGACTGGCGTTAACTTGACAGCGCTAGGCGGCTTGCACGGACTGCGCTTCGGTCAAGATCGTGTAAAGTGTTGCCGGACTTTCGTTGGCGCGTAATTTCGCGCATACCGAACCGTCTCTTAACGTTCTCGACACCAGTGCCAGAGCTTTTAGGTGGTCTACACCGGCTTCAAACGGGGCAAAAAGGCCAAAAATCAAATCCACCGGCTGACGGTCAACTGATGAGAAATCGAGTGGTGATTGCAAAAGGATCATCGCGCCTGAAACGTTTTCTAACCCGTCCATGCGCGCGTGGGGCAGAGCGACACCATTGCCGACGCCTGTTGGGCCGAGGCTTTCGCGATCGATGAGTGCATCGACTGTAACCGACTGCTTTAAACCGTAAGCAGCTTCCGCCAAATTCGCCAGCTCATGCATCAGGCGTTTTTTGCTCGAAATCGCTGAGAATACCCGAACAGCTTCAGGTTTCAGGATATCAGAGAACTGCATAGACTACTCTCCTTAGGCATTTGCCCGCGCTGTTTGCATAGCTATTTAGGGATCAATCCAGCCGATGTTTCCATCGTCCCGACGATATACGATATTCAAGCCGTCTTTGCCTTCGTTTCTGAAAACCAAGACGGGCGCGCCCGCCAACTCCATTTGCATTACTGCTTCTCCAACGGACAGGGATGGAATGTTCGTTTCCATTTCCGCCACGATTACTGGTTGCAGGCCCTCGGGTTCTGATTCTTCGGAACCACTATCGGAAGCGAGGATATATGCCGAAGCTTGGGAAAATTCAACCGGTTCTGAACGTTGTCTGTGATGATCTTTCAGACGACGTTTATAACGGCGTAGTTGTTTCTCCATTTTCTCACTACATTGATCAAATGCAGCGTAAATTTCGTGAGCATGCGCTTTCGCTTGAGCAGTGAGACCAGTGGATAAATGCACGGTAGCTTCGCAAACAAATTCACTCGCGCTTTTGGAAAATACCACGTTAGCATCTGTCGGACGTTGCGCGAACTTCTCTAAAACGGTGCTAAGTTCCTGCTCAACGTATGTCTGTAGTGCGCTTCCCACATCAATATGTTTTCCACTGATCTGATAACGCATAGGCATCCTCCAATTTACGGACAGAACTGTTCCATTCGGACTTTGCGGCCCGTTGAAACTTTAGTTCTTGTCGAGAATCATCACCGTGTCTGCTGTTTTGCTGAAAAGCTTGATAAACAAAGGCATTTCGCGCCGCGATAGTGCCAAGACCGGATTCTTCATACCTTATTTGACAGCTGTCGAGGTACACTTGTCAATGAACTTTGCAGTTCGATTTCGCGAATGGCTCGTTGATTAGCGATTAAGAAATTCGGAAGTTCTCGCCCAAGTAAACGCGCCGAACGTTCTCATTGGAAACAACTTCGTCCGGTGCGCCAGACATAAGAACTTTGCCATCATGCAAAATATAGGCTCGATCAACGATCTCCAGAGTTTCCCGCACGTTGTGATCCGTTATCAGAACCCCGATACTGCGTTTTTTAAGGTCAGCGACCAGTAGCCTAATGTCACCTACCGAGATCGGATCCACGCCAGCGAACGGTTCATCTAACAAAAGAAACTTCGGTTGCGCTGCCAAGCAGCGTGCAATCTCGACACGACGCCGTTCGCCACCGGAAAGCGCGAGCGCTGGCGCACGTCGTAAGTGCTCAATCGAAAAGTCCGAAAGAAGTTCTTCCAGGCGCTCACGGCGCTTATGGCGGTCCGATTTCGTAATGTCCAAGATGGCAAGTATGTTGTCTTCAACGGACATACCTCGGAAAATCGACATTTCCTGCGGCAGGTAACCTATTCCAAGATTAGCTCGCCGATACATCGGCAGCGCCGTCACGTCCCGTCCGTCGAGTTTAACTGCGCCACCTTCAGGGTAAATTAAACCGGCAATCGCATAGAAAGTCGTCGTTTTGCCAGATCCATTTGGACCCAGTAGAGCGACAACCTCACCTTGTCTCAACTTGAGTGAAACATCACGAATAACGGCGCGTCGATTGTAGCTCTTTCGAAGGCCTTCTACGACCAAGCCATCATTTTCGTGAGCGAGCTTGAGAGAACCCTCGGCCATTTAATTCTCCGAGTTCTGTTCTGGCTGGAGGATTGTTTTAACCCTGCCTGTAACCCTGGCTGTTCCAGCGCGCGTATCAACGAACAAACGGTCACCACTAAGTGCATTGATACCTTGCACCAAAAGCACATTACCCTGCATTTCGATCTCTCCAGAGTCGATATTGTACTCTGCTCTTTGCGCTTCCGCGGCATCCTCACCGCTCACCAAAGTCACGCCACCGGTGGCCTCTAGATTTTCAATACCGCTTCGGTCCTCTTTATAGACAACCAGCACACGAGGTGCAGTTAGCCGCATTTCGCCCTGGCCTATCAAAACGTTACCCGTGAATACGGCAGTTCCATCCTCCTGATTCACATCAAGATTATCTGCAGTGACTTCAACAGGAAGTGAACTGTCATGTTTGGTATCGCCAAAAGCGATTTGAGAGCCCTGTGCCATCAGCGCTGCGGGTTGCGCGGCAAACCACAAAACCAGACCAAGAATAACAAAGCGGGTCAATTTGAGTTTTCCTCCGCAACTTGAGGTTCGTATATCAGTTTCACACCGTCGGTGAACAGCAAATTTGCCATGTCAGTTTGCTCGTTATGCGTGAGTATCATTCTGCCTGCGACAAGTTCGCCAGGAGGTCCTTCGCCTTCAACCTGACCCGGTGACTCGGCATAGAGTTCATCAATTCGCGTATTCAGTAATTCAGTTCTAAGGTTGTAACCGGTGGTTGTCACGAAATTGACGTTTCCTTTTAGCGAAACAGTCATCTCTTTTTGGTCTACATCTGCAGTGTCGGACACGACGTCGACGACACCACCGCTTTCCAGCCGGAGCTGCCCAGTCACTTCCTGCGCGTTGACCATTTTTGGATCAGACGCTGACGGCTTGGCCACTGCGGCGTTGATAACCACTTCGTCCCCATCATTGGTTACGCCAGCGAATGTGGCGTTTGTGGCACCTTGATCCTGTGCTCTTTGTTCAAGGTCAATCTCAGCAATCGGAATTGATTTCGTAGGGTCGACGTTCTGCGAAAACAGAAAGAGTGTCGACAATATGCCTAGAGCAGTTAGCGGCAGGATGATTTTCATCCATGCTACAAGTTGTGAGTAAAGATTGTCCTGCGCCAACATATCAATGTGCAAAAATGTCTATTTCATCCCAGCCTGCTACATCTAACTGTGCGCGTGCTGGCAGAAAATCAAAACACGACTGAGCGAGCTCTTTCCTATTTTCGCGGTTCAAACGAGCGTCTAATGCTTCGCGAACACGGTGAAGATGAAGAACATCGGACGCAGCATAATCGAGTTGGGCCTCGCTCAGCTCACGTGCGCCCCAATCGGATGACTGCTGTTGTTTGGATATGTCCACGTTGAGGAGTTCTTGAAGTAGGTACTTCAACCCATGGCGGTCGGTGTATGTCCGAACGAGTTTGCTTGCGATTTTCGTACAGTAAACCGGCGCGGTTAAAACACCAAAAGTGTGAAACAGCACCGCAATATCAAATCGACCGAAATGGAAGAGTTTTAGCACTTTTGGGTTGGCCAGAAGCGCTTCGAGATTTGGTGCGCTTGTCTGACCCTTCGATATCTGCACTAGATGCGCGTCACCATCACCAGAGGAAAGTTGGACCACGCATAGTCGATCGCGATGAGGTTGCAGCCCCATGGTCTCGCAGTCGATCGCGACTGAAGATCCAAGATCAAGCCCATCAGGCAAATCTTTTTGGTAAAGGTGGTTGGTCATTCAAAACCCTCTTGCCCGAGCAGTTTTGCGATACCGTTGCGGCAAAGCACGTTTGCCATGCTCACATACGCTGCTCAAAATAGTGGTGCGACGGCAATCCTTTAACCCCGGCCGCGAAACGCGTGCAGCCGCCCAAACCTAATAGCCACTTAGTTTAATTCCGCCGAAACAGCAATCTCTTCAGCTCGAAACGAGCGTGCGATCTATCCAACAATCAGTTGCTTAAGCTGAAGCGCTTCATGTTCAAGTTCCGTCAATCTGTAGTTGATCACGTCGCCGATGGTGACCATTCCAACCAGAGAGCCATTTTGCACAACCGGCATGTGGCGGAATCGACCACTGGTCATACGACGCAGAACATCCACGAGGGAGTCATCGGGACTGCATGTCTCAACATTGCGGGTCATTACATCCTCGACCCGCTGCGGCAAAGTTTTGCCCGGTGTCTCAGCCAGTTTCCGAACTATGTCGCGTTCTGACAGGATGCCAATCAATGCTCCTGAGGTGTCAGTGATCAAGAGCGCACCGATTCGTTTGTCACGTAGGGTTTCAACCGCAGTACGTAGAGTCTCCTGCGGTTGAATTGAAAAAACCGCGCCTCCCTTTTGCGACAGAATCCTTTGAACGGTCGCCATTTCCTGGGAAATATTGGTTCCGGCAGACTGGCTCGTGGTCTTTTGGATCTTGTCTCCGCGTTTTGGAGCCTGATACGAGCTTGGCATTGGCTAACGCTCCTTTTTCGATAAAAGTTAGCTACTGGTCACACTTAGCTTACACAAAAAATTGAAATCGGGGAAACTTCGCTGTTTATGGAAGATGCAACGCTGAGCCCAGCTATCGCAACCGCTCTATTTCTGATCGCGATTTTTAGCGGTTATAGATATCGCCGCATTTGGAAGGCAGAGGGCCCAACATGGCAGCTTTGGTTGTTCGGCGTAATCACCGCTACGTGTTTTCTGGTTTTGGCATTCACACCCGTCGCACCCGCGTGATCAAGAAGTTGGATCAGCTATCTTGCGCCATGCGTTCGGCCATCTGGCGCGCTCTTGGACATTGAAGGCGGTCCCTCAAGGGGCTGTCGGGATCTATGTCCTTGGCGCAAACCACGCACTTGTCCGCACCTGAGATTGCATTCAACCCGCCACAGCTGCCCTTGATCGTTTTACCCATGAAGATGACGCCGAGCGCCATGCCCAACATGATCAAGCTCAAAAGTATGAACGCAAGAACAAAAGTCGACACAGGGTTTTTCCTACTCTCTGGCCTGCAGTTTTTTAAACTGCGAACTGGACTCGGTCGTAAACTTCTTCTCACTTATATCGTCCCGACGTGAAATAAAGAAGGCGGCGATGTCAAAATTTTCTGAAATGCGCATACCTTTCTCTTGGCCCAACACTAAGAGTGCTGTAGCCCAAGCATCCGCGAAAAGAGCATTTTCGCCCAAAACTGTCACGGACGCGGTTTTGTGAGTAATCGGTCGTCCAGTGTTGCCATCAATTATATGGGAGTAGCGAATGCCATCTTGTTCGAAGTAGTTTCGGTAATCGCCTGAGGTTGCCATTCCTAAGTTGCTTATCTCGATAACTTTCTCGACAGCACGATCCCCTCCAAACGGCTGCTCTATGCCAATGCGCCAATTAACACCGTTTGGATTCTTGCCCGAAGTAACCAAGTCACCGCCAATTTCTACAAGGTAGTTGTCGATGCCCATGCCCTGCAATGTTGCGGCCAGCTCGTCTATGCCGTGACCCTTGGCAATCGCAGCGAGAAATATTGATGCTTCGGGATGCTGCTTTGAAAGCGTGTTTGAGTTTGTGTCCAAAGTAATAACTTGGTTTAGACCGGTTTTCTTCATAGCTTCGCGAACTTGAGTGTTCGAGGGTACAGAACTTTGAGGCGTTCTCTCTCCAAACCCCCATAGATCAATCAAGGGACCCAGGGTCACATCAAACGCCTTTTCGCTGGCTTCGTGCACTTCAAAAGCGGCCTGCATGACCTTAGCCAGCTGTTCCGATATCAAGACCGGTTTCGAACCGTCAGATGCGTTGAACTTGGAAATCTCCGAGTCCGAATCCCAATTTGACATGCTGGAGTTAACTTCGGCGAGAGTTTGATCGATCGCCGTTTGCACATCAGCGGCGTCCAGTACCCCGCCCTTATCGATCGCAACAACTCTGTAGGTGGTGCCCATCGTCTCACCTTCAAACGAAAGTGTCACTGCACTTGGTTTGCAGCCGCAAAGCGAAATCACCAAGACTGTGGTTAAAAGACGCATCATCGAAAAAACTTGCCGCTTTGTTGTTTCACATAGTTAAAAAACACTGGCTAATCAGGTACGCGGACACGCATGTCACTGATAAGCGAGCTGATTGTAAAGAGGGGCTCATAACACGTCACCACGTATTGATAAGGTATGGGCTTTTTTTTATAATCAGGCTAACGGGATAACCGCTGAGTCTCTTTCTTGATCGAGAAGCAGTGGATACAGAAAAACAGGACAAGCCGGTTGTTGCAATATCGACTAAGCAAGGGCCTGAACGTGCCGGTAGAGGGTGCACCGGTTCAGGAAATACATGATGGTCCGGATATTCGGACAGTCGCAGTTCTTGGCGCGGACTACGTTGGTTTGAAACCTCGTCTGTCTGTTCAAGAGGGAGACGTAGTAGGCGTTGGATCAGCCATCTTTGCGCACAAAGACACGCCAACCGTTTTTGTAACCTCACCTGTTAACGGTCGTATCAAAGCGGTCAATCGTGGTTACCGTCGTGCTTTGGTCAGCGTGGAAATCGAAGTTGACCCAAAGGCCGCCAAAGACATTGATTTCTCAAAGACTGGCGATTCCAGCTCCGCAAACGGCATTGCGGAGAAGCTCTGTGCGTCCGGTCTTTGGACATCATTTAGGTCAAGACCGTATTCAAAGGTGCCCGATCCAGATTCGCGTCCGATCGCTATTTACGTCACGGCGATGGATACGGAGCCGCTGACGACCGACCCAAAAATCGTGATCCACGAAGCGCGTGAGGAATTCGAAGCCGGTATTAAAGCGATTTCCATGCTGACGGATGGAACGACTTATGTTTGTCATGAGGCCGGCGTTGACACTCCTGGTGCGGGCCTCGATGGCGTAAAACTTGCTGAGTTTTCAGGGCCGCATCCAGCAGGTTTACCGGGAACGCACATTCATTTTTTGAAGCCACCTACCGCTGACCAAGCAGTTTGGACCATTTGGTATCAGGATGTCATTGCCATTGGTCGTCTGATGATGACCGGCAAGCTTACTTCGGAGCGTGTTGTAGCGATCTCTGGTCCACTGTGCAAAAACCCAAGGCTAGTTCGCACTACCGCCGGCGCATCGATGACTGAATTGCTTGCCGGAGAAGTCGACGAAAGCGCCCCAGTTCGGATAATTTCCGGTTCCATCCTGAGCGGGCGCATGGGCGAAGGTCCAAGTGCCTTCCTTGGTCGCTATGCACGACAGATTACGGTTATTGAGGAAGACAGAAAGCAAATCCCAATGGGGTGGATTCGCCCGATGCCTTCTAAGTATTCATTTCAGCCTGTTTTGGGTTCGGCGCTTTCGAGCAAGAAGTATCCGTTAACCAGCAACCTCAACGGAGGTCGGCGCGCAATGGTGCCAACTGGCGTTTTTGAAAAGTTGATGCCGCAGGACTTTCTTCCGACACAGCTCTTGCGGGCGCTTCTGGTGATGGATACGGATGCGGCGCAAGCGCTTGGAGCGTTGGAGCTCGACGAAGAGGACTTGAGCCTCGTCGGGTTCGCGTGTCCCGCGAAGTATGAATACGGTATGGCCCTTCGGGATTGCCTGACCAAAATCGAGAGGGAAGGATAGCCATGGGTCTCCGCAGCTACTTCGACCGGATCGAACCGCATTTCGAAAAAGGCGGTAAGTACGAGCGTTATTTCCCCATTTATGAAATGGTGGAAAGCTTTCTCTATACGCCCAAGACTGTAACAACCGTTGCGCCGCATGCACGTTCATACATCGATATGAAACGCATCATGACGTATGTGGTAATTTCGACAATCCCGTGCATCCTGGTGGGTCTTTACAATGTTGGCCTGCAGGTTAACTCGGCAATCGGTACGTTTGGCGCATCTGGCTGGCGTGCCTGGATAATCGAGTCTTCCGGGATCGGTTTTGATCCGAACAGTGTCCTCGGGAACATGGCGCATGGCGCGCTCTACTTCATACCCATTTATGTTGTGACGCTTGTCGCTGGCGGGCTTTGGGAAGTTCTATTTGCAACTGTCCGTAAACATGAAGTGAATGAGGGTTTCCTAGTAACTTCAATGCTTTACGCTCTTATTATGCCGCCAAGTGTGCCACTTTGGCAGGTCGCTCTAGGCATCTCTTTTGGCGTCGTAATAGGCAAGGAAGTATTTGGGGGAACGGGCAAGAACTTCCTCAACCCGGCTTTGACCGGCCGCGCGTTTCTTTATTTTGCCTATCCTGCACAAATGTCAGGCGACACAATTTGGACACCGGTTGACGGCTTCTCTGGCGCGACGGCGCTTGGTAAGGCGGCTGCCGACGGCTATCAGGAATTGGCCGCAAGTGGCATGACATGGTCCAATTCTTTCTTTGGCTTCGTGCAGGGCAGTATCGGCGAGACCTCAACATTGGCATGTCTTGTGGGTTTGGCCTTTCTGCTCGCTACCCGAATAGCCAATTGGCGACTTATTGTGGGCTGTCTTGGCGGGATGATCGGGTTCTCACTGCTTCTCAATCTTATCGGGTCGGATACAAACCCAATGTTTGCGATGCCGTGGTATTGGCATCTTGTACTGGGTGGTTATGCTTTTGGCCTCGCCTTCATGGTCACAGAGCCGGTTTCGGCGTCTCACACGAACGTTGGTCGATACATATACGGCGCTTTGATCGGCTTCATGGTCGTGATGATCCGCGTTATCAACCCTGCCTTCCCCGAGGGTATGATGCTCGCCATTTTGTTCGGCAACGTGTTCGCGCCGCTCATTGATCATTTTGTGGTGCAAGCCAATATAAAACGCAGAGCGAGACGCCATGCCTGAAGATCAAAGCACCGCTGACGAAGCTATGTCCGCTGTCGCGGAGGAAAAGCCGAAAGGCTTGATCGGTAAGTTTTTGGCGCTTCCAACGGATTCCGTTCCGAAAACAGTTTTTGTCGCGGTCTCACTTTGTCTTGTTGCGTCTATGATCGTGTCCGCGTTTGCCGTGTCTCTGCGGCCCATTCAGCAAGTGAACGCGCTCAAGGACAAACAGGTGAATATCCTTCAGGTGGCTGGCGTTTATGATCCAGAGGCTGATGTTGCTGAGGCGTTCAGTGCGTTTGAACCGCATGTGCTTGAACTGGCCCGGGGTGAGTTTGCGCCAGAGTTTGATGCCGCAACTTTTGACGATCTGGCCGCCGCAGATGATCCGGAGCTTTCAAGAGCTTTGGAGAGTGACCCCGCATCGATCGGGCGTCAGTCAAAATATGTGACTGTATATCTTTTGCGCGACGACAGTGGATCCATCGATAAAGTGATCTTGCCGCTGCACGGCTATGGCCTTTGGTCGACGCTTTATGGATTCATAGCGCTGGAAGAGAACGGAAATGACATTTTTGGTCTTCAGTTCTACCAGCATGCTGAAACGCCGGGCCTCGGTGCAGAGGTGGACAATCCGCGCTGGAAAGCGCTTTGGCGGGGTAAGAAGCTCAAAGATGATGATGGCGAGCTTCAAATCACGGTGGCCAAGACGGTACCGCCAGCTGGCGAAGACTATCACATTGACGCACTAGCGGGCGCAACACTGACAACTGTTGGTGTCGATAATTTGGTACGATTCTGGTTGGGTGAAGAAGGTTACGAGCCCTTCCTTGCAAATCTGAAAGCAGGAGCGATCTGATGAGCCAAACACGCAAAGAAATGTTGGTCGACCCGTTGGTCGACAACAATCCGATCACGCTTCAGGTTCTCGGGATCTGCTCTGCACTTGCTGTGACCTCCTCATTGCAAGTGGCCTTTGTTATGTCGCTCGCGGTGATCTTTGTGACCGCCTTCTCGTCGTTCTTCATCTCGATCTTGCGCAATCACATTCCCGGCTCGATCCGGATTATCGTGCAGATGGTGATCATCGCTTCGCTTGTGATCCTAGTGGATCAGATCCTGAAGGCTTACGCTTTTGAGATTTCCAAGACGCTTTCGGTCTTTGTGGGCCTTATCATAACGAACTGCATTGTTATGGGCCGCGCAGAAGCCTTCGCGATGAAGAACCCGCCTGTTGCGTCGTTCCTCGACGGAATTGGTAACGGGCTTGGCTATGGCCTCATCCTGATGATGGTCGGCGTGATCAGAGAGCTCTTTGGCGCAGGCAGCCTTTTTGGCATTACCATTCTGGAGACGGTCAACAACGGTGGCTGGTATGTGCCAAATGGCATGCTCCTTCTGCCGCCTTCGGCTTTCTTCATTATTGGTCTGATCATCTGGGCCTTCCGATCCTGGAAACCGGATCAGGTGGAAGAGCGTGAATACAAAATTCAAACGGTTGAGGCGCACTAATGGAAGAACTCATTTCCATAGCCGTTAAGGCCATTTTCGTTGAGAATCTGGCCCTGTCTTTCTTCCTCGGGATGTGCACCTTTATCGCGGTTTCGAAGAAGATTTCGACGGCGCTTGGCCTCGGGATATCAGTGATGATCGTGCAGGGCATAACGGTGCCTGCAAACAACCTGATCCTTACCTATCTTCTTGCGCCCGGCGCATTGGCGTGGGCCGGCTTTGCAGAGGTTGATCTCACATTTCTTGGGCTGATCTCATATATCGGCGTTATCGCGGCGATCGTGCAGATCCTTGAGATGGTTCTCGATAAGTACTTCCCGCCGCTCTACAACGCGCTGGGCGTATTCCTTCCTTTGATTACAGTGAACTGCGCTATTCTGGGTGGCTCGCTCTTCATGGTGGAACGTGACTACAATTTCCCCGAGGCTGTGACTTATGGCATCTCATCCGGGTTCGGCTGGGCGCTTGCGATAACCGCCATGGCCGGTGTGCGCGAGAAACTGAAGTATTCTGATATTCCCGATGGCCTGCAGGGCCTTGGTATCACCTTTATCACCGCGGGCCTCATGGCTTTGGCATTTATGTCATTTAGCGGCGTGAAACTGTAGCGGAGGCATTTGGATGGCCACCTTTGGACTTGGTATTCTGCTGTTCACTCTGATCGTATTGGCGCTGGTGACGATCATCATTGGCGCCAGATCGAAACTTGTTTCGACAGGTAACGTGAACATCACGATCAATGGTGAAAAGACCGTCTCGGTTCCTGCCGGTGGTAAACTGTTGCAGACGCTGGCGGAGCAAAAGCTTTTCGTACCCTCAGCATGTGGTGGTGGTGGCACCTGCGCCCAGTGCAGGGTGCGCATTCATTCTGGAGGTGGCTCTATCCTGCCAACGGAAGAAAGCCACATAACCAAGCGTGAAGCTTCCTGCGGAGACCGACTGTCTTGTCAGGTCGCGGTCAAACAGGACATGGAAATCGAAGTTCCCGAAGAAGTCTTTGGCGTCAAGAAATGGGAGTGCACCGTGCGTTCGAATGAGAACGTCGCGACCTTCATCAAAAACCTGGTGCTAGAGTTGCCGGAGGGTGAAGATGTGAACTTCCGCGCAGGCGGCTACATTCAGATCGAGGCGCCAGCGCACAAGATTAAGTACACCGACTTCGACGTGGAGGAGGAATATCGCGAGGACTGGGATAGGTTTAACCTCTGGCAGTACGAATCCAACGTGAACGAACCGATTGAGCGGGCCTATTCGATGGCCAACTACCCGGATGAAAAAGGGCTGATCATGCTCAACGTCCGTGTGGCCTCTCCGCCGCCTGGATCTGCGGGCATTCCTCCGGGCAAGATGTCTTCCTACATCTTTAATCTGAAGCCGGGAGATAAAGTTACCATCTCCGGTCCTTTCGGAGAGTTCTTCGCCCGCGACACGCAGAAGGAAATGGTCTTTATCGGCGGTGGTGCGGGTATGGCGCCGATGCGATCTCACATTTTCGATCAGCTTAAGCGGCTTGAGAACCGAGATCGTAAGATAACCTTTTGGTATGGCGCTCGGTCGAAGAAAGAAATGTTTTTTGTCGAAGACTTCGACACGCTGGATGAACAGTTCGACAACTTCTCCTGGCATGTTGCTTTGTCCGACGCGCAGCCTGAGGACGACTGGGAAGGTTACACCGGCTTCATCCACAACGTGCTTTATGATGAATATCTAAAAGATCATCCAGCACCAGAGGATTGCGAATACTACATGTGTGGTCCGCCGATTATGAACTCTTCCTGCATCAATATGCTGGTTGATCTCGGTGTCGACCGTGAAGACATCATGTTAGATGACTTTGGCGGGTAAGACCGCGAAAAGAAAAAAGTAGAGCCGCTTTCGAGCGGCTTTTTCTTTGCCAAAGATGTCCGGCTTTCAGGGATAGTGCCGGAGGTTGCCAATTGTTTCGAACTTGGGGGACCAGCAATGTGTAGGCACTGTGTCTCACCAAAAAGAAATCGCGCGCCGGTGGCCCGGCGCGCGATCTTCACCTCGTAGTATGCTGCCCGATTAGACCAACAAGTCCACGTCGTCGTCTTCACTGTCGTCTACATTGTCCTGCATGTCTTCTGGCTCACCAGTATCTGGCAGAATGTCCGACAGCAGGGTTTCAAGCTCATCAACCTGATCTTCGGTGACTTGAGGTAGATCCTCTTCCTCGTCGTCTTCATCCACACCGAACAATTTCAGGATGAATGTCACGATCCGAGCAACCATTTCTTCGAAGTCGGAAACTTCTTCCTCAGGCTCCTCCTCGGCAGGCTCCTCTTCCTCAGGCTCCTCCTCGGCAGGCTCCTCTTCCTCAGGTTCCTCTTCGGTAGGCTCCTCTTCCTCAGGTTCCTCTTCGGTAGGCTCCTCTTCCTCGAGTTCTTCCTCGGCAGGTTCCTCTTCCTCGGGTTCCTCCTCGGCAGGTTCCTCTTCCTCAGGTTCCTCCTCGGCAGGTTCCTCTTCCTCGGGTTCCTCCTCGGCAGGTTCCTCTTCCTCAGGTTCCTCTTCCTCAGGTTCCTCCTCGGCAGGTTCCTCTTCCTCAGGTTCCTCTTCCTCAGGTTCCTCCTCGGCAGGTTCCTCTTCCTGAGGCTCTTCCTCGGTCGGTTCTTCCTCTTCTGGAGTTTCCTCTACGGGTTCCTCTTCAACTGGTTCTTCCTCGACCGGTTCTTCCTCCTCCGGCTCGGTTTCGAGGCCATAGAGAGCTGCAAGCGCGTCGATGTCACCGTTTGCATCTGAAAGGAAGACAGCCTCTAGCTCGGAGATTGGACGGTCAAGCAACAGCAGGTTTTCGATTTCACCATCGAAGTGCCATTGCAAGTTGTCATCCTCACCCTGACGCGTACGCGTCGAGGCACCAAGCACGAGGTCTTCTTCGTTGCCGGTCATGCCGCCCGGGAAGCCGGTGTCAGTGTCGACCAACTCGCCGTTCAGGTAGAGGCTGATTTCATCCTCATCGAAGGTGAAGGCCATATGGTACTGCTCTCCAGCTTCGATGCGTACATCGTTGTCGAACAGGTACTTCTGATCGTTCTCGCCCTGATAACGCACTTTAAGTGTACCATTGCGCGTGATGTAGGCGGTCAAATGCCCACCGGTTTCAAAGCCGGAGTGATCCTTGGAGAACAACGCCTGTTCCTGATCATTGCCCGGATTGTAGGCAGTGAACGCAAAGGCCCATGTGCCTTCCGCTGCTGCTTGTGCCGCGTCATGCGGTATTTCAATCGGTTGGCCTGGGCCACCGAATGAGCCACCATCATGCTCCAGAAGGACCGCGGGTGCCTCTAGGTCTTCATCTACCGCACGATCCAGATCAACAAGGCCGTTATTCAGCCAGTAGTTGGACGAGAACGCTTCGGGGTCCGAACCGATTGGGTCACCGTCTACATCGCGCGTGTCATACCCCAGATGCTCGGCAACTCCGTCGCCATCGAGATCGGTATATTTCGTGTCACCCGTCGGAGCGAAGGCGGTCTGAAGTTCGTCGATGGTATCGACAACACCGTAGTGCACGCCCGGATCGGTGATAATGTCATCCTCCTCGACCCGGTCACCGTGCACGACGAGGTAGCCCAGATAATCTTCGTCATGGGCACCACCGCCATTACCTTGTTGCGAGTAGATCGTGACAATGGACACAGCATCATCATTGATACCGTCACCGTCAGTATCGATCGTGGCATAGTCCACTTCGACTTGTGTAGTGTGACCTTTGACAGAAATCGTGTCTTCGTCGGCGTTGTAATCCGCAATCACATCGATGCCGATGCCATCAACCCAGTGATCATGGACGAACTGGTTTTCGCCAGCCACACCGTGCCAGTGAATGTTGCGACCATCACCCATCGTGTTGTCGAGGATGCTTTCACGTGTGCCGTTGATCAGAGTCTCGATCTGGAAGATGTCGTTGCCGGCACCGCCGACAAGAACATCGTCACCAACAAGTGGTTGGTCAATCCAATCGAAGAGTTTCAAGTATTCATCATCAATGGATTTCGATGGACGTGACGGATCGTCGAGCACAAGCTGACCGGCGCGATCTTCGCCAACGTCGGCGCGTGACAGGATCACGTCATCACCATCGCCGCCCATGACCAAGTCAGAACCCCAGCCGCCGTCGACCGTATCGTTACCGGCACCGCCGCTGACCATGTCATCGCCGTAACCGCCTTGGATGTAGTCATTTCCGGCGCCGCCGTTCAACTCATCATCTCCAGCTCCGCCATCGATGGTGTCGTTGCCGCCTTCACCATCAATCGTGTCGTCACCCGCCAAGATTGGTTGCGGTCCGGCTGGATTTGTCAGCGCCGCACCTGGACCATCGTTGATCAATTGGTTGATCTCGGCTGGTGTCAGTACATCCTCTGGAGAATAACCACCCCAGACGCCAAAGCCCGCAATGCCGCCTTCATACTCATTTACCAGTTCTTCACGGTCAGTTGCGAATTCCTGTGCTGTATCATTGAGTTCAGTTATCTTCTGATCTGCGCCAAACACCCAAGGCTCATCATTGGCCAACAGGTAGGCCTCTTGATAGGCGCCGGGCGTCGCGACGTTGCCTTCTGTCGCACTCCAGGCGTTGTTAGGTACAGCTTGACCGTCAAGAAAGACCGTGACGCCGTCAGCACCGAAGTTGACGGCAACATGTTGCCATTCGCCTTCGGTCAAAATCGCATCGGTTTCCCACGTGTGGTTTTGACCGCCATCGCCCTCTGCCATACGCAGGAACAGGCCGCCATCCTTGGTGTGACCGAGGCGGAAGTGACCGCCGTCCTCTGCACCGCGGTGGTCTTTGGCAACGAAAGCAGATGTTTCACCCAAGTCGTCCGGGCGGACCCACATTGCAATTGTGCCCTGTGTGATGTTCATCGACTGCTCATGTTCCAGAAACGCGAAGCTGTCTTCACCATTGAAGTATAGCGCTTCGGTACCTGGTCCACCTGGTCCTTCAGTTGTGGCGCCAGTGTTAAGCAGAGCCTGATTTTCGTAGAGAGTATAAGACTTTACGTCACCTCCGCCATTCGCAGTTTGGTCTGAGTAGGCACCTTCGGAACCATTATCAAAGCCCCAGTAGCCAAGCGCACCGGGTAGTCCGTCTGGATCAGCGGGCTCTTCTGGCGAAAGTGACTCAGAAGTGTTATTGCCAGTGATAACCTGCCCATCGACCTCTTCAGTGCCGAGCTGGTCGAACGGTGCGCGTGTTGGCTCTAGCGCTTCTTCCTCATCTGATGGGCCAGAAACCATGCTGATGTCGAAGTTATCATTGTCGAATGCGTTGAATGGATCGCCTGTAACGGCACCAAGAACATTGGTGCCAACGCCTCCGTGACCGCCATGGCCGCCGCCATCTCCGCCGTTCATCTGCATCGGCTCACGAGTATCGTAGCCCTTTATCTCTTCACCATCGACTACGGTAATTTTCTCTTCACCGTCAGGATGCAGTGCTTCGATGACATCTTCGAAGTTTTCAACGACGCCGTAGGTCACGCCATCATCTGTTTCGATGTCATCGACGTCTACTCTGTCGCCGAACACGATGGCCTGCCCAATCAAATCGCGATCATGCGCACCGCCATTGCCATGCTGCACTGAGATCACATTGATAATGGATTCTTCGACACCATCACCATTCACATCGCTATAGGTCACATAGGGTACTGCCGTGTGTCCGATCACAGCGATATGGTCGTCTTCAGCGTTATAATCTGCAATGATATCAATGCCAAAGCTGTCAACCCAATGGTCGTGCAACTCGTCATTTTCGCCTGCAACACCAGCCCAATTTATTGTACCGTCAGACTGCACATGCTTTTCGATGATATCGAGTTTGCCATTGATTAAAGGTGTGATTAGGAATGTGTCGCGACCCTCACCGCCAATCAGGACATCATCGGCCTTTAGCGCCTGGTCGGCGTAGACCGAAAGTTTGTCTAGCTCGGGGTCGACTTCGCCATCAGGATCCGGACGAGTGATCTGATTTAGAAGTATTTGCCCGATTTTCTGCTCGCCGGCGTCGGAGCGAGAGACCAGAATGTCGTCTCCAGCACCGCCTTCGAGCACATCAGAGCCGCGACCACCGTCCAGAACGTCATTACCATCACCACCACGCAGGATATCGTCACCGTAACCGCCGTAGAGTTCATCATCACCACCAAGTCCGTTGATCTCATCATCGGCGCCATTGCCGTGAATGACATCGCGGGCGTCAGATGTGGTTTCTGTGACGGGCGTTTCGAGAGAATCTTCTCCCAAGAAAAATGATGGGTGATAGTCCTCAGCCGGGACCAACGGAACATCGGCCGGTGGATTGGTAAAGTCTTGAGGATCTTGATAAAAAGCGCTCTGATCGACAGGCAAGCCGTCGATTTCCAGGCTCAAAACCATGCTTCCGCCACCATCGAAGTAGAGCATGTCAATCTCGTAAAGCCCGCCTTCGAATTCGGCGACGCGAGAGGTTTCGTCTGCTGCGCGCCCGTTCTGAAAATCTGAGAAGGGAACGCCACCGATTTCAAGCTCAAATCCGTCGTCAGAAACGACCGAAATCTCGTGAACACCTGGCGGGATGTAAATGTAGCCATTCAGCGTTAGCGCTGATGGCCCCATCTCGGCATCACCGTTGCCTTGAACAGAAGCGCCATCATCACCAAGGAATTCCTCGATAGTCGTATCGCTTTTACGAGCGCCATATGACACTTCGGTCGCCACGAATGTTGCAACTGCTTCAGTCTCCGTAGCTTCTTTGGCTTTTTGAATATTCCAAATGCTGGAGCCGGTTACAAAAGCGGCGCCCATCAGGCCAGTTCCGCTGCTCGGAACGCCGCTCACGTCGGCAGAAGAAATGACGGGCGACAATCCTTCTGGAGTGTCGGGATTGGAGGGATCGAAATAGTATGTATAGGCCATCACATGTCTCTCTCGTTGACGCACAGTGGGGTCTGGCGCCTTATTGAAATTTTTTGGTGCGATAACTCGGAAATTTGCGCGCAATCCAATCAACCTAAGGCAGCTTTGGATGCGGCTACAGCACTCGAACTTGCTCATGACGTTAACAGGAATTGTGTCCACAAATTGGCAAGCCCGCCACGGAGCGGCCATAGTCGCCGATTTCAACCTTCAGCTCGGCGTGAATTTGCTTGGAAAATTCTAGAGCTTTGAAATAATTACGAAAATTTGAACGTAATTTGATGAGAGTTTTATTGCCAATTTGGCCCCAATGTGACGGGATTGTTTCCTTTTTTCGTCAACGGAAAAAGTGGTTTTGCATTCACGCTATTGTTTCTGGATTGATTATCAATGTGAGTCCCGCTCGCATGAAGCTCGAAATCAGGCTCCTTCAATTTTGCGCAGTTTTTCCTTAATTGCGGTTGTGGTGGCCGATTGCTTCCACTGAAGGTTCTCGCGAGGTCGCTACTCGGGCAGCGTTGAAGGAGAAAAGTGGTGTCTGAAAGCTTCAACGTGGCGCTCATTCCTGGTGACGGAATAGGTGTCGACGTAACGAACTCAGCGGTCGCTGTAATTGACAAAGCCCTTGAGTGTACGGGGCAATCGCCGATTTGCTTTAACAAAATAAATGCTGGTGCCGCGTACTTCGACGAAACCGGTCTTGATATTGAAACGAACGGCGAATCGCTTGCAGGGGAGGCAAATGCTATCTTTCTGGGCGCTATTGGCCTTCCAAGCGTGCGCCATGATGATGGCACCGAGATTTCGCCGCATTTGAGATTGCGTGATCGTTTTCAGCTTTATGCCGGCGTCAGACCTGTCAAAGCGTATCCGAACGCGCCGCAGAGGCTGGCCGATCCGAGAGCAGCCGGCATAGATCTGATCATCTTGCGTGAGTCGACTGAGGGTCTGTTTTATTCCGCTGCAGCGCATGGGCGGAGTGAGATTATCGCAGATAAAGAGGTGCGCGATACCCTACGCATTACACGTGAAACGACCGAAAAGTTGCATCGGTTCGGGTTTCGTTTGGCCGAACGCCGCAAAGAGCGTGGTTGCCTAGGTCGATTAACCTGTGTCGACAAGGCAAACGTTTTTGCGTCGATGGCCTTTTTTAGAAAGATTTTTGACGAAGTTTCAGAGGGTTACCCAGATATCGAGGTGGGACACAACTATGTCGACGCACAAGCCCTGGACCTGATCCGTCGTCCCTGGGACTTTGATGTGTTGGTAATGGAGAACATGTTTGGCGATATCCTCTCGGATCTTGCTGGCGGTCTTGTTGGCGGCATGGGCATGGCCGCCTGCGCAGAAATCGGTGATCACCATGGTTTGTTTCAACCTGCACATGGATCAGCGCCGGACATTATGGGTAAGGATGAAGCGAACCCGCTTGCGGCTATTCTGTCCGGAGCGCTGATGCTCGATTATCTGGCAGAAAAGTCAGAGGTTGATGCACTGGCCGACGCGGCAGCTCTCATCGAAAATGCCGTCACAGCTGGATTTTCTCAAAATAGGATCAGACCGATGGAGTTTGGCGGGGACATGGGCACCAAATCTGTCACAAACGAAGTGCTGTCGCTTCTGAACGATTGATGTTGCTGATGATGAAAAAGGCAGTGGTGCCGCTGATAGGACTTGAACCTACGACCCCATCATTACGAATGACGTGCTCTACCAGCTGAGCTACAGCGGCCCGTTGCGCAGCGCGCTATAGCATCGGTCAGCTTTCTCAGAAAGGGCTATTTCACTTCTTCTTCTACAGGCTGTTCGTCTAGAATTTCCGCCTCTGTAACGGTATCAGCATTTGTTTCCTCACTCTGATCTTCGATCGCCCCGACGATCAAAGGCAGCATCTCAAGACCCGTGCTGGTAGCAATCTCTGTTGCTGGTGCTTCTTTCCAGGAAAGCGCGTCGAATGCGTCACAACTCTCACAAACTGGAACCCACTCCGGTTGGACCAACTGGCATTTGTCACAAACCCATTGCGGCCCTCGGGGTGCGGTTACGGCCTTGGCCAGCCAACCTTTCACAACACTGTCTGCGGCACCCTCGCCACGTTCCACTGCGGCCATAATCGTGAGTGCCCGCGCGTCGGGATCAACTTCTGCCATATCGCCCAAGGCGCGACGCGCTGCGGGGAAATTT
>JBCDDS010000015.1:0-45594 GCA_039180185.1 Pseudomonadota bacterium | reverse complement strand
TTTACTGTGGTTGCCAGTCCAGCTGTGTCTTAACCGACCATCATGGCGTCATGACCAAATGCATTGTCGGAAATTTTGGACACCGTTGCACTATGTTGTACGCCAGATTACCGGGTTGGATCGTACAGTGGGAGGGTGACAATACTGGTCGAGAAGTGTCGCTTTCGAAACGGCGCATTGTATGCTTTGTGCAACTGTCGGAACTGAAAACTCACGGAAATTCAGCAAATGGAGAGTTTAGAATGACGACGACGGGGCGCTGCCTGTGCGGGAAAGTAAGCTGGACGTATGAAGGCGAGGTGACCTGGGCTTGCTATTGTCATTGTGATGATTGCCGTCGCAACTGTGCGTCGCCTGTCGTGGCGTGGTTGGGTGTTCCGCGTAGAAACTTTGCATGGACGGGCACCCCTCCGAAGACACTTGAGAGTTCTAAGGGCGTGCGACGACATTTTTGTTGTACTTGCGGCTCACCTATTGGATTTGAAGCGGATCATTACCCCGGTGGCATGCACCTTTATGCCGCATCATTGGATAATCCTGAAGTATTCAATCCAACGTTTCATGTGAATTATGAAAGCAAACTGCCTTGGTTGCGCATCGATGATGATCTGCCAAAATATAAAGGCACGCTTCTGCACGCGCCGGACAACCTTAGAGACTATGGTTGCTTATAAGGGTCGCCAGGAAAATTAACCAGATCTTCGAGCACAATTGACTGCGGCGATCAGTCTATGACCCCCTCATTCACAATCCTCACTCTTGTCGATTATACCTTCCAATTCTAATCTGGAATTAAGATCAGCTTTGAGAGCTTAGAACAACCAATAGGAGGCATTATGAAATCGCACCTGAATCTTATTGTACTGGCCTTACTAGCAGGCGCGTGCCTCTTCGGTTTGAATTCAACAAGCGCGCAAGCGGAAAACATCGCAAAGATGCTTGATGATAGCGGGATTGAACCCGAAAGTTTGTCTTTGATGCAAGATGCGGCCAAGGCGCTCTACACCGCGCAAAAGAAATCTGTTGGTGACGCAAAGGATTGGACCAATACGGCCACAGGCACATCCGGGAAGGTAGAGATCGTTGGTCTAAAGAACGACTGCGTGCAACTTTTTCATAGTTTAGAGGTCGCTCGACCATCAAAGGTTACTGAAATTTCTGTCTGGCGATGCCGCACTTCCAGCGGTGATTGGCAATTGACAGCCTCACCTTAGCTCGTCGGATGACCAACAGCCCCTAAACGAAAATCGATGAGGAGGCGTGACTGTGACCTCTCAATCAGGTCACCGCGTTTTGTGGCAATTTAACTTGGCGATCCCGGAAGGACTCGAACCCTCAGCCTGCTGATTAGAAGTCAGCTGCTCTATCCAGTTGAGCTACGGGACCGCTGGTGTGCAGCATTACCTGCACTGTCTACTGCTTTCAAAGCTAAAATTCAGGCGAATGGATCGCTATCGTAACTCACGCCAGCCAAGTAAAGCCCTTGCGGGGGGCAAACTGGACCGCAAGCAGCTCGGTCTACGGCGTCCAGTGCAGTTTTGATATCCGTGGGTTGCCAAGCACCTGTGCCCACGCGTTCCAACGAACCAACGATGCTGCGGACCTGATTGTGCAGAAAAGAGCGTGCTCGCAGACGAAACTGAATCTCCGGTCCGCTTTGTCCTTCAACGCGTGTGGTCTCGATAGCATTTATAGTTTTAACCGGGCTTTTTGCCTGACAGATGGTGGACCGGAAGGTGGTGAAATCATGCGTGCCAATCAAATGATTTGCGCCCTGTTGCATTGCATCGACGTCTAGAGCGTGTGGCACCTGCCACACCAATCCCTGGTCATGTGTGGCTGGAGCGCGTCGCATCAACAAGCGAAACAGATATCGTCGCTCCAGCGCGCTAAATCTTGCATGCCAATCCGCGTCTACTTCGGCACATGCCAGGATCGCAACAGGAAGGGGTTTAAGGTGGTAATTCAGCGCCTCAGATAATCGAAATGGTTGCCAGTTATTTTGAAGGTCGCAATGGGCAACCTGTGCCAGACCATGGACACCCGAATCCGTACGTCCCGCCGCAGCAATTGTGTGTGGGCCGGCCTCAAGTTTGGCCAAAGCTTCCTCAATGGCGCTCTGCACGGAGGGCTGATCCGCTTGACGTTGCCACCCTGCAAAGGGAGCGCCGTGATATTCAACTTTCAGGGCAAACCTGGGCATGAATGGGCTGATACCGCGCGAAAACGTGGGGAACAATCCCTCAAACCTCCCATCTGGTGGTTGCGCTTGCGCGGGACTATCTTAAGCCCGAAAGGGGCAGTGATTTGGTCATTTCCACTATTGCAGACGGTCTTGGCCGTGGCGCAGAAAGTGTGTCGGACACGTTTTCTGCTGTGTTTATGGAGCCCGTGATCAGATTGGGCGTCACCGGTTTGAGTCGGGCCGGAAAGACGGTTTTTATCACTTCGCTGGTATCAAATCTCATTGATAGGGCTCGTATGCCGGGTCTGGTTGCTGCCCGTGAGGGTCGAATTACAGCCGCATTTTTGCAGCCTCAACCGAGCGATCTATTGCCTCGTTTTGAGTACGAGCGTCATTTAAATGCACTCATTGCAAGAGATCCTTATTGGCCCGACAGCACAAGGTCAATCTCTGAACTGCGCCTGTCGCTTCGTGTGCAACCCAACGGTCTATTGAGTGCCGTGCAAGGACCACGCACGATCCATATAGATATCGTCGATTATCCTGGCGAATGGCTTCTGGATCTGAGCCTTCTCGATAAATCTTACAAAGACTGGTCAGTATCGGTTCTTCAGACCATGGAAACGCATGACATTGGTGCCAAGTATCAGGCTTTGGTCTCCGAAGCAGATGGCGCACAAGACTTGCACGAGCCTGCAGCGCAAAACTTGGCAGAATCTTACACAGATTACTTGGACATTGCGCGCAAAGCGGGGTTTTACAATTGTACCCCAGGTCGATTTTTGTTGCCCGGTGACCTGGCTGGTTCGCCGGCCCTCACTTTTGCGCCGTTAACCCCGCTTGACAAACCACCACGCCGCTCTCTTTGGCGAGAGATGGAGCGACGGTATGAGGCTTATAAGGCTAGGATCGTGAAGCCGTTCTTCCGAGAACATTTCGCGCGAATTGATCGACAAATTGTGTTGGTCGATGTGTTGGGCGCAATCCACAAAGGGCCGCAAGCCGTGGCTGACATGCGGCAGGGCATGGCTGATATTCTGAGCGCATTCAGGCCAGGCCAAAATGCGTTTTTATCGAAGGTTTTTCTTGGCAGACGGGTTGAGAAGATCCTCTTTGCTGCAACCAAAGCGGACCATCTGCATCACTCCCAACATGGGCGTTTAACAGGATTGGTTGAGGCGTTGCTTAAGGACGCGCGTAGCCTTGCACAATTCAAAGGGGCTGAGACCAAAGCGCTTTCTGTAGCAGCCCTGCGCACCACGACAGAAGAGACGCGCAAACATGATGGCGTTGATATCGATTGTGTACGCGGTACATTGCTCAATGCCGATGGCAGCCGAGGCAAACAGGCCGCACTCTATCCCGGTGCTCTGCCGGATGAGCCTTCGCAATTACTGGCTGAGGCTGCAGTCGGTGCTAAAAATTGGCTCGATGCTGATTATGAAGTGATGAATTTTGCCCCAGCTTCCTTGTCGCTGGCTGCCAATGAGGGTCCGCCGCACATTAGGCTTGATCAAGCCGCCGAGTTTTTGATTGGAGACCGGTTGTGAACAGGAAACCAATTCTGATCGACATAGACGAAGATGATGCTACTCCCAGCCCGGCAGAGACGCCGTCGGTTCCAGAACTTCAAACATTCAGTTCAACTGATGGCAAAGCCATGCGCGGCTTAGTTACCATAGCTGCACGCCGCCCTAGGCGACTGGCTCGACTTTTTTGGGGCTTGCTCACCGCTTTAGTTGTAACGCTGCTCTCCATCTCATTGTGGAATTTCACCGCGGCACTTCTAGAGAGCAATCCAACGCTTGGTTATGTGGTCACAGCGCTGGTTGCAGCGCTGGTTTTGATTTGTGTTGTCCTTATCTTGCGGGAACTGGCCAGCTTTGCCCGATTGGCCAAAATTGACAAGCTGCGCCACGCGGCTGAAACCGCCGTTTCAAACCAGGATTTGAGCGCTGCGCGTGATGTGACTGCGCGGCTAGAGCGGCTTTATTCCAGGCGCCACGAAACGAAGTGGGGGCGAGATCAGTTGAAAGAGCAGGCTGCGCATCAATTGGATGCCGTTGGGTTGCTCAACCTTGCAGAGCACGAAGTGATGACGCCGCTGGATGCAATGGCCGAACACGAGATTGAGATCGCGTCAAGACAGGTTGCTACTGTGACTGCCCTGGTGCCTTTGGCCTTTGCAGATGTGCTGGCGGCGCTGCTGGCTAACTTGCGCATGATCCGACGTATCGCAGAGGTTTATGGCGCTAGATCAGGCACGTTTGGGACATGGCGCCTAGCGCGTGCAGTGATCACCCACCTCGTGGCCACGGGCGCCGTGGCCATTGGCGACGACATGCTTGGCTCTATCGCTGGGGGTGGCATGCTAGCGAAAGTTTCCAGACGGTTTGGTGAAGGATTAGTGAACGGTGCCTTGACCGCAAGGGTGGGTTTGGCTGCGATGCAAGTTTGTAGACCTTTGCCTTTCGTAGCGTCGAAACCGTCATCTGTGACAAAGCTTGTGCAACGCGCATTGACCGGTGTTTTCAGCAAAGATCCGTAGATTTAGAACAGTTTGGGCACGCCACCGGGCAGCGTTTCTTTGTCCACTACACCGGCACGAAGAGATTTTCCGATGTTGTGCGCGAGGTAGGACCAGGCTTTTGCCTGTTCTGGTCGCAGCTGACTAGTCAGCGTCTCGTCAAACAGGTTCAACCAGGCCGAAAACATGCCCGGACGAACATTGCCTGCCTCGACATGTGCCATCATCAGATTAGGCTTGCTACCTGGTTCATGCAAAATCATACCAGCCCAAAATCCGGTTTCCTGCGCCTCATGCGCGCGCCAGTCTTTGATATGTACATCAAACACCGGACCGAGCATGTCATGTTGCCTCACAGACGCATAAAACGCCTCCACCACCCTCTTGATTTCGGTACGAGTGATCTCGAATCTCGGGGGCTGTGGGCTGGTCATGACCAGACTCTGATCTTCACAAAAAAGAATTGCAACTTTGATCCCCCATTTCGTTGAAATTTCAACAAGCTGAATTACCAATAAGCGAGTGTTTCACTCAAGGACCTCGATAAAATGGAAAGCTTGGCTGCCGACCTCGCTCAGATGCAGCGAACACCTTTGCAAACGGATCACGTTGATGCGCTAAGCGATGCCGGAAAAATTGTCCACTTCGAGATAGGTGAGGTCATTTTTGAAGTCGGGCAGGCCTTGGATAAATTCATTTACATCTTGGAGGGCAGGGTTGATTTGCTCGATGCACGCACTCGGCAAACTTTTCTCCCCCACGGAATCGGCCCGACCCAGTTTCTTGGCGACATCGGCTTCCTTCGTGGTGGTAACAGCTTTTTGCCGATGGTCGCATCTGAGCCGGTCAAAGCGATATGCGTACCTCGCGACGATATGCTGCAGCTGATGTCACAAATTCCAGAGATGAGCGACATTGTGATCACCGTTTACGCAGCGCGTCGCCGCCGTATGTTGGAAGCGCATAATAGCTCGCTTTTGATTATCGGTGCAGACAAGGATCGCGAGATGCGCAAGATCGCTTCCTTCGCTGAGCGCAACAAGATCCCTAGCAAGATGATCGATATCGACACGGACGAAGCGAAAGCAGAGGCGGCAACGTGCGATATCTCAATCGACGGACCGGCCGTCATAATCGGGAACAATCGCGCAATAGAAAATCCGACGATATTGAACGTGGCCGAGGCTTTCGGACTGGGTTTGCGCCTAAATGAGGGTGAAGTATTTGACGTCGTCATCGTTGGTGGCGGACCCTCCGGCGTGGCGGCTGCTGTTTATGCAGGTGCTGAGGGTCTCTCTGCACTGTTGGTCGAAGATACTGCGATCGGCGGTCAGGCGGGTACATCAAGTCGGATTGAGAACTACATGGGTTTTCCAACTGGTATTTCAGGGGGCGACCTGGTTTGGCGTGGTGAAGTGCAAGCGATGAAGTTCGGTACGCGGTTTGCCACACCTGTTCGGGCGGAGCACCTTATAAGAGGCAAAGATGGGTTGTTTTGCGTTAAGCTGAGCAATGGCGCAGAAGTTCTTGCAAAGTCGCTTATTGTTGCCACTGGTGTTCAGTATCGACGCCTTGCGCTTGAGGGTTTGGAGCAATTCGAAGGTGGGGGTGTGTACTACGCAGCAACGGAATCCGAGGCTCGGTATTGTCGAAAGACGGATGTCTACGTCATAGGCGGCGGTAATTCCGCTGGGCAGGCAGCCATGTACCTGTCGCGGAGCTCAGATCACGTTCATCTATTGGTGCGTGGCACCTCACTCGCTGCTTCTATGTCGGACTATCTGTCTTCGCGTTTGGAGGCGGACCCCAAAATTTCCCTCCATTACGAAACCCAAGTTTCCGCGTTGCATGGCGACGAAAACCTTTCTGGTGTGACATTGAAAGGCCCGGATGGCGAGCGGGAGGTTCCAACTCGTGCCTTGTTCATCATGGTGGGTGCGGCGCCAAACACAGAATGGTTGTCCGGTCTCATCGAACTGGACGAAAAAGGGTTTGTGGTAACAGGCGCACCCGCAGGCGCATCATCGTCTTACGCTACATCTTGCCCGGGCATTTTCGCGGTTGGCGACGTTCGCGCTGGTTCTGTGAAACGCGTTGCATCTGCGGTTGGTGAAGGGTCGGTCGTTATTTCCAAGGTGTGGGAACACGTTAAAGGCTAGTTTGGCAGCCGTCCTTCGAAATATGGTTGCTATTCGGCAGCTTTCCTTTGAAGTCCTTGGTTCTCCGCCAAGCGTGCCATTAACTCGGCGCATGGACCCGAAGACATAGCCTGTTCCTCAAAGACCATCATGTTGATCGCGTTGGCTTGTTTTTCTCGCGCATCAGTCGCACTCAGATCATAGTCTTCCCAGAACAGATCGACATGGGCTCTGAATAGATCGTTGAACGGGTTCAAAACCACCTCGTCCGGCAACTCTGATGTCGCAACCGCGATATCGAGACAGCTCTGCGTCTCAAAATCGACCTCTGGCAGCTCAACCAGACCCCATTCCGGCAGAGTTCTGTCCAAACCGTAAGCGTTTAGGACGAAATCTATGGCCTCATCCACGGTCGTCTCAGGCGAAAGGTCAAATCGTTCTGGCATCATACACGGGGACGCAAAGGCGGACATAAGCGGTGTTCTGATGCGCGCGCGAGGTAGATCATCGAGATCGGCTGTCACGTCTGTGATAATTTGGATGATCGGATTGTCCGGGCCGTCCGTGGGGCTCCCAGCGGCTCTCTTTTCCTCAAGAAAGTTAGTTACTTCAGTTTTCAGCACACTGCAGGCACTGTTGCCGTTCGATATGCTTTCTGATGACGCGACATCTGGCGCGAAACATAGCAGAAACGCTAGCATGCTAACACTCGCAAGTGTTTTGAAAGATCTGAATCTGGCCATGGCGCACCCAAACATAAGCTGATCTTTGTGAAAAGCGCTTTCTCTTGCGTCATGCAAATCGATGATGGACGTCCTGAACGGTGCGATTTATAACCGCCTGCATGATCTACGCAGCATTGATCATAATTCGAATTACTGGCCCGGCGCTCTGAGCAAGACGAGCAGCCGGGACAAGGCGTATGTACAACCGCGCTGCCCCTGATTTTTCCAAGCCACTTATGATGAAGGACGCATCCGATGTGCGCCGACACGACGACCGAGACGCCCGACTATAAAGATACGTTGAACCTGCCGGAAACCGATTTTCCGATGCGAGCGGGTTTGCCGAAGCGCGAGCCGGAATGGCTCGACCGCTGGGGCAAGATGCGCATCTACACCAAGCTGCGCGAGAAAGCGGAGAAGGACGGCAACCGCGAGCCCTTCACGTTGCATGACGGCCCGCCCTATGCCAACGGCCATCTACACATTGGTCACGCGCTCAACAAAATCCTTAAGGATATGGTGGTGCGTAGCCAGCAGATGATGGGGCGTGACGCGCGCTACATCCCCGGTTGGGATTGTCACGGGCTGCCTATTGAGTGGAAGATCGAGGAGCAATACCGCGCTAAGGGCCGCAACAAGGACGAGGTCGATATCGTCGATTTCCGTCAGGAATGCCGCAAGTTCGCCGAAGGCTGGATTGACGTGCAGCGCGATGAGTTCAAGCGGCTGGGCGTGACAGGCAAGTGGTCGAAGCCGTATCTGACGATGGACTACCGCTCCGAGCGTATCATCGCAGAGGAATTCCAGACCTTCCTGATGAACGGCACGCTTTATCAGGGTTCCAAGCCTGTAATGTGGTCGCCCATAGAGAAGACCGCACTGGCCGAGGCGGAGGTCGAATATCACGACAAGGAAAGCTTTACGATTTGGGTGAAGTTCCGCGTTGCGAGCGAGGGCGACCTTAAGGATGCGAATGTCGTGATCTGGACGACCACGCCTTGGACAATCCCATCAAACAAGGCGGTCGTTTTCGGCGAAGAGATTTCCTACGGACTTTACGAGGTCAATGCAACGCCCGAAGAATGCTGGGCCAACGTCGGTGATCGTTTTGTGTTGGCGGACAAATTGGCTGCAGAAGTGATGGGTCGTGCCCGCCTGGAAGATGGCCAATGGTCCCGTGTACGTGATGTGACCGCTGATGATCTGTCCGGCCTTTCGCTACAGCACCCGTTGGCAGGTGCTGAGGGCGCGGACGGCGAATGGGATGATCTACGCGATTTCCGTGCCGCCGACTTCGTGACCGACGAGGAAGGCACGGGCTTTGTCCATTGCGCCCCATCGCACGGGATGGAGGAGTTTGAGCTCTACCGTGATCTGGGCATGCTCGAGCAGGTTATCACCTATAACGTGATGGAAGACGGTTCTTTCCGCGAAGACCTGCCGTTCTTCGGCGGCACTTATATCCTCAGCCGCAAGGGCAAAGAGGGCGACGCCAATGCGGCGGTGATCAATAAGCTCGTTGAGGTCGGAGGGTTGCTGGCACGCGGCAAGATCAAGCACTCTTACCCGCATTCGTGGCGCTCCAAAGCGCCGGTGATCTATCGCAATACGCCACAATGGTTCGCCGCTGTCGACAAATCGGTGAATGACGGTCAAGACACTTACGGCAGCACGATCCGGGAACGCGCGCTGAAATCCATAGACGAGTTGGTGCAATGGACGCCGCAGACCGGGCGCAACCGTCTTTATTCGATGATCGAGGCGCGGCCCGATTGGGTTCTCTCACGCCAACGCGCCTGGGGTGTGCCGCTTACCTGTTTCGTCAAGAAAGGCGCTTTACCCACCGATGAGGGCTTCCTGCTGCGCGATGAGGCGGTGAACCGACGTATTCTTGATGCCTTCCAGGCAGAGGGCGCGGATGCTTGGTACAAGGATGGTGCAAAGGAGCGTTTCCTGGGCAATGATTACAACCCCGAGGAATGGGACAAGGTCGACGATATTCTCGATGTCTGGTTTGATTCCGGCTCCACCCATGCATTCGTGCTGCGTGACCGTGAGGATGGCTCTGACGACGGGCTGGCCGATCTTTATCTGGAAGGTACGGACCAACATCGCGGCTGGTTTCATTCTTCCATGCTGCAGGCCTGTGGCACCATCGGGCGTGCGCCATATCGCGGGGTGCTGACACACGGCTTTACCCTAGATGAGAAGGGCAACAAGATGTCCAAATCCTTGGGCAACACGATTGTGCCCGAAGAAGTGGTGAAGCAATACGGCGCCGACATCCTGCGGCTCTGGGTGGCGCAGACGGACTACACGAATGACCAACGGATTGGTCCTGAAATCCTGAAAGGGACGGCTGACAGCTACCGGCGACTGCGCAACACTATGCGTTTTATGCTTGGCGCATTGAGTCATCTCTCGGAAACGGATCGCGTTGAGCCAGCCGAGATGCCAGAGCTTGAGCGTTGGGTGCTGCATCGTCTGACCGAACTGGATGAGAAAGTGCGCGCGGGCTACTCGGCCTATGATTTCCAAGGCGTATTTCAGGCACTTTTCAATTTCTGTACGGTCGATCTGTCAGCGTTTTACTTCGATATCCGCAAGGATGTGCTCTATTGCGACGGAGACACCCTTCGTCGGCGGTCCGCGCGTACAGTGATCGACATCCTGTTCCACCGTCTCACAACATGGCTCGCGCCTGTGCTTGTTTTTACTATGGAAGAGGTCTGGCTCTCCCGGTTCCCGGGTGATGATAGCTCTGTGCATCTGCAGGATATCCCAGAGACCCCCACCGATTGGCGCGACGAGTCGCTTGCAGCAAAATGGGCCCAGGTGCGCAAGGCGCGCCGGGTTGTAACCGCAGCGCTTGAAGTGCAGCGCACGGAAAAGGTTATCGGAGCATCCCTCGAAGCCGCGCCAGTGGTCTATGTCGACGACGCAGGACTTTTGAATATCTTGCAATCGATAGAGTTTGAGGACGTCTGTATTACTTCGGCCATTGATCTTAGGGCTGCAGCTGTACCAGAAGATGCGTTCCAACTGCCAGAGATCGAGGGCGTCGCCGTTGTTTTTGCGCATGCGCAAGGTGAGAAATGCCTGCGTTGTTGGAAGATTCTCCCCGATGTCGGACGGCACAAGCGTCCCGGATTGTGCGCACGTTGCGACGACGCTTTGGTATGACGCTTCTTTGTGTGCGGACCTGGCATGAATTTTGATAAAGGCAGGCCGCTCCACAGCGAAAAAGTCGATGCAAATTTCGAATTTGTCACCATAGTAGAAACAGTATCGAATGTTTTCGCACTGCTAACATCTTACCCAGAAACAATAACGCGGCTTCGTTAACCTTCGCGGCTCATTCTGAATCAAATTCGATAGAAATTGCTTTATTTCTTAGTCAATCAGTGCGACATGAACAGTTGGGGAATGTGTCTTTTAACGAGTTTGGGGAAAGAAATGTTTAAAAAGACTATGATCGCAGCTGCGGCTGTAATCGCGCTTGGCGCAAGCTCTGCTTTTGCTTCCACGATGTCCTACGTGGCGACCAGCCACACAGAAGGAAATCCGGTTCATCCCGAACACAGCGTTTGGTTTGAAAATGGACCAACCGGGGCTATGGGCAGCCAAAGCAACCATTTTCTATTCGAAAACTCGGGCGCCGGTGTCGGCAGCTTTGTCGTAGATGGCATGAAAGCCACATTGCTTGGTCAAGTGGTGAATGCCGGTGGACAAATTTACGATCTGGCTCTCCATCTGGTCGAGACAGCAGATCCGAATGCATACAAAAACCCGTTCAACGAAAACACGGATTTGTGGACGTTCTATGATCTAGACCCGACCAAAAAGAGTACTCTTACTTCGCTGAGCGGACTGAACAGCTTTGACATTCATTTGCATGGTCAAGCCTCAAACGGAAATGATTTGAAAGTACAGTTCGGACTTGGTGCGAATGATAAGAATGGGGGCGTATTGGGGCTTTCCAGTTGGATCAAGTTGAAGGAAAGCAACTGTCAGTCGCATTGCGAAGTACGACGCGGTGACATCAATATCCTGTTGGAGCCGGTTCCGGTACCAGCCTCCGCGGCGCTATTGCCGATGGGCATTGCGGTGTTCGGCGCGATGCGCGCGCGCCGGCGTCGCAAAAGCTGATAGAATTAACCAGCAGCTACAGAAGAGGCCCGCGAGTTAGCGGGTCTTTTCTTTATTGCGGTTCATATTGCGGGTCGAAGAGTATGTTTGACCCCGAGAATGCATATCAAGTTTATGCGAAACCCCGCGCGACAAGGCAGAGCACTCCGTGTGATAATGCGGCTCTTGGTTCTAGGCGTTGTCACCGAAGATTACGAAACTGATCTTGTTTCCATCGAGATCGCGGACATAGGCACCATAGAAATCAGGGCCATATTGTGGGCGCGGACCCGGATCCCCTTCATTCATTCCGCCTTGAGACAGCGCTGTTTCATGCGCGGCCCGAACTTCATCTTTGCTCTCGCATTTTAGTCCCACCATGTTTCCGTTGCCGGGTGTCGCTACGCCCTCGTCAAATGGATTTCCTACCCATATTCGCCCGCCTCCTCGCAATTCGTAACAAAATGCGTGTGGCAGATATTCGGCGACAAGCTTGCCCCCGATGACCGGGAATATGGCGCTATAAAACCCGTGCGCTTTTGCGACGTCGTTCGAACCAAGCATCACGTAGTTTAGGGACATCAATTTTTCTCCGCACAAGATAAGGCGATGGATTGAATACGCTGATCTTCCATAATTTCTCAAGTATCATGTGCTGAGATTAGGACAGGCGTTGATCCAAAGTCTTCATAATTGACGCAAGACCACGTCTACTCACCACTCGGGAACACTCAGAAAAAGGTGTTAACCGCTGCTAAAAGTTGGATGAAACTTATCTGCAGGGGATAGAGTGAAAATTTCGTGACCGTCGGATGTCACACCAATTGAGTGCTCAAACTGCGCCGACAGGGACTTGTCCCGGGTCACGGCCGTCCATTCGTCGGAAAGGATTTTGGTTTCCGGTCGGCCCAGGTTCACCATAGGCTCAATGGTAAAGAACATGCCTTCTTCCAGGACAGGCCCGGTACCCGCTCGACCGTAATGCAAGACATTAGGTGGTGAGTGGAATACCCGGCCAAGCCCGTGACCACAGAAATCGCGCACCACGCTCATGCGTTGCCGCTCAACAAAGCTTTGGATGGCGTGGCCGATGTCGCCGAATGTATTGCCCGGCTTTACCGCCTCAATGCCGATCATCAACGCATCATGGGTGACCTGAATGAGGCGCTCAGACTTTCGGCTCAGTTTACCAGCGACATACATGCGGCTTGTATCGCCGTACCAACCATCAACGATCACTGTTACGTCAATGTTGAGTATATCACCATCGCTCAGCTTCTTCTCGCTGGGAATGCCGTGACACACCACGTGATTAACGCTGATACAACTGGCGTGCTGGTAACCCTTGTAGCCTATGGTTGCAGAGGTCGCTCCAGCGGCGTTTACCTGCGCCTCAATGAACGCATTGATCGCCCCTGTGGTCTGTCCGACATAGACGTGTTCGGCGACATCATCGAGGATCTTGGCCGCAAGCGCGCCGGCGGCATGCATCCCAGCAAAGGCCGCTTGGTCATGAATGCGGATCCCATCACGGGTGAGCCGCCCTCTGTGTTGTTCATTCACGTCGTTATCTCTGCGTTTCCACACATCGTCAGTATGTAGGGTGAATTGCAGTGAAGAACCAGAGCTCGCGTCACATCACGGGCAAAGATCGCCGGATATTGATGCCCGTGGCATTAAGCTCTGTGTCGTAGGCCAGAACCTCTAGCCCAGCGTTACGCGCATCATCAAACGCTTTTCCGTAGGCTGGATCAAGATCGTACGCGACGGCCACCCGGTCGCAGTCATCGCGTTGCACTAAGTAAAACAAAACGGCGCGATATCCCGCTCGTGCAACATCAGCCAACTCTCGAAGATGCTTGGCGCCACGTTCGGTAACGCAATCCGGGAACTCCGCTAATCCCGGAGTGCGATTGGTGGTGACGGATTTCACTTCCACGTAGGCATCGGGTAGCCCGTCTTGCTGCAGCAGGAAATCGATGCGGCTGTTTTCTCCGTACTTCTTTTCTGTCAGGACTGTTTCGTATGCGACCAATTCCGGAGTGCCACGCTGCTGCAAAACCGGTTTCAATATCCGGTTTGGTTGGCTTGTATCCACGCCCACCAGATGGCCACTGTCAACCTCAAGCAAGCGCCAGCCGAACTTAAGTTTTTTGCGGGGATCGTCATTTGGTTCCACCCAGACACGAGAGCCTGGCGTGGTCAGCCCCATCATGATGCCGGGATTGGGACAATGGGCCGTTACTTCTCGCCCATCCTCCAATCGGATATCGGCGAGAAAGCGTTTGTATCGTCGCAACAGGATGGCGGGTTGAAGAGGGGTTTGAAACTCCATATCGCAGGCCTATACCCGTCAAGGGAGACAGTGCAAGGAGCGTTCCAATGGCGAACCCAACCGCAGCTATGTTGGTGATCGGGGATGAGATACTTTCCGGCCGGACGCGGGATGCGAACATGTATCATCTGGCAGGTCGATTGACGGAACACGGCATCGATCTGAAAGAGGTGCGCGTTGTCAGCGATGAGGCCGATGCTATTTGTGATACCGTCAAAGCGCTTTCGGAAAGCTACGATCATGTCTTTACATCCGGTGGCATCGGCCCGACGCATGACGATATCACTGCCGATAACGTCGCGCGCGCGTTCGATACGCCGATCGACATCCGGGATGACGCTCGAGCAATCCTGCAAGAACGCTATGATGCGCATGGTATAGAGCTCAACGACGCGCGCCTGCGTATGGCTCGCATTCCAGATGGTGCGGCATTGATTGACAATCCAATCAGCGCCGCGCCAGGTTTCACGATCAAAAATGTGCACGTCATGGCTGGCGTCCCGCAGATATTTGAGGCCATGCTGGTCAGCCTGCTTCCAGGGCTGAGTGGCGGGGCGCCGGTTCTTTCCGTCTCCCTCGATATTTTTCGTGGCGAAGGAGACATTGCGGGCCCTTTGACTGGTCTGTCTGAGAAATATAGCGATCTGTCCTTCGGCTCATATCCATTTCAAAGGGATGGAAAATACGCTTCAAACGTCGTGATCCGCGGCAGTGAGCAAAAGCGTTTGGATGCAGCGCTGGAAGAGTTGAAAGCGTTGACGAATAGATGACAGATCTGCCGGGTATTGAACGTCTTTATGCGGTGATCGACGCTACTTGGCCTCCGGCACGAACCGAGACATGCGGACCTTGGGTTGTTCGGCATGGGCAGGGGGGTGGTAAGCGCGTAAGTGCCGCGACGATGTTAGAGGAATCTGCACTGGATGCGATCGACGACGCCGAGGCGGCGATGCGAGCACTTGGCCAAGATCAGCTATTTATGATCCGTGAAGGGGAAGGCGTTCTTGATGCCGCATTGGCCGGACATGGGTATGACGAAATCGATCCAGTGAACCTGTTCGCCTGTCATACCGGAGATATCACGAGCGAAACACCACCACCTGTCACGGCCTTCGATGTTTGGGAACCACTGGCGATTCAGGCAGAGATTTGGGCGGATGGGGGGATCGGCCCAGAGCGTATCGATGTGATGCGACGCGTGAAGGGGCCTAAGACGGCCCTGTTTGGTAGAGAAAGCAACCGCGCTGCGGCTACTGGATTTGTGGCTATCCACGACAGTGTTGCGATGATTCACGCGCTTGAAGTGCAGGCCGATCACAGACGTCGCGGCATGGGGCGCCATTTGACCCACCACGCCGCACATTGGGCACAAAAGCATGGTGCGGATTTCATGGGGGTGCTCTGCACGAAAGCCAATACCGCCGCCAACACGCTCTACGCTTCCCTCGGCATGACGCTTGTGGGAGAGTACCACTACCGCATCAAAACCAAATGAGTTCGACAATGACCTCTCACGACAGACCGACCGCTCTTGATTTACCCATGGTCGATCCTTTGCCGGATGACACGCAGAAGTATTTCGATATTTGCGTCGAAAAGCTTGGCATGATCCCGAACGTGTTGAAGGCCTATGCCTTCGACGTTGAAAAGCTTAATGCGTTCACGGCGATGTATAATGATTTGATGCTTGGGGACAGCGGATTGTCCAAGTTGGAGCGAGAGATGATCGCTGTCGTCGTCAGCTCGATCAACCGCTGTTGGTATTGTCAGGTCGCGCATGGCGCGGCTGTACGGACGCTGTCCGGAAAGCCTGAACTGGGCGAAGCCATGGTGATGAACTGGCGCGCCGCAGATTTGGACGCTCGGCAAACCGCGATGCTGACTTTTGCGGAAAAGGTAACAAAACACTCTTCGGAGACGACAGAAACCGATCGGGAAGCGCTGCGCGCAGCTGGATTCACAGATCGCGACATCTGGGACATCGCGTCTGTGGTTGGCTTTTTCAACATGTCGAACCGGATGGCCAGCGCAGTCGCGATGAAGCCGAACGCGGAATACCACGCGCAGGCTCGCTAAGCGTTGTGTTGCGTTATGGTCGACCAAATATATAGCGCAACGGTTTCAACGCCGATTGGTCCGTTGTGCGTCATGAGCAATGGTGAGGCAATCGTTAAACTCAGTTGGCAATCCGGTGGTGATGCGGACGGCCGACCTGAGCTTGATGAGGCTGTCGCTCAGCTTGAAGCCTACTTCGAAGGTAGGCTGCAAAACTTTGACTTGCCCCTCTTGGTGAACGGTTCTGATTTTCAGCGCCAGGTTTGCGATGCCATGTCGGCTATCCCCTTCGGTGAAACTCTGACTTATGGAGACATCGCGAAACAGACTGCCTCTCCGGCGCAAGCGGTTGGAACAGCATGTGGCGCAAATCCAATTCCGGTGATCATACCGTGCCACAGGGTTTTGGCGGCGAACGGGTTGGGCGGGTACTCCGGTTCTGGCGGAATTGAAACAAAGGTCTGGTTGCTGCGCCATGAAGGAGCGGCTGGTTTGCTTATCTGAACCTAGCTTTTCTTCAATGGCGGTAGAATCTGTTGCGCGATTCCAGCAAGAGCGAGATAGATGCTCGTTGTGACAAGCCCCCAATGGGCCCAACTTTCGGGGTGAAAATCGACCCAGGCGGCCCATGCGGCAAAGAATGTCCAGGCCAATGCGACGGGCAAAGATATCACCCGCCACCGTTCCGTGCGCACAGGATGAATGAATTTAAGCGGGAAGAACATTGCTACAGCCAGTGCTGCAACGATGAACAAAGAAATCCAGAAATTCGGCTCGATCGCGAAAAGCACGAGGACCAGCATGTTCCAAGTGGCCGGAAAGCCTGAGAACGAGTTATCCTTCGTCTTCATTCCCGTGTCGACAAGGTATAGCGCGCTGGCAAAAGTTATGATGATGATCGCAAACCAGCCGGTCCAACCTGGCAAAAGCCCCGATTTGAAGAGCGCGAATGCCGGGATGAAAATATAGGTTAAATAATCGATGATCATGTCGAGGATCAGACCATCAAAGCGCGGTGCGTTTTTCTTAACGTGGTATTTCCGCGCTAATGGGCCATCAATACCATCAACGATAAAGGCCACGACAAGCCAGAGAAACATCATGTCCCATTTCTCATCCACGGCGGCGAGCATGGCTAACATGGCAAAAACTGCACCAGTTGCGGTGAAAAGGTGAACGCAAAGCGCCTTGAGACGAACTGTCATGCGACTGTCATGATGCAATTGAATCCATAACGCAATCAGGCTTTGGGGTGGGTGCGCCGGTAGACCTCCATCAAACGCGAGGTATCGACCGCAGTGTAGGCCTGTGTCGTGGAGAGAGAGGCGTGACCTAACAGCTCTTGAATGGCGCGAAGGTCACCGCCTGCGTTCAGAAGGTGTGTGGCAAAGCTGTGTCTCATGGCATGGGGCGTGGCCGATGCGGGCAAGCCAAGTTGCATACGAACCTGCGCCATGATCTTTTGTACAAGACGAGGGTTGAGCGGTCCGCCGCGGGCGCCTCGAAACAAAGGTTCTTCGGGTTCAGTAGGAAATGGCAGTGCTTCGATGTAACGTTCTACTGCTTTCCGCGCTGCAGGGATGACCGGTACAATGCGTTCTTTGCCACCCTTTCCGATGATGCGAAGGCTCTCCCCGATTGGTAGCTCTGCCCCAGTCAACCCGAGTGCTTCTGAAATGCGTAAACCGCATCCGTAGAGCAGGGTGATCACCGCCTGGTCGCGTGCATTTAGCCAAGCCTCGTCATGTTGCATTTCGATGGTTTCGATGACGTCTTTTGCAGCATCGGGGGTTAAGGGACGCGGCAGTTTACGTTGGTACTTGGGCGTTCGCGCGGACAGCACCGCAGATGGATCAAACCCTTCTCGTTCTGCCAACCAGCGGAAAAAGCTCTTAACCGCGGAAAGTTTTCGGGCGAGCGAGCGCGAGCTTAACTCACCGCCTCTGGCATGCGCCATCCAGGCGCGCATATCAGTGACCGAGACTTCCGCCAGAGCACCGAGACCCTGTGATTGTGCTTTATGCAGGGTTATAAAATTCAGAAATCCACCGACATCGCGGCTATAGGCATCAAGAGTGTTCATCGAGGCGCCGCGTACGGATTGGTGGTGATTTAACCAATTCTGCAATGCGTCCCGTGAGGCCGCGGAAATCATGAGAGCCAGCGACGCATCGCACGTTCGAAGACGCCGGCGAAAAACTCCAAAAGGTCAGTGCCTTGTTGCGGGCTGAATTGATGTGGATCTTCAGCGCCCATGACCAACATACCAGGTAGTCTTTCTTTGCCGAAATCAAGCAACAGACAGGCCTCGGAGCGCATGAACTCACTATCCCGTCCGTATATGCGCCAATCACCTGAATTAATCTGGCGCAGTGTGACCTGGCGGAGCGAACTATTGTTGTTGGTTTTCAAGTAGGTCTCGATGAAACCGGGTTCTGCCACTGTCAGAACATCACCCAAACGTTTGACTGCGACCTCTTCTTCCCTTTGTACCGTTTCAAGAACCAACTTGATCCGATCGACGCGCAAAGTCGTCGCAACCTCGCCGCCCAGATTTTTCAGGAAGTTCTCAAATTCGAAGGGATCGAGAAGTTGCAGGATTGCACGATGGACCTGATTGGTGCCTGCAAGATTGTCATAGGCGGCAGCGATCACGCTGCGATGCGTATCTTCGAGCCGTTCCAAGCGCGCCTCAAGTCGGTCCATCGCAATGCCGCGTAGATCAACAATGTTGTTGCCCATAGCGCGCTCATTGGCAGCAATAAGCGCGCGCATGAGATCCTGATCCTCGAGGATGACATCCGGTTGCGCGATGATAGATTCGCGCAGATCATCATTCATTTCGGGCTTACTGCTCATTGTCGCCTCTGTCTTCTTTTGTCGCTCTATAACACGGACTTACAGAATTTTCTGCCCTGTTTTTTCCCAATCTGCCAAAAATGCAGCAAGGCCTTTATCGGTAAGCGGGTGAAGTGCCATTTTCTTAATTACTTCTGGTGGAGCAGTCATAACATCGGCTCCAATGCGAGCGGATTCGAACGCATGGTTTACAGAGCGGATCGACGCGGCAAGGATCTGTGTTTCAAATCCGTAGTTGTCATAGATTGTGCGGATATCAGCGATCAAATCCATACCAGCTAGGTTGATGTCATCAAGCCGTCCGATAAAGGGGCTGATGAACGTCGCGCCAGCTTTCGCGGCCAAAAGCGCCTGATTTCCTGAGAAACAAAGTGTGACATTGACCATATTACCTTCGTTGGTCAGCACATTGCAGGCCTTAAGTCCCGCCCATGTGAGAGGCACTTTCACCGCGATATTCGGGGCGATTTTCGCAAGCTTTCTACCTTCTGCGATCATCGCGTCTGCTTCTGTCGCCACAACTTCTGCACTGACGGGACCATCGACCATCTCTGCGATCTCTTTTGTCACCTCAAGAATATCTCGCCCAGATTTCATGATGAGGGAAGGATTTGTGGTCACGCCATCCACCATTCCAAGCTCGTTGAGCTCTGCGATTGCGTCAACTTCGGCGGTATCTACAAAAAATTTCATGGCAAACGGCCTCCCAGGTCTGGTTGAGCTTTCTCTTGTTTGCCTTTAGCCGATAGAGTCTGACATCGAAACCCCCGTCTAAGACTTGCGCGAGGGGATGTGATCAGAAGGCAAGAAGAATTTTGAACATATCAGGCGCTACATATTTTGACACAGATGTGCCTGTCTCTGTTCTGACCACGCAACCTTTGGGCAAGACATTGGATTACAAGGCGCCGGAGGGGGGGTGCCATCTTGGTGCTTTCGTTGAAGTGCCCTTGGGGCCTCGAAAGGTCGTTGGAGTCATTTGGGGGCCAGGTCAGGGCGACTTTCATCGCGCCAAACTGCGGTCAGTTATACGTGTCCTTGAGGCTGCACCGATGCGTGATGAGCTCCGCGAGTTTATAGTGCGCGCAGCAGAGTACACGCTGACACCTTTGCCATCGATGTTGCGCCTTACTACGCGGGCGCCGGGGCTCGGCGACCCACCTTCGATGCAAAAGATTTACAGGCGTGGTGATCGCAATCCCGATCGTGAAACGAAAGCGCGTCTACAGGTTTTGGACGCGTTGGAAGAATATGGTGATTTAGGTTTCACGCTCAAAGAGCTCAGCGTTTTGGCCGGTGTGACACCCTCGGTGATCAAAGGTCTGGTGAAACAGGGCGCAGTGTTCGAAGAAGAGACGCCGAAGGACTTGCCCTTTTCGCGCCTCGACCCGCACTTGCAAGCTGCATCGCTCACCGCCGATCAAGAAAATGCCGCTGAACACCTGCGGAAGAGTGTCGATGCAGAGCGTTTTGCAACGACACTTCTGCGAGGCGTCACAGGATCAGGCAAAACAGAGGTGTATCTTGAAGCGGTCGCTGAAACTCTGTTGCGTGGCCGCCAAGCGCTCGTGCTTTTGCCGGAAATTGCGCTCACGGTCGAGTTTCTGGCGCGGGTGGAGGCGCGTTTTGGCGCTCGCCCGGCTGAGTGGCATTCTGGCATTACTGTAACCGAACGGCGTCGCGTCTGGAAAATGGTTGGGCAGGGGGGATGTCAGGTTGTGGTCGGTGCGCGTTCCGCGCTGTTTTTACCTTTTCAGGACTTGGGCCTTATCGTTGTCGATGAAGAGCACGATACCTCCTACAAACAAGAAGACGGTGTGCTTTACAATGCAAGAGACATGGCGGTTCTACGGGGCAGCTTGTGTCAGGCGCAGGTCATTTTGTCCTCGGCAACGCCAAGTTTAGAAACCTGGGCAAACGCAGAAGCAGGCAAGTATCACAGGCTTGATTTGACCACGCGCTATGGTCCGGCAGTTATGCCCAATCTAAGGCCGATAGACATGCGCGCGGAGCGCTTACCGTCAAATCGCTGGATCTCCGGCACACTGCAGAAGGCGGTGGAAACGCGCATGAATTCCGGCGAGCAAGCGCTCCTGTTTCTAAATCGTCGCGGTTATGCCCCAGTTACAATCTGTCGTGCATGCGGGCATCAAATTGGATGTAAGCAATGCGATGCGCGCATGGTTGAGCACCGTTTTCAGAAACGACTAATGTGCCACCAATGCGGAGAGACGGAACCGATCCCGCAAGTTTGCCCGTCATGTGAGGCAGAGGATCGATTGGCTGCAGTCGGCCCCGGGATAGAACGGTTGCTCGAAGAGGCGGAAATCCGGTTCCCGCAGGCGCGCATCGCAACGCTTTCGTCAGATATGTTTGGTTCGGCACGCGCGTTGAAGACGCAAATCGAAGAAATTGCCGAAGGTGGTGCGGACCTGATCATCGGCACACAGCTTGTCGCAAAAGGCCATAACTTTCCAAAGCTCACGTTAGTGGGGGTTATTGACGCGGATCTAGGATTACAAGGTTCTGATCTGCGTGCAGCGGAACGCACCTTTCAACTGATCAATCAGGTTGCAGGTCGTGCTGGGCGCTTTGATCAGCCTGGATTGGCGTTGATACAGACCTTTCAACCCGAACATCCGGTGATACGGGCCATATTATCAGGAGACGAAGAAGGTTTTTGGCGCGCTGAGGCTGCAGAGCGAAACCATGCTGCAGTCCCACCTTACGGTCGCATGGCCGGAATTATACTGTCCTCCACGGACCTTGATGAGATTTTTGAGATTGGCAATGTTTTAGCGCGCGATGCCGGTGCGCTACATGCCGTTGGCGCGCAAGTCTTTGGACCCGCACCAGCACCAATCGCCCGAATTCGTGGCCGTCATCGGGTTCGTCTGTTGGTAAAGGCCCCCAAAGGTGCAGCACTCCAACCAGCGATCTTAAAATGGCTGTCGCGCGTGAAAGGCTCTTCCCGTTTCCGCCTCGCTGTCGATATCGATCCGCAAAGCTTTATGTAGTTTCGCCAACGTGAGGGTTGCGCCTGCGCACACCCGCTATGCGTTTATTGTCCTCGCCAAACTGCAAGTAAACGCATAGACCCAAAACATGGCACTGACAGTCACCCTTGCATCAGCGAAGACGCTGCCAGTTCGGAGAAGGCCGATCTTTCTGCTTTTTCTAATGGCGGCTGCAATGCCGATTGCGTTTTCGACGTGGCTGGCTTTGCTGAACAATTTCGTGATTGAGGTTGCTCAATTTGATGGCTCTGACATTGGCTGGCTCCATACCGTACGCGAAATCCCTGGATTTCTGGCCATCGGCGTGATTGCCATTCTTCTGGTCATGCGAGAGCAAGTGCTGGCTCTGCTATCTTTGGTTCTGCTTGGTATTGCAACCGCGGTAACCGCCTGGTTCCCAACGTTTGGCGGCATCATGATGATTACCATGCTTAGTTCGATCGGATTTCATATCTACGAAACCGTCAACCAGTCCTTGCAGTTGCAATGGATTGAAAAGGAGAAAGCACCGCAGGTTCTTGGCTGGCTCGTTGCTGCAGGTTCCGCCGCGGCACTGGTTGCCTATGTATTGATCGTGCTCACATGGGAGACGTTCGGGCTTAGCTATAATACGGTTTACCTTGTTTCTGGTGGCATCACGACGCTGATCGCCCTTTATTGCATGATTGCATTCCCACAATTTGAAGCACCGAACCCACAGCGAAAAGAAATGATCTTGCGCCGACGCTATTGGCTTTATTATGCGCTGCAGTTTATGTCATGCGCCCGGCGTCAAATTTTCATCGTTTTTGCCGGCTTCATGATGGTCGAGAAATTTGGCTTTGAAGTGCATGAATTGACGGCGCTTTATTTGATCAACTTGGTGGCAAACATGGTTCTTGCCCCAATGATCGGCCGGGTTGTCCACAGGTTTGGTGAAAGATCGACGTTGATTTTCGAATACTCTGGCCTGGTGGTCGTCTTTTTACTCTACGGAGGCATCTACTTTTTTGGCTGGGGCGTTTTACTTGCCATGGTGCTTTACGTTGTGGATCATGTGCTTTTTGCCATGGCTCTTGCCTTGAAGACGTACTTTCAAAAAATTGCTGATCCTAGCGATATTGCTCCGACCGCAGCGGTGGCCTTTACCATCAACCATATAGCTGCCGTATTCTTGCCAGCAGGCCTAGGATATCTTTGGTTGATGTCACCCGGTGGTGTTTTCGTGCTTGCCGCGATGATGGCTAGCGTGTCTTTGTGCTTGGCCATTCTGATACCACGCCATCCAAAACCTGGGCATGAGACCATACTGAACAGAGCGATTGCGTCGCCAGCGGAATAGCAAAAAAGCAGTGGATTGGGATGCCTACTTTTACCGCGCTCACAACGCTTTCAAACAAAGCTAAAGCAGAAGCCTTGGGCGAAGCTCTCGAAAACATGACGCCTGCCCCGACGGGTGTTGGTGTCTTCGAAGTCGAAGATGGCACCGGTTTATGGGAAGTCGGGGGATACTTTGAAGCAAAGCCGGACAAAGCTGCTCTTGTGTTGCTTGCTTCATTGCATAATGCAAATGACTTCACGATTTCAGAACTGCCTGACGTCGATTGGGTCGCCAAAGTAAAACGAGATCTCAAACCGGTCCGAGCGGGCCGATTTTTCGTTTACGGCAGTCACGACGCAGACATTGTTCCCTCGGAATGCGAACCTTTGCTGATAGAGGCGTCTATGGCTTTCGGCACAGGGCATCACGGGACCACTCAGGGTTGCCTTCAGGCACTCGAAGTGATCGCAACATCCGACTTTGAACCGCGAAGCATCCTTGATTTGGGATGTGGTACAGCGGTTCTGGCCATGGCGGCGGCGCGTGTTTGGCCCAACGCGGGTGTATTGGCCAGTGACATAGACTGCGTGGCGGTTGAGGTTGCAGAAGCTAATGTCGCTGCAAATGGTCTAGTAGGTCGGGTTCGGTGTTTTGAAGCTGAAGGTTTAAATCACACTATAACGCAAAGCTGTGCACCATTCGATTTGATAACAGCAAACATTCTGAAATCACCTCTCATTTCGCTTTGTCCCGCGATTTTCGACATTCTGGCGCCACACGCGCGTCTGATTCTATCTGGAATTTTAAATGAACAAGCTGGCGAAGTTTGCGCCGTTTATGTGCAGGCAGGAAACAGTCTCATGACCCAACATGTGATTGGCGACTGGACGACGATAATGTTTCGCAAAAGTGTCTGAAAAAGTTAATAAAAATCGCGAAATTGAGGCACCTGCCCCAATTATGCCGTAATTCGAACGTAGCCTCAGTTCGAAGTACAAAGTTAGTTTGAGGAAACAGTTATGACGAACTCATTTGCAGAGTTTGACTCACGCCTGAAGCGGATTGACCGCAACCGTTCCAAATTGGCCAGTGGTTATTCTGCCCGGGTCACTAACAATGGCTTGATCGTGTTTCGTCCGAAACGTCGCGCAACCACTTTTTCGGTGCGTGGATTGGCTTACTTGATTGTCGGCTTCTTCCTCTTCAAATCGATTATATTGGCTCACCTTGGCGAAACCACTTATGCGGAACGCGTAGTGGCGCTGCAAGAAGGCACAGTTGTTGAACAAGCAGGTGCCTACGTCATGCAGTCTGAGCCGGTGACAACAACTATTGCTCAGTATCTTCGTCCCTACCTGAATTAGGATAAGTATCTCGCGTCTCGTTGGTCTCTCTCAAGAGGCGCAAGAAAATGTAACGCCCTGCAGGAAAACTCCCGCAGGGCGTTTTTTTGGCTTAGGTCCAGATTGCGTTCGCTTTATGTCCAATATAGCGTCTGCAAATGGCTATTCCTGTCGATTACTTCTTTCTGAACCCAACTGCAGAAGGCACTTTGCAAGCGCAAATCCAGCAGATGATCGCGCAAGGCATTTTGTCTGGTCAGTTTCGCAAAGGGGAGAAGCTGCCGTCGTCGCGCAAGTTGGCCAGACATCTTGGGGTCAGCCGGATCACGGTAACGCTCGCTTATACTGAACTTCAGGCCAACGATTACCTCGCAGCTCGGGATCGATCTGGGTACTTCGTGTCAGAGAACGCACCGGAACCGCCGCAATTCAAACCTGCCAAGACGCAACGAGATGCGATTGATTGGAACAAATCACTGGGTCGAAGGTTCACTGGTGGCGTTACGCCTCAGAAACCGCAGGATTGGTCAAGCTACAAGTATCCTTTCATTTTCGGTCAACCTGACACTCGATTGTTTGACCATGCAAGCTGGCGACATTGCGCATTACGCGCCATGGGACAAAAGGATTTTCAGGCGCTTGCAGCGGACGCTTATGATCAGGACGATCCCATGTTAATTGAATTTATTGCGCGCCATACTTTGCCTCGAAGAGGTATTCTGGCCGAACCAGGTGAAATCCTCCTGACGCTTGGGGCACAAAATGCACTTTGGCTTGCGTCTCAAGTGCTTCTGACCCAACGCAGAACCGCGGCGATAGAAGAACCTTGTTATCACGCACTCAGAGACATCCTTACACAGTCCCGTTGTCACCTCGTCCCTGTTGCGGTTGATCAAGATGGCTTGCCACCCGAGCAAGTGCCACATGAGGCTGACGTAATTTTCACCACGCCTAGCCATCAAGCGCCAACCAACGCGACTATGCCGATCGAAAGACGGCGCGCTCTTTTGAATCGCGCAAAGGAAATAGATGCCCTTATCCTTGAAGATGATTATGAGTTTGAAATCTCCTTTTTGCGCTCGCCCTTGCCGTCGCTGAAATCACTCGATGAAGATGGGCGCGTGATCTACGTGGGCAGTTTTTCTAAGTCGATTTTTCCTGGATTACGGATCGGCTATTTGGTGGGGTCACAAAGTTTCATTCGTGAAGCACGTGCCTTGAGGGCCAGTGTGCTCCGCCATCCTCCGGGACACATGCAACGCACAGCAGCCTATTTTTTGAGCCTAGGGCACTATGACAGCATGATTCGCAAGATCGGACGGGTCTATGGTCAGCGTCGTGCGATAATGGAGCAAGCGCTTGAAGACCATGGTCTCGGTATTGCAGGTCGCGGCGCTTTTGGCGGGAGCTCGATTTGGATGCGCGCGCCGCAGCACATTGATACAGAAGCGCTCGACCTTCGATTGCGCCAAAGAGGTGTTTTAATTGAACCTGGGCGTTCTTTTTTCGGCGGAGATGCACCGCCAAAAAATTACTATCGATTGGCTTATTCCTCTATATCTGCAGATCGCATTCCAGATGGCGTTTCAATCCTGGCGCGCGAATTGGAACATTAATGAGACTTCAAAATACCAAAAACCATATTTTGGCTATAGACCGACCACTGATCTGGCCCTAGAACGCCTACAAGCGCGTCGCTATTTTTACGACAAGCATACGGCTGACCATTCCCTATTTGTCAGGAGCAAACCCATGAAGATGACGACCGAAGAAGCTTTTGTGAAATGCCTTCAGCGCCACGGCATAAAACACGCTTTTGGTATTATTGGTTCGGCAATGATGCCGATCTCTGATCTTTTTCCCGCTGCGGGCATCCATTTCTGGGATTGTGCCCACGAGGGCAGTGCAGGAATGATGGCGGACGGCTACACTCGAGCCACCGGTAAAATGAGCATGATGATCGCTCAAAACGGTCCCGGGATCACTAATTTTGTGACAGCTGTGAAAACGGCTTATTGGAACCACACACCTCTTCTGCTGGTTACACCTCAAGCCGCTAACAAGACTATCGGTCAGGGTGGCTTTCAAGAAGTCGAGCAAATGAAGCTCTTTGAGGATATGGTCGCCTATCAGGAAGAGGTTCGTGACCCGACACGTGTGGTTGAGGTGCTCACCCGCGTGATTTCACAGGCCAAGCGCCTGAGCGCTCCAGCGCAGCTTAACATTCCACGTGACATGTGGACCCAAGTTGTGGACATCGAAATATCTGCCCCAATTGAATTCGAAGCTTCATCCGGCGGTGTCGGTTCGGTGTCCGAGGCTGCTAAACTACTCTCTGAAGCGTCAAGTCCAGTGATCCTCAATGGTGCTGGCGTGGTTCTTTCTAACGGTGGGATTGAGGCATCTCAGGCTCTGGCCGAACGGCTCGATGCGCCAGTCTGTGTAGGATATCAGCACAATGACGCATTCCCAGGCTCACACCCGCTTTTTGCTGGGCCTCTGGGCTACAATGGTTCCAAAGCTGGAATGGAATTGATCAAAGACGCTGATGTCGTGCTGTGTCTGGGCACGCGCCTAAACCCGTTTTCGACATTGCCAGGCTACGGAATGGAATACTGGCCTGCGGATGCAAAGATCATTCAGGTTGACATCAATCCAGACCGGATTGGCCTGACCAAGAAAGTAACAGTCGGTATTGTGGGCGATGCAGCGAAGGTTGCAGAAGGCATTCTCGCCAGCCTAGCGGATGATGCTGGTGATGCAGGCCGTGATGCGCGCAAAGCAAACATTGCCGAAAAGAAGTCGCGCTGGGCGCAACAGCTGTCTTCGATGGATCACGAGGATGATGATCCCGGTACCACTTGGAACCAACGTGCACGTGACGCAAAACCTGAATGGATGAGCCCACGTATGGCGTGGCGCGCCATCCAAGCTGCCCTGCCGAAGGAGGCAATCATTTCTTCTGACATTGGGAACAATTGTGCCATCGGAAATGCCTATCCAAGCTTTGAAGAAGGCCGTAAGTATCTTGCGCCAGGTCTTTTTGGCCCGTGCGGTTACGGTCTGCCTTCCATTGTCGGCGCAAAGATTGGCTGTCCCGATGTGCCGGTTGTTGGTTTTGCCGGAGACGGAGCATTTGGCATCGCGGTGAACGAACTAACAGCAATTGGTCGTGGCGAATGGCCTGCGATCACGCAGATTGTTTTCCGCAATTATCAATGGGGCGCGGAGAAGCGGAACTCGACCCTTTGGTTTGATGACAACTTTGTTGGCACTGAGCTTGACGAAGAGGTCAGCTATGCTGGCATCGCGTCGGCTTGTAGCCTGAAGGGCGTAGTTGCACGCACGATGGATGAGCTGACCGACGCGCTAAATCAGGCTATCAAGGATCAGATGGAAAACGGTGTGACCACGCTGATCGAGGCGATGATCAACCAAGAGCTTGGCGAACCTTTCCGTCGTGATGCGATGAAGAAACCTGTCTCGGTTGCAGGTATCTCTAAAGACGACATGATGGAGCAGGCATAAGCCGCTCCACATGACACTTCAGCCAACGGAACTTTTGGCAGCGACTGCGCGTGATGAGCGCGCAGTCATTGCGCTGAGCGAGGGCACGGATCCTAGGATCGTGGAAGGAGGCCTCGCAGCGCATTCAAAAGGCTTGGCCGAGATCGTTCTAGTGGGACCGGAACCTGCAGTTTCCACCGCTTTGCAGAAGGCCGGTGGAGCCGTTGGTGATGGAATTGCAATCCACGATCCGGCTCACAGCAAGCATGCGGAACGTTTTGCTCAAGTTTACTTTGAATTGCGCGCCAAAAAGGGAGTGACGCCGCATCAAGCCAAAGAAGCAGTGTGCGATCCGCTCATCTACGCCGCGCTTTTGGTGCGTGAGGGGCACGCAACCGGCACTGTTGGCGGCGCTGTTGCAACCACATCCGACATTGTGCGCGCCGCTATTCAAATGATCGGTAAGGCGCCCGATGCCGCGCTCGTGTCATCGTTTTTCCTAATGTATCCACCGGACGATTCACGAAACGGCGCGCGGCCGATGCTCTATTCCGATAGCGGTTTGGTGATCGATCCGAGCGCAGAAGAGCTTTCCTCTATCGCTGAAACATCAGCCTTAAGTTTCAAGGCTTTGATGCAGGATGAGCCGCTTGTCGCGATGCTGAGTTTCTCTACAAAAGGCTCTGCCAAACATGCGGTGGTCAGTAAAGTCGCCAACGCCACCGAAATACTGCGGACAGCACGGCCAGATTTGAAAGTGGACGGAGAGTTGCAATTTGATGCGGCTTTCGTGCCCAACGTTGGCGAGAAGAAGGCCCCTGGCTCTGACATTGCTGGTCAGGCCAACGTGATGATTTTCCCGAACCTAGACGCGGGAAATATTGCCTATAAGATAACCCAAAGACTTGGCGGGTATTCCGCCATTGGCCCGGTTCTCCAGGGCCTGAATAAGCCAGCCAACGATCTGTCGCGCGGCTGCACTGCGGAAGATGTAACGCAGATGATCGCGGTGACAGTACTCCAGGCTCGCCAGACATGAACCGCGGCAAGCGAAACCTTACAAGCGCCAGCACAGCGAGTGACCACTCGATTGGAGCAAGAGGTGTTTAGTATGGATCAATCAAACAACCCGACGGTAAGCGTTCTTGCCGATTGGCAGGCGAGGTCAAAGGTTCTGTTTCCTGGCGTCTTGATCGCCATAATTGTCGCGATTTGCGCGCAGTTTCTCTCAGAGCACTACGCAACGCCGGCGATGCTGTTGGCGCTTTTGCTCGGTATCGCGTTGAGTTTTCTCAGCGAAGAAGGCCGCGCCGTTGAAGGCATTGATTTTGCGGCTAAAACCCTCTTGCGCCTCGGCGTGGCGCTTTTGGGCGTACGTATATCTGTTGGGTTAATGGCCGGGCTTGGGCTCGATTTGATCGCGTTGGTTATTGGCGGGGTCGTGCTGACGATATTCTTCGGCCTCGCGGTTGGTCGTTTCTTTGGTCACAAATGGCGTTTTGCATTTCTGACAGCGGGATCGGTAGCGATCTGTGGTGCCTCGGCAGCGATGGCTATCAGCGCGGTGCTACCGAAAGACGAACGCTCTGAAGAAAGGCTTATCTTTACCGTGGTTGGTGTCACGGTGCTTTCGACCATTGCCATGGTGCTTTACCCTATTCTCGCGCGGTGGCTGGATTTCAATGATATCGCTGCAGGTATTTTTCTCGGCGGGACAATCCATGATGTGGCGCAGGTTGTAGGGGCAGGCTTCTCGATCTCGGAGCAGGCCGGTGACACTGCAACGCTTGTCAAACTCTTCCGAGTGGCGATGCTTGCCCCAATCGTGTTGATCGCTGCTTTAATTATACGTCGACTCCACGCCGTTGATATAGATGGCAAATCACCGCCACTTTTACCGGGTTTCGTGATTGGCTTTCTGGTTATGGCGACGCTGAGTTCTTTGAATCTGATCCCGTCCATGATCGCGGAATTCATCAGTCAGATGTCGCGTTGGCTGCTGCTCATTGCGATTGCCGCCGTGGGCATGAAAACCAATCTAAAACAAGTCCTTGGCGTCGGAGGCATGGCCATAGCCTTAATCGTTGTAGAGACTATTTTCATTGCAGTTCTAATTATTGGGGGAATACTGTTCCTCAGGTGAGGTACGGGAGGGAATTTTTTCTAGCCAGATGTCGATCCAGCAACCGAAAATAAACCTGTCACCAAAAGTCTCGGACGAAGTTCGCAAGACGACTTGTTATATGTGCGCCTGCCGCTGCGGCATTAACGTGCACATGAAGGAAGGCGAAGACGGAAAGAAGCGTGTCGCCTACATCGAGGGTAATCGCGACCATCCGGTGAATCAGGGCGTGCTTTGCGCCAAAGGCAGCGCCGGGATTATGCAGCACAATGCACCGTCGCGTCTGCGCGCGCCATTAAAACGCGTTGGTCCACGCGGATCAGGCGAATTTGAAGAAATCACTTGGGACGAAGCGCTTAAAATCGCGGTTGATTGGCTTGAACCGATCAGGCTGAACGATCCTTCTAAACTTGCTTTCTTTACAGGCCGCGACCAAAGTCAGAGCTTTACGAGTTTCTGGGCACAGAACTTTGGCACGCCGAACTACGCGGCCCATGGCGGCTTTTGTTCCGTCAACATGGCAGCGGCAGGCATCTACACCATGGGCGGTGCCTTCTGGGAGTTTGGCCAGCCCGATTGGGAACACACGAAGCTCTTTATGCTGTTCGGTGTGGCCGAGGACCACGACAGCAACCCGATCAAAATCGGTATTGGTAAGGTCAAGGCCAATGGCGGCAAGATCATCGGCGTGAACCCGATCCGTACCGGTTACAACGCCGTGGCTGATGAATGGGTTTGCATAACGCCGGGTACCGATGGGCTATTCATTCTGGCGCTGATTCATGAGCTTCTTAAGGCGGGCAAGATCGATCTGGAGTACCTGGCAAATTTCACCAATGCACCGGTGCTAGTGAATTCTGACGCGAAATCGGCTGAGTTTGGTCTTCTGCTACGCGATGAGGATGGCAAGCTCCTGGTGATTGACCGCAAGACGGGCAAACCGGCGCCGTATGACCAAAAGGGTGTGCGCCCGGATATGTCTGCCACGTGGAGACAAGCGGGGATCACGCATAAACCGGTTATGCATCTACTCGCAGAGCGGTATCTGAGCGAAGAATATGCACCTGAGGCAGTTGCAGAGCGGTGCGGCATCAGTGCCGAACGGATCAAGACCATCGCCGCCGAACTGGCGCGCGTGGCCTTTGATGAAGCATTTGAACTCCCCGTAGAATGGACGGATTTCCGAGGCGAGACTCACAAGACCATGAAAGGCCGCCCGGTCAGCTTTCACTCAATGCGCGGGATCTCTGCTCATTCAAATGGGTTTCAGACCTGCCGTTCGCTGCACCTACTCCAAATCCTGCTCGGCACGGTGGAAGTGCCGGGTGGTTTCCGTTTCAAACCACCTTATCCGAAGCCTGTTAGCGCGCACCCAAAACCGCATTGCGGGTATCAGGCAGGTGAACCATTGAACGGGCCTCACTTAGGCTTTGTGCAGGGGCCAGATGATCTGGCGTTGAAAGAAGACGGCAGCCCTGCACGGATCGACAAAGCCTTCACCTGGGAAAACCCGATGTCGAGCCACGGTCTCATGCATATGGTTATTTCCAACGCCTATGCCGGTGATCCGTACAAAATCGACACGCTGTTCATGTACATGGCGAATATGTCATGGAACTCCACAATGAACACCAAGGGTGTCATGCATATGCTCACCGATAAGGATGAGAATGGCGATTATGTGATCCCACGTATCATCTATTCGGATGCGTATAGTTCAGAAATGGTAGCCTATGCCGATCTGGTATTGCCCGATACGACCTATCTCGAACGGCATGACTGCATCTCACTTCTGGATCGCCCGATTTGTGAAGCCGACGCGGCGGCGGACGCAATCCGTTGGCCGGTGGTGGAGCCGGATCGGGACGTGCGCGGTTTTCAGACGGTTCTGGTGCAGCTTGCCAATATGCTGGAGCTTCCCGGCTTTGTGAACGATGACCGAACTCCGAAATACAAGGATTACGCAGACTACATCACCAACCACCAGCGCAAGCCGGGGATCGGTCCGCTCGCTGGGTGGCGTAAGAAAGGCAACGGAATAAGCCATGGGCGCGGCGATCCGAATGCCAACCAGTTGGATCGGTACATTGAGAACGGCGGCTTTTTTGTCAGCCACATCCCCGAGAGTTGCGCTTATTACAAACCGTGGAACGCAGGATATCAGGACTGGGCTGTGGATATGGGCCTTTTTGATAGCCCGCAGCCTTACGTCTTCGACGTCTATGTCGAGACGATGCGCAAGTTCCAACTGGCGGCAGAGGGCCATGGCGAACGCCAGCCACCGGATCACTTGCGTGAGCGGATCAAAAAAACCCTCGATCCTTTGCCGATCTGGTATCCCCCTTTTGAGGACAGCCATGTGGACCCCGACGAATTCCCGGTTCACGCGCTGACGCAGCGACCGATGGCGATGTATCACTCTTGGGGCACGCAAAACGCCTGGCTACGCCAAATCCACGGGCGCAATCCGCTCTATGTGCCGACGGATCTGTGGGAAAAGCACGGGTTTTCCGATGGCGACTGGGCCAAGGTTAGTTCCGCACATGGCGCGATTACGGTGCCTGTTGCGCATATGGCGGCGCTAAACGCCAGTACGGTGTGGACCTGGAACGCTATCGGCAAACGCAAAGGCGCCTGGGCGCTGGCCGAGGATGCGCCGGAGGCCACCAAAGGGTTCCTGCTCAATCACCTAATCCATGAGCTTTTGCCGCCAAAGGGTGACGGCCTCCGCTGGGCCAACTCCGACCCAATAACAGGTCAGGCCGCCTGGTTTGACGTGCGTGTGAACATCACCAAAGTCGACGCACCCGAAGAGGTGCAACCGGAATTCAAGCCAATCCGCTCGCCCGTAGGGCAGGGGCCGGATGAGCTAACTTGGAAGGTTGGGAAATGAGGAACGCACAAAACTTTTTTGAAAAGTTTTGCCAAAAGTCTATCGACGACTTTTCACCGCGCGTGGGGGTGGCCAAATGACTATGCTGCCCCAGAAGACAGAGAAAAAGCTTGGCCTCGCTATAGATCTCGATACCTGCGTGGGTTGCCATGCCTGTGTCGTAAGTTGCAAAGGCTGGAACACGGAGAACTACGGCGCGCCGTTGTCGGATCAAAAACCTTACGGTGGCGATCCGGTGGGGACGTTCCTCAATCGCGTGCATTCATATGAGGTTGAGCCCGAGAACGCGCCTGCTCAGTTGATCCACTTCCCGAAATCTTGTCTGCATTGCGAGGACGCACCATGCGTGACCGTATGTCCAACCGGCGCGAGCTATAAGCGTGTCGAAGACGGCATTGTTCTAGTCAACGAGGATCACTGCATCGGCTGTGGCCTCTGCGCCTGGGCCTGTCCCTATGGCGCGCGGGAGCTTGATGCAGCAGAGGGCGTGATGAAGAAATGCACCCTTTGTGTGGATCGGATTTACAACGAAAACCTGCATGAGGTGGACCGGGTGCCGACATGTGTGCGCACTTGCCCTGCGGGCGCGCGCCATTTTGGTGATTTTGCAGACCCAAATAGCGATGTGAGTAAGCTAACCGCCGAGCGCGGCGGTATGGACCTCATGCCGGAACAAGGTACGAAACCGGTCAACAAGTATCTGCCACCACGCCCTAAGGACCGCATCTCCGAACCGGAGTTTGACGCATTGGCACCGTTCCTGAAGCCAGTGGTCGAGGAGCCAAAGGGGTTTGTCGCCTGGCTCGATAAAGTGTTGGACACCGTCTAATGCATCCAGCCCCATCGGTTATCATTTTCACCACCCTTTCGGGTCTCGGCTTTGGCCTGCTCTTCTGGCTCGGGCTTGGCCTGCCAGTGGTGACAGGTTGGATCGCCTTCGGCTATTTTGTCGTGGCCTATGCTTTAGCGGTTGGAGGTCTTTTGGCCTCAACCTTTCACCTTGGTCATCCAGAGCGCGCCTGGCGCGCTTTTACACAGTGGCGTTCATCCTGGTTAAGTCGGGAAGGGGTGTGTTCTGTTATCGCGCTGGTTCTAATGGCATTTTTTGCGCTTGGACTTGTGTTCTTTGATACGCGGTGGGGTTGGTTAGGAATCCTCGGCGCTGTTGCGTCTTTGGGAACGGTGTTTACCACCTCCATGATTTACGCGCAGCTCAAGACTGTTCCGCGCTGGAACACGCCGCTTACACCACTGTTGTTCATGATGCTTTCGCTGGCTGGTGGCGCATTGCTTGCAGGACAGGGCTTTCTGGCGCTTTTGCTTGTTCCTACCGCAGCGGCTGCACAATTGGCATGGTGGTATCGCGGCGACAGCGCGCTGAAGCAGAGCGGTTCTAATCTCGCGACAGCCACCGGGCTCGGTGATCGCGGCGAAGTACGTGCTTTCGAGCCACCTCACACTGGCACAAACTACCTATTGCGAGAGTTTGTCCATGTGGTCGGACGCAAACATGCGATAAAACTCCGCATGATTGCTTTGGGCGCCGCTTACATGTTGCCTTTCGTGTTTTTACTAATGCCGTTTTCATGGGTGCTGATCGGTCTTGCCGTCATAAGCCACCTCGTCGGCGTGGCCGCTTCTCGCTGGCTCTTCTTTGCTGAGGCGGAGCATGTGGTCGGACTTTACTATGGCAAGCGGTAACTATCCCCAGCCATCTGTCCATTCGTCCACCACCGGATTGATCCGGTTTTCGCGAAAGCGTTTCCAACGCACCCTGATCGCCCAGAAGATCGCAAACAGGACGGTCAGAAAGACAATGTTGAACCATGGACTGGTCCGGACACCTGGTCCCTCGACAGGGCGAATGCTAACCGCATTTGGAAAGATTGTAATGATCTCGTTGCGCCAACCATAATGTCTGATTGCAACCCATTTGGGGTTCTCTGCACTAGATTTCAGATCAGCTGCCTCAGCTTGCAGGTTTGACGTGTCAAATTTGAAGTAAGGCGGCCAGCCCCAGCCTGTGTCTTCATTACGGAAGACCATCACCTTGTCATTCGTAAGCTTGGTCTGAATGAAAAAAACGTCACGATTTTGCGTCGTACTGCCGCTTCCAGCATCGCCGCGGGCCCAAAAGATGCGATTAATGCCGAAGTCCTCTCGTTTCTCATAGGTGTCCGTGATCCGAGCAATGTCTGTTTGAGGCAAAGTGTAGTGCAAAAACGCGAATACGAGCGCCCAGAACACCACCCTCAATGCCCAAGACACATAGATCATAATCTCACCTCTTCACGCCATTGCGATGCGGTCTGTTGCAAGCTGTGTTGACCCGCGCCTCGCATATGTCATGTTATCGGGTGAGACGTGCCTGAATACAACCAACGGAGGGAGAATTATGTGTGATATCTGTGTCATGAACGCGGTCAAGGACCGTATGTTGTCGCGACGAGCATTCTTTACCGCTGGCGCAACAGCAGGTGCTGCGCTTGCCCTAGGGTCTGCCTCAGCACCCCCCGCAATGGCAGATGGCCACAGTGCGGTAGAAGACCTCACGCACGTCTATGATGAAGAATTCCCAACATATTTCGGCGCACCGGGCATCGAAAGGGAGCAAGTCTTTAACTTTGCTGATAACGGTTTCAATCTACTTAAGCTGACCTTGAACGAACATACCGGCACACATATTGACGCACCGCTGCACTTTTCTGCGGATGGCGCTGCGGTTGATGAGATTGACGTAGGCGCGCTTGTGGCGCCGCTCTGTGTGGTCGATATCGCCGCAAAAGCCGCGGAGAATCCAGACGCGCAGGTGACGCCGGAAGACCTGAAAGCCTGGATTTCCGCCAATGGTGACATACCTGATAATGCCTGTGTCGCCATGCATTCTGGCTGGGGTGCAAAAACCGGCAGCGACGAGTATCGCAGCTTTGACGGCGAGAAAATGCACTTCCCGGGCTTTCATATTGAGGCCACTCAAATGCTGATGGAGGAAACCGGGGCGGCGTCTATGGCTGTGGATACGCTGTCGCTAGATCACGGTCCATCTGCGGATTTCGTTACCCATTATGCCTGGCTGCCTTCGGGACGCTTTGGGATAGAAAACATCGCCAACCTGGACCGTGTTCCAGCATCTGGGGCCACTATTGTGATCGGCGCGCCCACCCATCGAGGTGGAACCGGCGGACCTGCGCGTATTTTCGCATTGGTTTAGCGGTAAACAGCCGAAAATTAGGGAATTTTTCAGCTATCTGACGAATTCTTGCCCAAATTCCCGCTTACTTACAACTGCGCGGGTGCTGTAATCTTGCGTCCTTTAATTGGAAGGTTGGGCTGTGGCGTTTGGCGAGGCTGGCAGTATTACGACGAATTCTCCAACGGAGAATGCACCGATCACGGTCAATTTGACGGAACCGTTGACGAATCCAGTATTTGCGCTGACCTCTACCAATAATGGCGGTAACCAGTTCGTGCTGCGTGTTGTTGGTGAAACGCTCGACTCTGACGGCAACACAACTTCATTTACATTCATCATTGAGGAGTGGGAGTTCCTCGATGGGCCGCATCCTGCCACGGAAACCATCAATTGGATTGCCATTGAGGAAGGTATTCACACTTTGCCCGATGGTCGCGTTGTGGAGGCGGGCACGGTTTCTGCCGATAACACAAACTCAGCTGTTTTGCTGACTGGTGGGTTTTCTGATCCGCCCGTTGTTCTGACCAGTGTGATGTCAGAGAACGATACAACGACCGTGGATAGTGATCCGCTGAATATAACAGCATCCGGCTTCGACGTTCGCTTGCAGGAAGAAGAGGGCGAGGACGGCGCTCATGCCTTCGAAACGGTGGGCTACATTGCGATCCAGGCAGGCGGTGATGCAAACTCCGGCACTGCAAGCACGTTTAACAACCTCGATGAAGTCACTAGAACTTTCTCGCTTGGAGACACGTTCACTGATGCAATCGTCGTGGCTGAGACGCAAACGATCAATGGTGGTGATCCAGGAACGGTCGTCATCGATGGGCAGAGCAATTCGGACGTAGACCTGTTCTTCGAAGAAGAACAGTCGGGTGATGGTGAAACCAACCACATTTTGGAAACTGTTGGCGTTATCGCCTTCGAAGAGGGGTTGATTTTTGCCTGCTTAACACCTGGCGCAATGATCGACACACCAACGGGTGCCCGCGCCGTGGAAACCCTTCGAAGCGGTGATCTTGTGTCCACCTATGACAATGGCGCTCAACCTTTGGAGCTGGTTTTGTCGCGCGACTTGAGGCGACAGGATTTGGATTCTCACCCGACGATCCGGCCCGTGCGCATTATGGCGGGTGCGCTTGGCGAAGGTCTTCCGATGACCGACCTCGTGGTTTCGCCTCAGCATAGATTTCTTGTGCGCTCGCTTGTCGCCAAACGGATGTTTGGAACACGAGAAGTTCTGGTATCCGCTAATAAGCTGACAGCTCTGCCTGGCGTGTTCGTGGACCATGAGGTCGATGCCGTGAGCTACATCCACCTCGTGTTTGACAGCCACCAGATCGTCTTTGCAGACGGGACACCGACGGAGAGCTTCTTTCCAGGCGCTTGCGTGATGGAGGGCATGCCCGAGGATATGCGCGAAGAGTTAAAGCTCATTTTTCCGGATTACTTTGCGTCCGGCAAGGTCATCGAACCAGCACGTTTTATCCCCAAAGGCAGCCGTCAACGTGGTTTGATCAAGCGGTTGAGCCAAAATCGTAAAGCGGTTGTCGAAGGTTTAGTGTAGCGTGAGCGAGTGGGGCCACGAAAGGCAGCCCCTTCTTAATTTAATCCACGATGTTGAATTCAGGTCCATAAGGATAACCGGTGATGTTTTCGTTTCCATCTTCGGTGATGATCAGAATATCGTGTTCTCTATAGCCTCCTGCACCGCTCTGACCGTCCGGAATTGTGAGCATCGGCTCCATAGAAATGACCATGCCTGGCTGAAGCACGGTGTTGATATCTTCGCGTAACTCTAGCCCCGCTTCACGGCCATAGTAGTGCGATAGCACACCGAAGGAGTGACCATATCCAAACGTACGGTATTGAAGCAAGTCACGCTCTTGCAGAAAGGCGTTGATACTCTGCGCCACCTCGGCGCAGGTATTGCCGGGTTTAAGAAGCGACATACCGTATTCATGCGCTTCTATGTTTGCCCGCCAATATGTTAATGACTCCTCATCAGCCTCACCAACAAACAAGGTGCGTTCGAGCGCGACGTAGTAGCCGGAAATCATCGGGAACGCGTTCAGCGACAAGATGTCCCCGCGCCGTAGAACACGGCCCGTCACTGGGTTATGCGCGCCATCGGTGTTGATCCCGGACTGAAACCAGACCCAGGTATCCCGGTATTCAGCATCGGGGAAGACGCGGGCAATCTCCTCCTCCATCGCATCACGTCCAGCCATGGATACATCGATCTCTCGAATACCTTCGCGGATCGTTTCCCGGATCGCATATCCGCCGATATCGGCAATCGCAGTACAGCGCCGTATGTGTTCAATTTCCTCAGTGGATTTAGACATACGTTGGATCATTGTATCAGCCGATAAATCCACCTTGATCGAAGGTTGAAGAAAGCCGTTCAGTTTATCAAACCCTTGCAAGTTAAGGTGGTCCGCCTCATAGCCGATCACCTTTCCTTTGCCGGTAACGGATAGCACCGCGCGCCAAAAGTTGTCGCGCTGCCAATCGGTATAGGTGATGTTGTCACCATGACACCGCCGCCAAGGTTGCCCAGCGTCGATCCCGGCAGAAATTGTGACGCTATCGGATTGCGTCACAACTACTGCGTAAGGTCTCCCAAATGCGCAATAGAGAAATCCCGAGTAATACGCGACATTGTGCATGGATGTGAGCACAGCGGCATCCACGCTCTTGGTGTGCATGATCTGGCGCAAACCGGCAAGGCGGGTTTCATACTCTTGCGTTGAAAACGGCAAAGGCGCCTTTTCACCATTGTGGAAGCGATAAAATTCCGGACGGATGTCTGGTTTAGTTTGAAGAATAGATGCAGTCATAGTGACCCTCCTTCGCAAAGAAAGGTCCCGGCGTTCAGGACTGTTTGGATATGCGATCCGTTGGTTGAACGACGCCATCGTTCTGGATCATTTCCAATTTGGCCAAACTGCGCACTTCTGGCAAGGTGATTTGCGACGTCAAATGGAATGAAACCGCATGGTCAAAGTCGAAACGGGTCCGAAAAACCTCATAACCGATGTGCCCGGCTTAATGGTGGGCAATGCGCAGGACAGTAAAATCAAGACGGGTGTGAGTGTTCTCGTAGGGGATCAACCCTTTACGGCGGGCGTTCATGTGATGGGTGGCGCCCCGGGGACACGGGAAACTGATCTTCTGGCACCTGATAAGCTCGTGGAGCAGGTAGAGGCGTTGGTCCTTTCTGGCGGGTCATCATTTGGGTTGGATGCCGGGTCGGGCGTGGCGGATGAGCTTAGTCGCGCTGGTCGTGGGTATCCCGTGGGTTCGGTAAAAGTGCCTGTCGTGCCTGGCGCTATAATCTTTGATTTGCTCAATGGTGGGCAAAAGGATTGGCAGGAAAACCCTTACAAGGAGTTGGGTGCCGAGGCGTTTGCGGCAAAATCGGATATCTTTGAAATCGGAAGTGTTGGCGCTGGAACAGGCGCGACAACGGCGAATCTCAAAGGTGGGTTGGGCTCCGCTTCTGCCGTGCTACCAAACGGTGTGATTGTTGGCGCTTTGATCGCGGTCAATGCGATTGGGTCAGTCGTGGTCGATGACGGCTCAAAGTTTTGGGCCGCGCCATTTGAGATTGATGGCGAGTTCGGGGGGCTTGGCATGCCATCTCAATTTAACTCAGTTCATTTGCCGGCCACTAAGCACGGTCCGTCCAACAACACCACAATCGGGATCGTTGCGACGAATGCGGCCCTAACGAAGGCTCAATGCACCCGCATGGCAATTGCAGCACATGATGGCATAGCTAGAGCGGTGGTTCCTGCTCATACGCCAAAAGACGGAGATTTGATTTTTGCTGCCTCCACAGGCGCGATTGAAACAGAGGATCACCTGTTAATCGGTCATATGGCAGCGAATTGTGTGGCGCGGGCAATCGCGCGCGGCGTGCACGCCGCTGAGTCGGTCGAAGGAGATACTTTGCCCACCTGGCAATCACTATTTGGGTGATGCCGTTTAGTCGTTGATACACCCAAGCGTCAGCGGGCTTTGTGGGTCTTCCAGCGCTTCCACAACCGTAAAATGGTTCATGTTTGGAAGAATGTTTAGCTCACACGCCCAAGCGCGTGCGAACCAGCGGGACTGATCAATGAAGGCTGGAAGTTCAGCTCCACCTACCCAAGCCTCAATCGGAACAGAATGCCTTTGCTCCATAAAGATTGGGCTCTCGGCAATTGCGCTTTCCTCATCAAGCTGAAGCTGGTCATTTATCGAGGTTTGAATCAACGGGCGTAGGTCCGACACCATCGAAATTGGCGTCACCCGCGCAAGCCGCGAAACAACGGGTTCGGGGAGCATGCCCGGCTGCAGCATACGTGTGACCAGATGTCCCCCGGCGGAATGTCCAAAGAGCTTGATAGGCCCTGAAAACTCATTCGCCGCTTTTTCTACTGCCGCGGCAATCTGCAATGTGATGTCGCGCACCTGTACATCCGGGCAAAGATCGTAAGACGGGATCGAAATTGCCCATCCGTGGGCGAGTGGACCAGCGGCCATATGTGACCAATAGCTTCGATCAAATCGCCGCCAGTAGCCGCCGTGAACAAAAACGCAAAGCCCCTTTGGCTCATCGCTTGGAAAAAAATAATCGCTGGATTGGCGTGGAGTGTCACCATAGGGCTGATCCAGGCTGGCTCGGTTGTTTCTTAACATGTATTTGCGAAAAGCTTCCGCCTTTGCCGCCCATTTGTTGGGATAGTCCGCTGCACCCGGTGTGTGAGCCGCATTGTCATATTCAGCATCCATTTGCATTTCACTTCCCTTGCGTTTGGCCCTAGACAATTTTTCTAGCAGATGGTTTGCCAGAGTCAGACGTTTTTCTGGGAGATGTGCCATGCTGGACGTAACGACCAATCTGAAGTCACTGCTAAAGGACCCTGAACTCCTCGCCGAGAAGGCCTATGCCGCTGGCGAATGGATTGATGGCGAAGGGGGCGCGACGTTCGACGTCTCGAACCCAGCACGCGGGGACGTGATCGCACATGTGGCCGATATGAGCCGTGCGCAGGTGGCCGATACGATTGCCACGGCGGAGGCAGCACAAAAAGACTGGGCCAGCTGGACAGGTAAGGAACGTTCAGCTGTTCTTCGGTGCTGGTACGATTTGATGATCGAGCATGCCGATGATCTCGCAACGATCCTTACCGCAGAACAGGGTAAACCCCTTGCAGAGGCCAAGGGCGAAATTGTCTACGGCGCATCTTTCATTGAGTTCTTTGCTGAAGAGGCCAAGCGCATCTATGGCGAAATGATTCCGGGACATCAACGCGACAAACGCATCATGGTTATCAAACAGCCGATTGGCGTTGCCGCGTCCATTACGCCCTGGAACTTCCCCAATGCGATGATCACCCGCAAAGCAGGCCCAGCACTAGCGGCGGGCTGTTCCTTTGTCGGAAGACCAGCGGCGGAGACACCACTTTCAGCGACTGCGATGGGTGTTCTAGCGGAGCGCGCGGGCATCCCGAAGGGTGTCTTCAGCATTGTAACGTCGTCGCGGTCCTCCGAGATCGGTAAAGAATTTTGTGAAAACCCGGCAGTGCGGAAACTGACCTTTACAGGCTCAACTGAGGTCGGTCGCATCCTGTTACGCCAGGCCGCCGATCAGGTTATGAAATGTTCGATGGAACTCGGTGGTAATGCACCTTTCATTGTCTTTGACGACGCAGATCTCGATGCTGCCGTCGAGGGCGCAATCCTATGCAAGTTCCGTAACAACGGTCAGACCTGTGTGTGCGCCAACCGAATTTACGTTCAAGCCGGCGTTTACGACGCTTTTGCAGCGAAACTGCAGGATGCGGTCAGCAAAATGAAAATCGGCGATGGGCTTGAGGATGGTACGCAGCTTGGTCCTTTGATTAACGCAGATGCCATAGATAAAGTACAAGAGCATGTGGCTGACGCCACCGCCAAGGGTGCCAGTATTTTGATGGGTGGTGGGGCACCGATTGACGGTACGGGATACTTTCTACCCCCGACCATTCTGACCGATGTCACGCAAGACATGATGGTTAGCCAGGACGAAACCTTCGGCCCGCTTGCTCCGCTCTTCAAATTCGAGGACGAGAATGACGTGATCGCGATGGCCAACGACACCATCTTTGGTCTGGCGAGCTACTTCTACGCCAAGGATTTGAGCCGTGTCTACAAGGTCGCTGAAGCGCTTGAATACGGGATCGTCGGCGTCAACACCGGCATCATCTCTACCGAGGTGGCACCTTTTGGTGGTGTCAAACAATCCGGCCTTGGACGCGAAGGCAGCCATCACGGCATCGAAGATTTCCTTGAGATGAAATATGTCTGCATGAGTGTCTAAGGGCCCGTGTCCCCGATCCCAGAAGATCAGATGGGTGATGTCTGGCCGCAGGCGATGCCAGGGCCAGATGGGGCAGATTACGGATCGGTTGAATTTACTCCACAGGGCGCATTTGAGGTGCGCTCTTTTCAAAGCTTTCGATTGCGCTACCGCGTTGGTCAGTACGGGCTTGATGACACCGGCGCAATAAAGATTATCGGGCGCTGGACCACCGATCAGGGTGCTGTGCAATTCGATGATCCTAGGGCGATCAATTTCGTTTCCGCGACGGCCTCAAATGGCGTCGGATTGGAATTGCACGCCGAGCGATACCCGCATCAGCGGCCATGGTACAACGGGATCAGGATCACTGTGAAACGCGGCTACATGCGGCCGGGCGATGTTATAGAATTGGTGCTCGGTGATCGCTCAGGTGGCTCGCCTGGCTTTCGGTTGCAAACGTTCCCGGAAAGCGCTTTTGAGTTTCGTGTACTTGCTGATCCTTGTGCGACAGGCGTGTTTCTCCCGGTTGCATCGCCCCACATTGAGATCATACCAGGGTCGCCAAAAACTTGGCATCTGATCGCGCCTACACTGAGACGGCCCAACGAAATGTTTAGTGTAGGTATCCGGGCGGAGGATCATTGGGGTAATGCCACGTATCCCGGTAATGCAGTTTTATATTTGAAAGCAGATCAACCTGTAGAGGGTTTGCCGAAAAAGATCGTACCCAAGACGGGCGCGCGTGGGAAAAAAGTTGAGGGACTGTCGGTTTCTCACGCCTCGGATGTATCTTTCACTTTGCAGGATGAGAACGGTGGTCAACTCGCCGTATCTAACCCAATGCATGTGCGCGAGGGTGCGGTCGCGGCTTATTGGGGTGATCTGCACGGGCAAAGCGGAGAAACGGTGGGCATCAACCCGATGCGGCAGTATCTGGAGTTCGCGCGCGATGTTGCCTTCCTTGATGTCACAAGCCATCAGGCCAATGATTTTCAGATAACCAACGCGTTTTGGGCTGAAATCAATCGGCTTAGCGCTGAATTCAACAATGATGGGCGGTTAACTGTCTTTCCCGGCTATGAGTGGTCGGCAAACACGCCCCTCGGCGGCGACCACAACGTGTTCTTTCTTCAAGAAGGTGAGACGATCCATCGCTCTTCGCACGCGCTGCTGACGGATCGCTCTGACATTGGTGACGACGCAACCAACTTGAGCGACTTGTTCGCCAAGCTACAGGGCAGGGATTGCGTGATCTACGCGCATATTGGCGGCCGCCCGGCAGAAATCTCTTTTGACCATGATGCCAAGCTGCGCACAGCTGTTGAGGTGCATTCGGATTGGGGCACGTTTGAATGGCTGATGCACGATGCGTTCGAGCTCGGTCATCGCGTCGGTCTGGTTTGTAACAGCGACGGCCATAAAGGTGCGCCGGGGGCATGCTATCCCGGTGCGTCAGAATTCGGCGCTTATAGCGGGCTGACCTGTTTTCTTGCCGAAGGTCTGACGCGCGACGCGATTTTTCAGGCCATGCGGCGGCGGCGACATTACGGCACCACGGGCTGTCGCATGGCGCTTGATGTGAAGGTGCAACTTGGGTCGAGCGGCGTCGTCTTCTCACGCGACCCGGCGGTTTATGACGTCCCGTCTGAGGCTTCCGAGATTGCAGAGATGGGCGATATCGCCTGCACGGATTTGACGCAGGTTGATGTCTCTGTGGCCTGCCATGCCCATGCTCCGATCTTGCGCGTTGACGTGCTGCGCGGGGCGGAACTCATCCATCGGCATCGGCCTTACGACGGGGAACCACTGGGGTCACGCCTACGCGTGGAGTGGCAGGGCGCGGAGTATCGCGGGCGCGGTCGGGAAACCTATTGGACGGGTGAGTTGCGGCTTGAGGGTGCACAGATTTCAAGGATGAAGCGCATCAATGCTTGGAATCCGGAGCGTTGGTCGGAACTCAACGATAGCCAAACGGTTGCGCTCAATACGATCACGACGGGGAATTTCGGAGGACTTGATCTGTGGCTCGATGGCCCGCTAAGTGGTAGGCTGACTTGTAAGACCAGCTTGGTCGATGCGAACGTCATACTTGACGATCTAGCCATAGACGGCCTGGAGTTTGACGCTGGAGGGCTCGATCGAAAGCTAAAAGCGTATGCGCTTCCGGATAGTCTTTCCCAAAGCAAAGTGGACCTGCGCACGCCCGTTTCGCTGCTGGAAACTGGCGATACACCGATTTGGGTCAGAGTGACTACGGAAGACGGTTTCGTCGCATGGTCCAGCCCGATTTATTTGATTAAAGACACCGCCTAACAGGCATCTGCCACCACGCGCATATCCGCTTTGGTGCCATTTGAAATGTCAACCTCACCGTCAAACTGGAACTTCCCGCCGTCCAGTAGAACCGGCTTAGTCGTAGTACCTGCACGTAGATCGTCGCCACCCTCGACATAAAAAAAGTCAATCGTCGAATACTGATTGTCGCCGGTGAGCGCGCCAACGAGGCTGAGGCTCAATTTTTCTCCCTCTGCATCAATGAAATAGTGGGTTTCAGCGCTAGTGCAGCTAGTGATCTCAAGTTCGTAATGGACACCATTCATATCAATATTGGCTGTGTCAGCGGCGCTGATCGCACCTGCGCTGAATGTTGAGGTTAATAAAGTAATAAGCGAAAAAGAGTTTCTCACGAGAGCCTCCAAACCCTGTAGCTAGCTTCGCCAGAGTACCGCGACTCCGCTACCACGCAAAAAAAATTCAATTGGCCCCAAGAATTGACGTTCTAGGTGCGTCCTATTCAATGTGATGCGCATGAAAGTGAGTGACGAAAACCTGGTCCGAGCAGCGGCAGACGGGGATGAGAAGGCGTTCTCAACCCTGTTGGAGCGCCATTATGATGGCGTGTTTCGGTTGGCTTTTCGCCTGACCGGCGCACG